>JAMCVM010000084.1 GCA_023475835.1 Bacillota bacterium | reverse complement strand
AATGGCAACCAACCGTTAGGGCCCAAGGCGTTGGCCGCTTTCCTGCCACCTCCGGTCGTCCAGCCGAACGACACGGAGACCGTGTCGGGTTAAAGCGCGAGCGAGCCTTAGACGGCCGATCGCCCTCTCCGCCGAAAACGGGGTGGGAGGGCCGATCGTGCCTCCCGCGCTGCCTGCCCTTCGTGGCCATCCGTCTTGGGTCTGTCTCGTCTGCCCGAGGTGGCCCATGGGGCCGTCTACTCTGGTCGAGGCTCTCGTGGCTTGGCCGCCAGCCGAGGCGTTTTCTCTCCTTCCTTGGCCACCGCTTGAGCGTGAACCCTGACCTAAGGGAAGTGTGTGGTGTTCATATCAGACATGGGATCATGGCCCCGGTTGCAGTCGCGGCGAAGGGGACCCCACAACGCCTTCGGAACCTCGACCAAACGAAGACCTACCGTCAACCTGACTACCTCCCGTCAGGCTTAGATTGGTGAACGACTGCCCACCCACCATGTGGCCAGTGCTACAGGCACCTCATTCGTAGCGACCAACGCAATCGAGACTTTCTCGGCCCCCAAAAAACTGGGACATGACCCTAAGCCGTGCGATCAAAAATGGTTTATCTTTTTGAAAAAAAGCCGGGTCAACCGAACATGTACAATTTCTCGTTAAGTTCAAAGCGTTGTCAAGGGCTTTGTCTCACCAATACCCCGGTCGCTTGGAGTCAAACCCCGTCTCATGACTCAAGTCTTCTCTCTAAAGACGGACAATCCTTCCAAAACCTAAGACTCTGTGAAAAAAAAGTCTCTTCGCCATTTAGCATAGGGACCTACGGTGTCCTCTTCCTGTCTTGACCTGTACGGGAGTGGATGCCGCTGGCCGCTTTCAGGCTCGGAACCCTGGTCGGCAACGAACGGGGCCACACGATGTCATCGCATGGCCCGTCATCGCCGGGATCTTGAAGAACACCTCGCGCTCAAACAACATCACCATTCTCAAGATCCCCGTAGCTATTCGCGGGATTGGACGGGTATGGGAGCGGATGCGCAGGGCCCAGATTCTCCAAGGGGTGCGTAGACCATCAGGATTGATGACCCACTGTGTTTGACAGCCCCCACGGTTTTTCGGCACCAACTCTCTCAATCCCAGTTTCCCTATCGGTCGGACCTGCGACTACTTCAGCTTGAGATACTGCATCTGATAGAAGCTGCCCCACGACCACGGATTAGCCTGTGCACCGCTAACGTCGGGCTTTTCCAGAAAAACTGCCTCGTTGTAGTTCAAGGGAACGGCGTAGCCGCTTTGCATCTCCGCGTTGGCCATCTTCGCCGCCGTCGCAGAACTTGGCGTATCCCCCAGTTCTGCATCCCACATCGCCGACGCTAATCACCGTGCATGTTCCGGTAGACCAGTTGGCTCATCGAGCGGTCGATCTCATGGCTCGTCGTTTGGACCGCCCCGAAGAACCCAAGGAACTGCTACGAATTGCGCCGACCTTGATCGTAAGAGAGTCGTCGCGAACCTTGGCTCCGGCCGAGAGGCGAGAGAAACGATCCTTGACCATGCCGCTATGAAGGCGTGAGCTCACGGTGGCATGGACCACGCCTTTTGTCTCTGGTTTAGCGAAATCTGTAGTCATCTGCCATTGCCGGAACCTCGTTTGGCGGCGAGAGTCCAGGTCCTTGGCGTAGTATCGCCGAGCACTTACAGATGGCGTGCGTGACGCACCCATGCCATCTGTCCGCCAGAGCCTCTGGCCACACGGGGTCCGCTGACGCCCCCGTTATCGAATATTTAGGCCAAAATGAGGCCCCAAAGGGCGCCATACTCGGGGGATTAGGGCCTTTATTGTCTCCGTGTGCGTCTTCCAATTCCCTGGGTCCCCCGATCTAATGCTTCCTATTTTTCATCTGAAACTTTGGCCGATTTCGTCAAGCTGCCGAAACCTATGAGGATGACGCGCCATTAGACAAGAGATGACGGGTCATCCTCATCTCCAATGCCAAATCGGTCGGATCGGCCAATTTGCCTTAAAGACACAAGCTTTCGTAAAGTAAGCCGATAGAGACGTTTCTTTGCCACCTGACTGATCTGAGAATGTATGATACAACATGGCGCCTTGCCAGACATGGATCCGCAGAAGAAGGCCCTCCACCAGGACAAGACGTGGCACGCATCAAGATGCCAAACATGCGGTTGCAAAAAGGGCCAGCACCAGCGATGCGGGGGACGTCCATCGCAACCAGAAGAGACTCTGAGTAGCCCAATTCGCGCTCCCTGTAAGACTGGTGCCGTTCGCACAACCACACGCTGGGAACCCAGCAAATCTCTCCTTGCCCGCAGCATGGCCACATTTTTGGCGTGATCGCGGGGTATCGGTCGACTGGTCGCGATCATCCATCGGTCGCGAAGCCGCGAAATAATTGAACGCATTGAACGCATTGAACGCATTGAACGCATTAAGCGCATTGCAAGATTTCATCGTCATACGGACTGTCCATCCTCGATGTTGACAGACCCTCGCGACTTTAAGAGGTAGGGCCAGTTTGGTTAGCTTGGCCAGGTCGTCGTCAATCGCGTCGATCATTGCTAAAAGCATAGTCCTGAACTTTAAATCAGCCCAAGACCCCCATTTTCCTTATATTTCTTGCGAATCTTTACAATGACAGTTATTTCCAGCGACTGACGTAAGGTGATTCCACTCGGAATGACGCGGTCATATGCTCAGTACTCTGGATGTCGTCACAGCGCCTTCTGATAACAAGGCGTATGAGGAGTTGTTGATTTGTCCATCAAACATTCTAGATTGGCGCTGTTAGGTGCGATTGCCGCGACCGGTAGCTTACTTGCGATGAGTGCACTTCCTTTAAGTCAGACGCTAGCGGCCAACCCGCCCCATTTGGTTATCGCCGGGCCAACGGGCTCACTCAAGGTAGGCGCGAATGCAGCTATCTCGGCGCATGTAGCGGGAGCGACCGGCACCCCAATGTACCAGTTTCGCGAAGGCGCCCGTGTTATTCAGCGTTATTCGACAAATAATCACCTGACGCTTGACCACTTGAACCAGGGTCAATACACGATCACCGTGCGGTCGTTGGGAGTGGGCCAGGAACGGCGGGGCGCGTGGCACGCCTTTCGATCCTCCGAACTGCACTTCACAGTGAGTAGCCCGCATCTTAGCGTGGCTGGTCCAGTGAACGGTGTGGCCAAAAATGGCACGGCGACCGTCACCGCGCGTGTGATGGACGTCCTTGTGGCTCCGTATTATCAGTTCGTGCTTGACGGCAAGACGGTGCAAGCCTTTTCGACAAAGAATACGTACACGGCGGCGCATTTGAGCCCCGGCACCTATCACCTGCTGGTCGAGTCCCTGGGACCGGCTCAGTATCGCAATCACGAGGACTATGCGGCCCGAAAGCAGCAGTTGACGTTGACCGTGCCTACCCCGCCGGTAAGGGCGCAGTTGACCGTGACGGGTCCCGCGAATGACGTCGCCAAAAACGGCCAAGCGACGATTACGGCCCAAGTGATTCATGCCACCACTGCAGCTCCATACTTCCAGTTTGAAATCAATGGGTCCGTGGTCCAAGCCTTTTCAACAAAGGATACGTATACGGCGAAGAATTTGAAACCGGGTACATACCAGGTCCTCGTGGAATCGTTGGGGCCGGCTCAGTATCAACGCGGTCAATCCCAATTGGCGCGCAAACAAAGCCTGACTCTGAGCGTGCCCACTGAAGCGGGACCGGCCACGGTGACGGCGGCGGAAGCTGACGTGGCCCGTGGGACATCGGACACGCTGACCGTGAGCGGTGTACCTCAGAGTGCCCCGGTGACGTGGTCCGTCGTAAGCAGTAACCACGCGACCGGACTGGTCTCTGGAACCACGGACACTGCCACCTTCGTTGGCACCGCGGCCGGAACGTATACGGTGCAGGCCTCCGTGGACAGCGAGACCGCCACGACGAAAGTCGTGGTCTATGGGCAGGCGGACCAGGTAACGCTGACGCCAGTGTCGAGCAAAGTGATCGCGGACGGTGAAGCCACCGACGCGGTTACCGTCAACGTGGTCGACCAAAACGGCAACCTGGTGGGAAATTTCAACGGCAGCGTCGACCTGAACGCCATGTCGAGGGTGACCTACAGTCAAAATGGCACCCCCTTAACCCCCTCTAATGGGCAGATCCGGGTAATGGTCACCGATGGTACCGCTACCGTCGAGGTGGGCCAAGTCTCGGTGCCCGGCATCTCCATCGCCCTGACCACCCGGGCATTGAGTAGCAGCAATGGTCAGACGATTGCCAGCGCGCCCCAATACGGCAGCACCACCATTACCAGCGTCGCCCAAACCGCGACCAGTCTGAAGATCGTCAATGCGCCGACGTATCTCGCCGCGAACACCCAGGGTACCAAAACGGCACCCATTGCAGTGATGGTCGAAGACCAAGCGGGATATCCGATGTTGAGTGGCACTGACAGCATCAAGGTGAGTGTGTCCGGCCCCGCGGGGTTAGTCAACAGCAGCGACGACCAAGCCACTTTAGCTTACGATGGCGGTGCCGCCCCCGCAGGCAAGACCAATACCTCGGCATCGTTTGCCCTCGCCAGCCAGCAAAGTAAGACTGGGGCCGTTACCATCACCGCGACCAGTGCTGGCCTAACTACCGCAACGGCCACCGTACAGTCGGTAATTGCCGGCGTCCCGTCGCAGGTCACGGCGTCGTTGTCGGCGAATTCGTTCGCCGAGGGCAGTTCGGGGGTCACCCTCAATCTCCAAGCCCAAGACAGCCAAGGCGCTCCGGTTGACTATACATCGCCGGTCTCGATGGTTGTGACCAGGCAAGGAGCGACGACGCCCGCTAGCAACATTTTGGTCAACGGACAGGCTGATAGTCGTGCGACCCAACTCTCGTTAAACGCCAGCGGTTCCGCAGCTGTGAGCATTTCGGATAGCGGGCACGGGACGAATGCAGGCACCTACACCATCACTGTCACTCCGGTGTCGGGGGCCCAAGGCCGCTTTGCTAGCAAGACCTTGACCGTGACTGAAACGGCGGCGGCGCTAGCCAAAGCGGCGTTCACCAGTCCTAGCAGCACCACTACGGTGCCAATCACCGACCCTAAGGCGCAATATACGCTGCAGCTTGAAGACGCGTATGGCAACCCAGTCAGCCAGAGCGGGGTGAAGGTAGCACTGTACGCAGTTGGATCTTCCAGCCATAACTCCTCATATGGGCAGGCGACGATCAACGGCACTGCAGCCACGTCGAGTTCGCCGATCACTGTGACCACCAATAGTCATGGGCAGGTGACGGCCACCTTGGCTGCCGAGAGTTTCCAAGGAGCCGACTGGGTGCTTCACGCTACAATTCCGGAGCAAAGTGGAGTGACGGCCGCGTTGCAAAGTGCGCCTTCGGCCACGATGGAGGTCTCTTCAACGGTGGCCAAGAGTCTCACTGTGAGTCTTCAGGATGAAAGCCAGGGGACGGACTATCACTCTTCGGGCTATGCCCTGGCCGGTGATACCGTGGATGCGACCGTTACCGTGAAGAATCAATATGGTGCCGCGATGACGGGCAGCCAAACCGTGGTGTTGAAAAGTCCGGCCGGATTGAGCGGAATAGAGCCTAAGGGAGCCAGCGACCGTTCGACCTGGACCCCCGGCGCGACCAACACGATCAGCTTGACAGTGAATTTGAACTCGAAGGGAACGGCGACCATCCCCTTAGACGCTTGGACTGAGGGTACTGCTACCTTGCAGGCTTCCGTTCCGGGCGTTGGCAGCCAAGTTACCGGGCAAGCAGCCATTGTTATTCAGGCGGGTCCCGCCAATAGCGTCGGCCTATTTCAAAACGGCACCCTGATCGACAGCAGCGCTCCACTGATCGTAAAGGCCAATAGCCCGGTGGCTTTGACCGTGAATTCCACGGATATAGCCGGCAATCCCGTACCTGCGACCGGCAGCGAAGTCGTGGCCTTGACGCAGTCCCAGGGGGGATCCTTCCGGCTCAGTCCGACCGGAGCCGCGATCAGTATGGTGACCATCCCGGATGGGCAGACCTCAGTCACCGTGTACTACGTAAATGCGACCGCAGGAAGCTACGCGCCTACGGCTAGTTTGGCCGCGAACCAATTAAGTCTGGTAGGACCGTCGACCTATACGGTCAGTCCCGGGGCCACCCAGTCGATTAACGTCCTGGTAGCCGACAGTTCAGGAAAGCCCGTTGCTGGTCAGGACGTGACCGCTTCGGTGTCGAACAAGAAAGGCAGCGTGACGCCTTCAGCGACCAGCGGATCCAAAGGTACTGCGAGCTTCACTTACACGGCGCCCACCTCGGGATCGGGTACGGCCACGGTGGCATTGGCTGTACCGGGCCAAGGTGCTTCGGGTTCCAGCCTGACCCAGACGGTGACGATTAACTACTAGGCGATATCCAAGGCGATGCTCCCTTCAGACGAATTCGAGCCCATCGGAATCTCAGCTTACAAGAACCAGGGCCCTTACCCAAGGCCCTGGTTCTCATTTAGGGAACCAGCGCACCGAAATGAAAGATTCTGAGGCATGACCGGTGACTCCTGGGAACTGCGGAGGACAGTTGAAGCGCTCTCCTTCCTTCCGTCCCAATCGTTCCCCACATCGCTTGCAGAGATCGCCCTGTAATCTGAGCAATGTCAGTCCTATCTTTCAGGCCTCGGGCCTCAGAAATCTTTTATTCTGGCAACCTCGGCGAAAGTCGACAGATTGTTCCGTTGCATCCGCGAGTTAGAAGCGTATGCATCCAGGGTTCCGTCAAGGTATTTGTCTTGCCATTGCGTCTATTGGACTTTGGCGTCGGAATGAGAGAGGTTCGAGCCGGTAGGGATAGGGAGGTGCAATGGTCTATGCCTTGTGAGCATAGCAAAGTGCCCGCCTGGGTTTCGGGACAATGAAGGCCACGATGGATGAAGTCTACGAAGGGGCTAGCTCAAGAGTCAGGCACACACCTGGGTCCGGCCGACGTCCCAGATGCTCGAGCGTGCGTTGGATATTGGGCAATTTCATCCGTCGGATGAAGCCGATGGCGAAATTGCGGAGTGTCGCCATGACTTGCGGACCGGACCCGGTCCGGATCTGGCGTGGGTCTTCATCCAAGGCCATGTCTCGAACCTCATGCCACCGGGTTTCAATGCGCCAATGTCCGCGCACGAGCTTCCCGATTCGCTGGCTCGAAGCGAATTTCGGTCGCAAATCGGTCACGCCGAACGCGACTTCGCCGCAGGGGTGTTCCCCCAAAAGGTCCGTCACGGAGCGGTCCATTCGAAAGATCTGGCCCACATAGGGCCAGTCCAGATCCGTATTGAGCACGGTCGACGTCCGCACGACCCGTTGTTCGATGCGATGATGCCCTTGATTGAGGGTAACCATCGGCCGGGAATAGTCTTCCAAGGGCACTGCCGCGATAGCTTCGTATCAGCTGGGTGGGTTCTTTTGGACTTCCATGATGGGATGGGCGTGTTGGTCTTCGACGAGATACCGGGCTCACTCGACTTGGGTGTGAAGCGCATCCATGGTGACGATCTTGTTCGTAATGTCTACGGGATCGAGCCAATCTTTAATTTTCGGGATTGCGTTGGTTTTACTGTCGACATCGACTGGTCCGAGGACTTGCCCAGTCGCATGCCCCAAAGCAGCGAGCCATTGCACCGGCCACTTTCGGCGGCCGTGCCCAGATCCTCGTACGGCTTTGCCATCCACGGCAATGGCGTTGTCGTGTCGCTGAAATTCTTCGGTTAACCACGCATTGTAAACCGCGTCAAAGGC
The DNA here is from genome assembly GCA_023475835.1 of Bacillota bacterium. GTDB lineage: Bacteria > Bacillota > Sulfobacillia > Sulfobacillales > Sulfobacillaceae > JAMCVM01. The sequence goes on along the minus strand of JAMCVM010000084.1, from coordinate 5,246 downwards.
CTCGCGGTCGATGCTCGGCAACGTCCAACGGAGAGTCGGTTCACTGGGAACCTTAAACGGGATCCCCAGGGGCAGGAGCCGAACCGTTCGCGGTACTCGGGGCTCAGATCGTGAATCCAATCGCTGATAGCGAGATACGACCGCTGGCCCGCCAATACGGCGACCATCGCCAACAGGAGAAATTCCTCTAAGGGAAAACGGATGCCTCGCCTCTGACGAGGGTCAATCAAGACCGAAAGTCGGTCCCGGAGACCGGACGGCCCAGCCCAGTTCAGTGCATGGAAATCGATCATAACGCCAAAGCGCCTTCATCCGACCGAGCCCTGGCTGCAGAAACCAAAGGCCATCATCTCGTCCGTAATTTTTCTGATAGAGGTTCACGATAACCGATCGATCGGCTCTTGCGCATCAACTGATATGGGTACCGACTGGTAGGTCACTTGGGTAGCGGCATGGAGGCTTCCGCTTGGTGTGGTGTTGGAACGAATGCGTTCGGCATTGGCTATACCCCCTCCCCACGCTTCGGTACGCCAAGACTCCTTAAACAAGCAACCACTTGGTGTGGCCGTCTATCAGTCGATGCGCCAGATCCGATCGATCGGAAAATGTCCACTCCCTTAAAAAATGGCGGAATGACAGGGGTTTGCGGGACTTTGACGGGACCTTGCCGGGGCGGGAGCCAGAAGTCCTAACGTAATCCATGCTGGGTGAAACCCAGGGCGTTCCCGGGGCGCGCTTGGGGTTCGGAGTACCGAATTCGTCATGCTCTTGTCCCTCCTTGAGGCATGGCGTAGATACTAGCCAAGGGTGGTGAAGCACACGATGTTCCCTGATGCAAGCGCATGGGCAGGGCCCGCTGGTTCGTTTCTATCTCGTCATTGCGATTGGGAGTGAGCAAGAATTCCATCGCCTTGCGAGCGATTTGATCTTCTGGTTGGTCGATCCAGGTCCATCCTTGGATGCCAGCCTGGGGGAAATGATCCATAAATATCCGCGAATCGAAGAGGTTATCCAACCCAAAGCCAATCGCGGATTTTTCCTTAGGAACGTTTAGGTGCAAGGCCGTCAAGGCTTTAGCAAGCCCTAAGGTGTCCCCCGCGGTCAACGCAACATAGGCCGTCACTTCCGGATGATCCACGATCTTTTGCCGCAGTTCGTCCAAAAAGGTGGCTGAGGGTTGCCACGGATCAGCCACAAAGGTTTCAGCGTTCCATACTACCGGAACCCCCTCCAAGGCGTGCGCTTGGACCGCCCCACAAAAACCTTCCCAGCGTTCTTGCAGACTCTGCCTTAAGTGCACTGGCACTTCCGAAACGGCCACGATATGTTGATGACCTAACCGAGCTAACTCTTCAACTGCCAGACTCGCCCCTTGGCGGTGGTCCCCAAAGACGCAGGGAATGTTCAGACCGGGTAGCCAGCGGTCCCATAGAACCGTGGGACAATGGTCTGCCGCTAAGCGCAGGAGTTCTTCGCTGTACGTCGCACCATCCGCCGGTATAATAACAAAACCATTTGCCCCCTGGGCTCTGCACTGTCGAATCAACGTACTCTCGCGGTTGGCGTTGCCGTGGGATAGCCGAATCATCACCTCGATTCCCCGAGCGTCGAGCACGTCGATGGCTGCGTTGACCATGCGTGATTCTAGTTGTCCTAAGGCAGGTACGATCACCGCGACGTACGTAATCTTCGACGCGGCTACGCTATTTCCTGGATCCGCCACAAAGGTTCCTTTACCGGGAATCCGTACGATCAGCCCTTCTTGGGCCAGCTGTTCTAGCACCGACTTGATCGTATAAGATCCTACCTGCCATTTCAGGGCGAGATCAGCAACATCGGACATTCTTTGCCCCGGTTGCAATGTTCGGATGGTGTCTCGGATCGCTTGCTCGACCTGTTGAGGCAACTCTTTTCGTCGCATGTCGGTTCTCCTTTTAAGCGCCGCTTCACACTCGAGGATTTGGTCCCTCTAAATTGATGGTCGTCATCTCAATGTCGTTAATGTGACGAGTCAACTCGTCGTTTAGACGGACCTCTTCAGGGCGGTCAGCGCCAGCAAGGTTGTTCAATTCCAGCGGATCATCCACTAGGTTAAAGAGTTGACGCCATCCATCGGGATGGCGAACGAACTTCCAGGCCTGATCGCGCACCATGTACATCATCTTGTCCTGGGCCACAAAAAACTCACTGAACACCGGGGTCTCCGTCGTTTGGCCTCCCAGAGTAGGGCGAACGCTCACCCCGTCCAGTATCGGAACGTCCACGCCAGCGAAATCCAACAAACTGGGCAACAAAAACGTATGGTCGATCGGAACGGAAACGGTAGTTTTCTCTGGAATTCCTGGCCCAGCAAGGATCCACGGGACTGTCACTGACGCCTCGTAAAACGTAAATTTACTCAACATGCCGTGTTCAAATAGCATGTCTCCGTGGTCGCTGGTGTAACAGACCACGGGAACCTCGTCATTGCCACCTTCGTTAAGGCCGTGCAACAACTGCCCTACCTTGTCGTCAACAAAACTGACAGCCGCATAATAGCGGGCGAGATGTTTTTTCGCCAGATCGCGACCCGCTTGGCTATCCAGTCCACCGATCATGCGACTGCGCAAGTACGGATTCAGTCCGGTGCTATCTTCTGCGATGGTGCTGGGAAGACTTAAGGATCTCCAATCATAAAGCGCTGCAAACCGGTCCGGCACCACCAACGGGGTATGCGGACGCAGAAAGGATACGAATAAGAATATCGGACGCTTCGGCGCATACGTTCGGAAAAATCTTAGCGCCTCCCGCACAACAAAGGATTCAAAATGTTCCTCCTCGGGCAAATTGGTCGATTGGGCATCACGCAACGGGGCCATACTCCAATGATGCTCGGGAGTCTGGTAGACGTCGATCCATGGCACGCCTTTTCCCGAATCATCCGCTTGCATCCCTTTGGTAAACACTTCAAGTTTGCGCCCTAAGTAGTCGTAGTAATGACCAAAATCAATATAATAATCGAACCCGTGGGTCTGTGCGTCCACCGGATGCATTTTACCAATAAACGCTGTCAGATATCCCGCCTCACGGAAGTAATGGGCCGCCGTTTGGATTTCGATAGGTAGCGGCGTCGCGTTATTGACGCATCCTGTCCGGGAGGGGTATAGCCCGCTCAGTGCGGAAAAACGTGCGGGAACACACACTGGGCTGGTCGTATAGCCATGCTCAAATCGCACACCCCTCCGTGCCAATGCATCCAGGTTCGGGGTATGCACCTCGCTGTTGCCATAACACCCCAAGGCATGGGAGGAATGTTGGTCTGACATGATTACCACCACATTTTTCACGAGTTTCCATCCTCTCTCCTAAAACGATTCATTGTCATTCATTCGAAACATCGGTTAATCCGAATAACTACTTTTGTAGACTTCTGCACTGTGCATTTGAATTCCTGCCTTGTTTGCTGCTATCGTCAGGTTTTTGCTTCACTCTTACTAAAGTCGATCGGTATGGTGTCACTTCGCTGTTTCAGGATTATACTGCGCGCGGGTCAAACTTTACGTTTTAAGTGGTGATGGCAAGAGGGCTGGGTGAGACGGGACATCGCGGATTTTCTGCGCTAACCTGGGAGAAAAATCGGAACTGGTTCCCAGTGCCCTGCCAGAGGAGGCCCATCGATGATCCAGATTCCTGGCAGTGCCGAGGAGCTAAACGCGTTACGGTCTGAGCATTTCCATCACCCCCACCCGCTAGTTCAGATGAAAATGGCGGCGGTGCAACTGACCGCGCTCGGTGCGGATCGCTCCCTCGTCGCGGCCATGCTAGGCTTTACAGAGACCACGGTTCGGACGTATTTGAAGGCGTATCGCGACGGCGGCATTGACGCGTTAAAACCATTTGAGGTCGGTGGGAGCACCAGTGCCTTAGCCGCTCATTCCGATACGCTTTGCGCGGAGTTTGAGCCCCATCCGGTCCGTACCGTGAAAGAAGCGCAGCATCGGCTCATCAAACTGACGGGGCTCGGCCGTGGTATGACCATTTCCTCTCCAGGCTCGGTCACAGCCCCAGTTCAGTACAGTCCTACCTCAAGCGATTGGGGCTCGCATACCGCAAAGTGGCCCCGATTCCCGCGAAAGCGAAGCCCGAGGTCCAGGAACAATTTCTCGCCGAGGAATTGAATCCGGTCCTGGAGGAAGCCAAACCCGGCAAGCGTCACGGGTTCTTTGTCGATGCCTCGGACTTGGTCTTCGCGGCCTTTTTAGGCTCCCTCTGGGGGTTTACCCGGATCTTTCTGCCCACTGAATCGGGGCGCCAGCAGTACCACGTGCTCGGTGCTTTCCATGCCATTTCGCATGAGGGAGTGACCATCACCAACACCGCGTAGATCAATTCGCAGTCGGTGGTCCACCTGCTTAGGAAACTCCGCGCCCAATTTTCCGAACTCCCGATGACTCTCGTCTTAGATAATGCCGCCTACCAACGCTGTGCGTCGGTACGCGATAAGGCGGCTGAGTTGCATATTCAGCTTCTCTTTTTACCCCCGTACTCGCCCAATCTAAACTTGATAGAACGCCTGGGGAAGTTTGTCAAAGCGCAATATCTCCACTCGGTCTATCACGAAACCTTTGCCGAATTTAAGCAAGCCATGGATGACTGTTTAACGAAGACGGCAACCGACTACAAGCCATAACTCGATACCTTGTTAACCTTGAATTTTCAACACTTTAAGGCCAGCTAACACGCAAAGCGTGACCCGCGTACTGTAGCGCCCACGGGCCAAACTTTGCCTTTATACAAGACGACCCCAGTGCTAGGAACCCAAGAAGCAGCAAGCTGTTGAGACGCCCATCGCTTGGGTATCTAACTATCACACACGATCCGCTCGCGGTATAGCAAGGTTCCCCAGGAAAGACGTCAGAACGGTAACCAAGCGACGGCGTCGAGCGCACCAGGATTCCCAAACGCGATTAGACACTAACGCCGCGTGGTCCTAGCCTCGTGGCCCAGAAATGGCTGAATCCCCTGAGGGATGGCAATCGGTCCCCTCGTTTCTAGGGTAGAGACCTGTGCCAAATCTCCTCGTCTCCCCGGATTTAGCGGGCAAAACAAAGACTCTTGTCGCTGGACAGGATCTTGCAAACCGCTATAACGTGCTTAAGCATATTTACACAGACCCATGCAGAAATCTCCTAGATCTGCACATTCCTGAACACGTCTGGAATTGTTCGCTCTTTCGGAGGCCGCAGTTTTGCTCCTAGCCGTCTCCG
>JAMCVM010000011.1 GCA_023475835.1 Bacillota bacterium | reverse complement strand
ACCGTGGCGTTTTTAGCTTCCGACCTCGCTTCGTTTATGACCGGTGCATTTCTCCCCGTGGCGGGCGGGCGGGTAATGGTGGGCATCTAACCACCGAACGGCGCTTGGCCCTCAAATCTGGTGGTAGCTCGGGGCCATTCATAAGACGGCCCGCGAACCGCCTGGACCAAGCCCCTAACCTTTGCCCCCGTGCAGAGGTTAAACGGCGCGGTCGTTCCCGGGCCTCGGGTCCGATTGGGCTCGCTGAGAGTGCTGGTCGGGTCGCGTTTGACGGCGCGATGGCAAGCTCTCGCCGCAACCGGAGCTGAAGCGGAGACCGGAGACCATCAACACCAAGATTTTTTGCGGACCGCGGAAGCTGCCCAAGAGCGCCAGTCGGGCCCGAGAAGGCGCGCCGCCGACTGGCGCTCTGCTGGGATTGCCTACCGACTCGCAAATTATTTCCCTGAGCCTTTAACGCTAGCGCCACGCCAGCCTACGGGTCCTTTAGCCCCAAGTGGGCGAAAGACGACGGCCAAAAGCGACCGGTCTACGGTGCAAGGTATGCTAGTCTTAAAGGGACAGACAAAAAAGGGGAAACTTTTGTGAGCGCACTAGAGACTTCCATCGACATCCTATACCAACGCCATCTGACGTTGAGCCAAAATCTGGACTGGGGATATCATCGGTTGCTGCCTTTTGAAATCGGCAGAAACTTTATCGACGATCCCTGGCAGGCCTCTCAGGGCACTTTGTCACCGGAGATGACGCTAGCCGTAGAAACTGCCATGCTGACCGAGATCAATTTACCCTGGTTCACCAGCACGTTAATGGATGCCTTTGCGGCAGCTCCGGCATCGTTGTTGCGTTTTGTCCATACCTGGACCCGAGAAGAAGACCAGCACGGTCGCGTGTTAGACGTCTATCTTTTACTGAGTCGCAACGGCGATCCTGATCGGCGCGCGAGTCTACAGAAATCCGTGATCGAAGCCGGATGGCTCAGTGAATACCGAGACCCATTTGCCCTAATGGTGTACACCACCTTGCAAGAATTAGCGACCAGAGTCTTTTATTTAAATTTGGCTCGGGCGGTCGCTGGATCTGACCCTGGCTTGGCCGTCATCTTGCGCACCATAGCCAAAGACGAAACGCTCCACTATACGTTTTATCGCGATGCGGTCGCGGCATACATCGACGCCGATCCCACGCGATTGGTGACGCTTTGCAAGGTGATACCCACTTTTACCATGCCTGGGTTTGGCATGCCGGATTTTTCTAGCCGGATGAAAGTCATTGCCAGTCATGCCGGATACGGAATTACCGAGTATCAGCAACAAGTGCTGCAAGTGATCTTGCAAGCCTGGGGAGTGATGGATTACACCACCGCCTCGATGATTCAAGAACCTCGGCAAGACTTAACTCGTTATCTCCACCTGATCGACAAGTTGGCCAAGCGCAGTCGACGGGAACGCCAAATTGGCAATGCCCGTCGAACCGACGCCAAATAGCCCTCAATCTTGGTTCAGCCCTGTCGCTATCCTCAATTTAGCGGCCCAACCGATTCATCAGCCCCGGTTTTACGGTTGTAATTGGATCTTCAACCCCTCTCCTCGTCGAATCCATTCGATCGCGGTCGAGTATTGCTCCAAAGGCAAGATGTGGCTGACCAGGTCTTCCGAGAGGATTCCCATTCCTGCCATCTCTGCGGCGCGGGCGTAGCTTTGATTAATGGCCATAGACGAGTACAGGGTAATCTCTCGGTGATAGACTGTATACAGTTCCACTTCTGCCAGGGCTCCTTTGGGTGCGACCCCAAACAACAAATAGGATCCTCCTTTTTTGACCCAATTTAAGGCGTTTCGAATCACCTTGACCGATCCGGTGGCGTCAACCACCACGTCAAAGCCTCGGGGAAAGACCCCGCTTAAATCGTTCAATTCATCCGGTAACACCGCTTTCCAAGCGCCAAATTTTTCCGCCTGCTGAAGACGCTCTCGGCTCAAATCGACGGCCACGATCCTAGAAGCACCGCCTTGCAACAACAGTCGCATTAAAATAATGCCCATCGGCCCCATGCCAAACAACAAAACCGTCGATCCGGGACGCACGGGCATTCGCTCGAGCGCCCATTCGGCGCAGGCCAACGGCTCGATCAATGCGCCAATCGCGGGCGAAATGTCGTCGCTCAATGGATACAAATTGGCCGAGGGAGCGGCGACAAATTCCGCAAACCCACCGTTGATGGTGTCGCCTAAGGCCTTCCAGGATTCGCAGTGATTGGCCTGCCGCGATTGGCAAAAATAGCAGTGGCCACACGTAATCGTCGGGTCCACTCCTACCCGTTGGCCCAGCCAATGTTGATCGCCCTCGGCACCCACACTGACCACCGTTCCACACATTTCGTGACCGGGGATTAGGGGATACGGCGACAAATATGCGCCGTCATAGATTTTAAGGTCGGTGCCACAGATTCCTGCCCGCGACACTGCCACCACCACCCCGTCGCGGGCCGCATCCGGCTTCTCTACCCTTTCTACACTCGCTCGCTTCGGTTCGTGCAAAACCATCGCCTTCATTTTCATCGTCTCGTTCCTCCATATCTAGCGGCCGCGTCATCCTTTGGGGAATCTGGGCCCATCCGTTCGGTTGAATCGGTCCAGTTGAGATCCCACCTGGTGTACATCATCAATCGCCACCACCCGGTGATCCTCGGTTTCCCTTGTCGGCCGACCCACCGAAACCTCGGGGTTGGTTATCCATAGCGCCAAAATGCCTACCCCCACCGCCCCGACGATGTCATGCGGCCAACTGTTGCCGACCATGGCTGCCTCTTCTGCTCGCACTCCCAACTCGTTGAGCACACGGATGAAAACGGCGGCATCCGGTTTTCCGGGGCGGTCGGGTTGCAATTCCGACCGCGTCGCCCGGACCACAGAAAAAAACTGAACGATCCCCAACCGTTCTAATAACCGACGCACCGATTCGTCATCGCTCACGGCGGTATTCGATAAAATGGCCTGCTGGTAGCTTTGGGCGGCCATGGCTTTAACCGCCTCAGCCGCCCCCGGCCTTAAACGAATCCCCGGGTAGGTATCCAAAGGCGCTAGGTCTTGTCCGCCCGGCGGCGGGTTGACTAGGGTTCCCCCCAAATCCCAGATAATTGCTCGAATCATGCGCCCGTCTCACTCCTCATTCTTTGGGATTCGACTCTCCGCCCAAAACTCCTCCGCAACTGCCCTTTGGCGGCAAAATCTGCGGATTCGAACGGTTAGGCTATAATAAGTTAGAAAGTCCGCCAAAGCATTCTTTTTTTGGCCGATTTTTATGATGGCTAAAACTCGCCATCAGGACAATACCGTCCCCTAAAGGAGGACCATTGCATGCCAGATGAGTCACAGTTTCCCGATGTCCCTAAAGATGCGCTAGCCCGTCTCGACGTTACCTCCGAATCATTTGTCTTCACCAGTGACCTGACCGTCAATGAATTTGTGTTAGTGGATCAGGCCGGTTTCGAACCCATGGGTCTGGTGATGGGTTCTTCAATCTATCACATCGGTTATCAAGCTTCCAATTGGCGGCAAAATCAAGAAATGACCGTGCTTTCCCAAGCCATGTACAATGCCCGCGAACTGGCGATGACGCGCATGGAAGAAGAGGCGGATGCGCTGAAAGCCGACGGGATCGTAGGCGTTCGCCTCGAGGTCAAACATGCCGAGTGGGGCGAACATCTCGCTGAGTTCATCGCGGTAGGCACTGCCGTACGCTCCAAAGATGGCACTAGCCACCGAACCCAAAAGGGCAAACCGTTTACCTCAGATCTTTCGGGGCAAGACTTTTGGATGTTGATGCAAACTGGGTATCGTCCGGTTAGCCTGGTAATGGGATCGTGCGTCTATCACGTCGCTCATCAAGGGGTGGCCCAAACCCTTCGTCAGATGGGCCAAAACACCGAACTCACCGTTTTCACCCAAGCGCTCTATGACGCCCGCGAGTTGGCCATGGAACGGATGCAGTCGGAAGCGGCGGATTCTAAGGCAAAAGGCGTCGTCGGGGTGCATTTAGAGGAAAACAGTCACCGCTGGGGCAATCACGTGATTGAATTCTTTGCCGTAGGCACCGCTGTCGTTCCCTACCGCGAATCGAACCTGACCGCTCCACAACTTACCTTGCCGCTCAACGATCTCAATGCTTAGACGAGAGAATCTTTTCCCAAGGGAGGACCCTCGATGAACTGGTTTCACCGACCCAAGCCGCCAAACCCGACCAGCGCTAACCCCGGTTCAGCCCCGGCTCCGGGTGCGATTTACCATGATTTGTCTCCCGAAGACCAAGCCAACGATCTCGATGCCCTCGAGCGCGGCAATCTGCCCACGCGTGTCCTCCATCGCATTGAGGCCACCCAGGCCGGTGAACGCCCCTGGTTGAGCACGCTCGACATCGCCGATTGGTATTTAGCGGATGGTCTACACATTATGCCCCTCGGCCACGTCACAGGCAGTGCGTATTATCACGTCGCCACCGACTCTCGCGGCCGCGAATATCTTGACGGAGACAGCAACGCCGGCAACCTTATCCGCGGATACTATGCCAGTCGAGATTTAGCGGTAGGCCGGTTGATTCAGGAAGCCAAAGGCACCCACGCTCACGCCGTCATCGACGCCCAATTCAAAGTCACTCGGCAAGAGCGGGTGATTGAGGTCAGTGTGGTTGGGACAGCCATCCAATGGACCGGCGTCCGGGAAGGCAAGAAGATTCCGGTAAGCCCACTGTCGGGGGAAGAGTTCTTTAAACTGGCTCAAATCGGTTGGATGCCAGTGGGTCTTGCCCTGGGCTACCATTGGCACGTGATGCCGGTCGGGTATCGGACACGGCAGATTTCTACCTCGTCGTACGGCCAAAACCAAGAACTATCCGGGGTTAGCCAGCGTTTCAGTCTGACTCGAGAAGTCGCCACCCGCATGCTTCGTCGCGATGCCGCCGCCATGGGCGCAAATGGCGTAGCTGGAGTACACATTGACACCCATATCGAAGAAACCGAGATTATGTATACCGGGGGATTTCCTGGTCAGTATATGCGCATTGACAACACCAACTATCTGTACGAGGAAAATGGGACGGTTGAAGTCCCTGCCTTTAACTTGGAGTTTTACGCAACCGGAGCGGCGATTCGTAAGATTGGCGAAGGCCCACTGACCGCGGACGCGATCTCCCATGTCATTGACGCCTCTTAAGCCCCGGCCAACTAGAGATCGGGGGGCGCACCAGGGCCAAAGCCCAAAGGCGCCCTACCCGAATTCGATGGTTGCCCCGAGCGGCGACACCTGTCTAGTCGGCTTTGAACAAGTGCGCAATTCCCTTTTGGGCAGACAAAATATGGGACTCGACCAGCGACACCGCCCGCCGCTTCTCGCCCTCGCGAATAGCTCGTACAATCTCTTGGTGATCAGACTCATTGGCCAAAGTTTTTTCTTGCGCACTGGAAAAATAAGCCCGTGCAGTTACGTAATGCGAATGCAATGATCGGTAAAGGCGCAACAACTCTGGGTTTTTTGCCAGGCCGACCAGCCCCTCATGAAATGCTATATCGGCTTCGTTATATTTCAAATAAGCGAAAGGCGTAGCATTGGCGATGTCGCCTAGGACCTTGGCCAATCCATCGAGTTGCACGATCGCCTCAGCGCTGGCGGATTTCATGTTGCGAACCGCAAACGACTCGATCATCAAGCGCGCATCCAAAATATGATTCATCTCGTCAGCGGAAAGAGTGCGGACAAAGGTCCCACTTCTTGGCTTGATGACTACCAATCCTTCTAACGCTAGTCGGTTTAAGGCCTCTTTCACCGGCTGGTTGCTCACCTCAAACGTGGCTGCCAGGCCCTGAACGTCCAATCGTTCTCCAGCTCTCAATTCGCCGCTGAAGATCGCATCGCGAAGGCTTTGGTAGACATCGGCGGTAATTGCTACCCGCCTGAGCGGCCTCACGTGCTGGGTTCCCGTACCTCGGTCAGATCCCATCCCAGTCATATCATCCCCGCTTCCATCGTCAGTGAAATATTACACCATTACACTCTGATCTCTTTCTATTGTGGCAAAGTTGCCGAAAAAAGTCGAACTTCCTTTTCCGAATCCACGATAGCTTAGGAACCGTTCTGATCTTTTCCCTCCGCCAAGCGAGGACTGTCGGCCAGGGCGTATGGTCGACAGTCCTCCTTCGCGGTAACTTCCCGATCCCGTCATTATGTCTAGGAGGACAAAGATCCTCGTTATCAAGAACTGGCGGTCACGGCCGACGAGTTCTTGCAACTCCTTAACCATATCACAACCAGTCGCCAACGAGCTTCACATCTAATATTTTTCCTAATAATTCTCTAGATTACACCCGACGAAGCTTCCACACCAGTGAAGCGCTGGGTAGCCGAGATTCGGTCACGACAGGAACCGTAATGATTTGGCTGCCGTAGGTCACGCGCAGAATGCCTACTTTCGTGTCTTTAGGCACAGGCTTGGATCCAGAAAAATGTTTCTGATCGATAAAGCGAACCCGATATTTTAGGCTGGGCCACCCTAAAATTCGCACGGAATGGGAAACCGCCAAGGCCACCGGAGCACTCCATGCCGTCTTTATCCTGCCTACGCTCGCCCCTGCCGACCACAGATCGTGCCAACCGACTACTTTGGTGGCCGCCACAATGAGAGCTTGTCCGTCGTTTTTCGCATGTCCCAACTGGTCTCCGGCAGCGGTCACGCCAAAAACTCCACCGTAAATGGTGTGATTTTGACCGCCGAGCACCGCGTTTGCTGCCCAAATGAACGAGGCTCCGCCAATGACGGTCGATCCGGTCTTGACCCCGAAGATACCATCACGGCCCAAACGATTGTTGTAATTGTACGTGATCTGGCCATTCGGCAAGGTCATTTGCGGCATTCCCGAGATGGCCGCCAACACCGGTGACTGCATGACTTTTTCGGCCAACTTAACCTGATCCACCACCGTACTCACAGTCAGTGGACTGAGCCCCACCGGGCCGTTATAGTGAGTTTGAGTCAATCCCAGTCGTTTGGCCTCTTGGTTCATTTCAACGGCAAATGCCTTGGGGCTTCCGGCTACCCATTTGCTCAACATGATAGCCACATTATTCCCTGACGGGATCAACAGTCCTTCTAACAACTCGCGCTCGGAGATTCTCTGCCCGGCGCTGACCGCCATCGCCGATTGTTGCGTATTCAAGTCAGATTGATAGAGCGCGGCGTCCTGGCTGGTCATCTTCAGACTAGGCCCTGAGGCGTATTCGCCTAAGGGGTATTTTTGCACCACCAAAAGAGCGGTCATCAGTTTCGCCACACTGCCGATGGGCTCGGGGGCCGGGGGCCCCTGTTGGCCCCCACCGATCCATCCGAGTCCGACGACATCTTCTGCAGCTTGCACGCCAGAAGGCCAAGGAAATTTCAAATGCCCCGGAATCGTGTGCGTGCCCGACACCGCCACCGACATCTGGGGTGCCACTACTGGGCGCACGATTTGCACGATACCTAACCCAACCACCACGACGCCGAATATCCCAGCTGCCATCCAAAAACGCAAGAGAAACCCTCCTTACCAGGTGATACAGCCCCAAGACGAGCTGATGATTCGCATGAGCCAAACGTGATCCGCCCTGAAACCGGACGACCGCGACGACAGGTGCCTATAAGCCCTGCTGCTAGCGATTGGACCCGATTCGCGTCGTCAGCGACCCCAATCCCTCAATCGCAACCTCAGTCTGATCTCCTGCCCGCAGCCAGTTCCGTTCCGCCTCAGGCAGACCCACGATAACGCCTTCGGGAGTTCCCGTAAAGATGACATCGCCAGGTGCGAGGGTGATGTACTGAGAGATGTAGTGGATGAGAAACGGCACCGAAAAGATCATTTCTCGGGTATTGGATCCTTGGACTTGGCGGGCGTTTCGAAAACAGCGAATATCCAAGTTTCCCGGATCGGGCACCTCATCTCGGGTTGCCACATAAGGTCCCATGGGCGCAAAGCCATCAGCGGCCTTGCCTAACAGCCATTGGCCGGTTCGAAATTGCAAACCGCGGTCCGACAAGTCATTGCCATTCATATAGCCGAACACGTATCCCAAGGCGTCGGACTCAGCCACCTTGGAGGCTGTCCGACCGATCACCACCACTAACTCCGCTTCGTAATCCATTTGCTCGGCGTCGGAGGGAGGATTGACGACCGCATTGGGCCCGATCACCGCGTTGAGGTATTTGTTGAATAGAACGGGACTTGAAGGAATTTGCATTTGAGATTCTTGGACGTGGGGGCGATAATTTAAGCCCACGCAAATGATCTTCCCCGGCCGGGGCACCGGAGCGGTGAGTTCAACCTGACTTTCATCGGGCGCGATGCCCTCTTCTTCAATCGTCCGTTGCCAAACCTTCAACGCGTCGATGACCGCGTCTCCGCCTTCGATCACTGTCTCAATCCCGGCCGATGACGACGGCACGCCAAGGTTTTGGGCTAGAGCGCCGGCCCGATAATAACCGCGATCGGTGGTTAAAAGCCACTCGAACTTCCCATGAACAATCGCACTGACAATCCGCATCGAAATCCTCCTATATTGAACTGAATGTTAGGCTGGGAAACCCTCATCCGAAGAACTCAGTCGGGGCTCTAAGCCACCCCTGAAATCACCTGCTGCCAATCGGGCCGCCATCGCTTGCCCTTTCCCCAAACCTAGAGCCCATTTCTCTCGCACTCTTGCCGGCCAACGCGCCGAGACCAACCGTTATCTGCGAAATGTTCGCCTCTTGAACCTTGCCTTGGGTTCTCCTCGGTCGACCTCGCCCCAGGGCCCGGTGACAAACGGATAAGCCCAAGCCAAGCAAAAATCGCAATCAACCGACCGAAGAGCTCCCCTGCCGCAGTCGTGGGCTCGGTAAAAAATGCTGGTCTGCCCCATAGAGGCCCTTTCATTGAAAAAGTGCGGGGCGAAAACCCCGTCGTTTAAGGCAGGGCAGTTGACCGCCGCCGCAGTTCCGAAAAGCGCCTTCCCGCACCCCTCCTATCTTCGCCCTAAATGCAGGAAGAAGCAAACTTAGGGCCCAGCGATTCACGCATTCAAGCCTACCCGATGAGCTAGCGCCATGAAGCACCCGAGCACCCCTTTCTAACCCCCCATTATCTGAGTTCCGTCGGCTTGGGAAGCCCCTTTGGCCCAAAACGTACCCACTCCCCCGAAGCCACCTCTTTGGGTGCATCTTGGATTCGCCCGACTTCATTCGGACCGTGTCCCGCCATCGTCCGCGACGCCTTTCGCCGGCGCTTGACTCAAGGGAGGATATTCTCGTTCCAGCTTTAGCACCGCCTCTGCAATCAGAGTGGCATAATATTTGGCTCCCGCGGGCATGAGGTGCACCTGGTCGGGGTAAAAGTCCTGGGGAATATTTTGTGCTGCTTGGTACCAATTTACCAAAACCGTATGCGGATAGGTGGCTGCCACCTGGTCAATGACTTGATTCACCACCTGCTCCCACGGTCTCGGCTCCGAAGTGTTCACTAAGACGAACCCATGGTGGGGTCCCACTTGGTGCATCAAGGTACGGAGTTGAGAAGCCGTAAAGGGTCCGTTGGTCCCCAGTTCAATCACTACATACCGGTGCAATTCTCCCGCGGCTTTCAGCGCCGCGACCACCGGCGGTGTTTTAATCAGTTGACGGCTGACCTTGCCGTCGACGACAATACCGGGTAACAACTGGACGAGATAGGGTTCGGCATCCACCATCACCGAGTCGCCAATGGTGGTGACATCAGCCCCGTTGCCGATTGGCGCCGTGGGAATGGCCCCGGCGGGCACGGGCACCGCCGGCGGGATGCGGAAAATCGAAGACGGCTTCGTGCCCGACGACGAAGATTTCGTCGCGCCCGTTCCCGCCCCGTGGCTGCTTGCCCCGGCACTATGAGCCTGGGGCGGGGGCGTCGAAGCCGTTCGGTTCGAACCCAAAGCCGAGGGGGTGCCCTTGGGGATAGTGCTGGCCGCCGCATCGAATTTTGGCTCGGCAAAAGCCCCGGCCAGCCCGGCTACGTCCACGCCAACGATTGCGGTGGCAGCAATCCCCAAAATGAAGGCAACCGTCTTCTTCATTTACATCGTGCTCCTTTCTAGAGGCATTGATGGATGTCGACGGGTGCGGGGAGCGTTCCAACGAAACCGACGAATCGGATCTTCAACAAAATGCCACGACAATGCCGCCACCACGACACTGCCAACAATGACGATGAGATCGTAGAGGCCATGATTGCCGTGCAATTTTGTCAAAAGCCCTGCCGACAAAACAATGATCGGGTAGTGCCAGAGATAAATGGCATACGAGCGCACCCCCAGCCAACGCAATGGGCGGACGCCTAACATGGCCGACAACAAACTGTTCGGCATGGTTAGGGCCTGGACCAGGAACATTGTTCCAACCGCCAGCAGCACCATTCCGCCCCGATACATGAAGGTCTGATAGGCGTTGGTATAGAGCACCATCCAAATGAACAGAGCCAAGCCTGCGGCGCCCAAGAGGACAATTCCGTCACGCGCTGCCGGGCGCAGCTGGGGCAACGAGGTGCTGGGCCAGACGAAAGCCAAGGCGGCACCAATCAACAAACCGAAGGCTCGAGTGTCGGTGCCGTAGTAGACCAGGTTGGGTACCGTGCCCGGGTGATAAAAAAGCCCCATGGCCACGGCTGAGGCGGCAGCCAAGGCCAGAGTCAGCAGTACCTTGGCATACGTACGGGGAACGAACTTGGCAAACACAAGGAGAAAGAAGGGCCAGATGAGATAAAATTGTTCCTCCACCGCTAAGGACCACAGATTGGTAAACGGCGACGGGATGAACGAATTGAAATAAGAGACATGGTGAAAAATATACCACCAGTTACTGACATAGAAGACCGCGGCGATCACATCGCCCCGCAGCGAAGACAGTAAATCGCCTTGAAAAATTGTAATGTAGAAGAGAATCAACCCTAGCATCAGGTACAGAGCGGGCAGCAATCGTTTGGCGCGTCGAAAATAAAATTCCCCAAACAGAATACGCCCGTGATTGCGAATATGCGCCAGAAGCAAATCGGTAATCAGATACCCTGAAAGGGTGAAAAACACGCCCACCCCGAGCAGTCCCCCGGGAGCCCAACTCACTCCAAGATGATAAAACACCACAGCAAACACAGCTAACGCCCGGAGCCCGTCTAAGCCGGGCATATATACGGCTTTAGATTCCATTGGTTTAGGCATCTGGCGGTACCGACCTTTCTTAAGGGACCAATCTTGGCAGCAAAACGAACCCTCTAATCATTTAACGCCGCAAACCCGGTCTGGGTTACAGGATCGACACCAATTTTACGGGTTTAAACACAAAATTTTAAGGGGCTTAAAGCCTGTTGATGCCAAGGCTGACGCGGGATGGTTCGAAAACCGCGCCCGAGGACGAATCCTTTCATTCATGGCGGCCAAGCTCCGCCAACCGTAGGTAGGAAAAATCACTTACCAAAAAGGATCCTCGTAGCCAAGAAGGCGGAATCCTCGGATCGT
The DNA here is from genome assembly GCA_023475835.1 of Bacillota bacterium. Taxonomy (GTDB): domain Bacteria; phylum Bacillota; class Sulfobacillia; order Sulfobacillales; family Sulfobacillaceae; genus JAMCVM01. The sequence goes on along the minus strand of JAMCVM010000011.1, from coordinate 36,622 downwards.
TGGGGATCGATACCGAAAAAATAACGTCTATCAGCCACGCTGATCCCCGTCCCAGCGGCCACTTCGCGATCGACTAAGCCGTCCCTTCGATGGTGTGGTGACCCCGACGGGACGGCTTAGGGTTTTACGCTGGCAGCAACTATTTTGATGACTGGCTTGTGGGACTTACGCGTCGTAGTCCATCACCCACAATACGGTTTCCTCGGTGCTGGTCTTCATAAAGGTGACGAGTTCAATGGGAGGATTTTCCGTGACCGCATCGTAGAAGCCCGATTCGGGAAACTGAGTCCCTAAGAGCGCAATCCATCCGGCGATTCCCGCTCCAACCAATAGACCTCCCCAGGGTTGAGCATAATGGACAATCAGGCCGACGCCGACCACGACGGCCACCATTGCCAAAAAAGCTACCGTTGCCCGTTTATCCATCGAATACCCTCCTTAAGGTTGAAAACATACCTGACACAATGACTTCCAGACAACGCTCATTGCTAACATAAAGAAATTTACCGACGCCACAAAAACCTCTTTACTTCCGGGTCTTCATGTCATATTATAAGCCTGTGTTTGTTAGGTTTCAAGGACCAATCGCGGATACCTAACATGTAAACAAATAGGTCTTACACAAACTACGCTTCGGGAGGAATCCACACATGATCGTTCCTAGCGCCGCCTATTTGAACGCGGGGGACAATGCCTGGCAGCTGACCGCCGCCACGTTCGTCGGTCTGCAAACAATTCCCGGTCTCGCCATCCTCTATGGAGGCGTGGTCAAAAAGAAATGGGCAATCAATTCGGCCATGATGGTGGTCTACGCATTTAGCATTGTGCTGTTGGTGTGGATGCTATGGGGCTACCAAATCGGCTTTGGCTCGCCGCTGCACATCGCTAGCGGTTTCTTTTCCAATTTGATTGGGGTTCCTCGATCTTCGCTCTCGTCGAGCACAATGCTGGACCGAGCATCTATTCCTTTAGTCAACGCGGGGATGCCAGCATTTAAGTTTCCTGGCGCTTCGTTAATATACTTTCAGTTTGTATTTGCCGCCATTACTCCTGCGATTCTGGCTGGAGGCGTGCTGGGCCGAATGCATTGGAAAGCCTGGATGCTTTTTGTGCCCATCTGGTCCACCTGCGTCTACTCGGTCAACGCCTTCCTATTGTGGGGTGGCGGATGGCTGGCTCAATTAGGCGCCGTCGACTTCAGTGGCGGCTATGTGATTCACGTGGCCGCTGGAGTCTCGGGATTTGTGGCTGCGGCTGTGATCGGGCCCAGAATCGGAGCGGACCGCAAGAGCTTCAATCCCAATAACCTGCTCATCGCTCTGGCCGGTGCCGGCATCTTATGGCTCGGTTGGAACGGCTTTAACGGAGGCGATCCTTATTTCGCAAACGGCGACGCCGCCGCAGCTATCTTAAATACCAACGTGGCCACCGCGGCAGCGCTCTTATCGTGGCTCGCATTAGACCTCTTTACGGACCGCCGCCCCAATCTGGTGGGGATGATCAACGGCATGGTCTGCGGTTTGGTCGCCATCACGCCGGCCGCCGGTTACGTCAACGGCTGGGGTGCCATCATTGTAGGCATCTTGGGCGCGGCCATTCCTTGGTACACCATGAATCGCGGCAGCCACCGCTGGCCTTTCAATCGGGTCGACGACACCTTGGGCGTCGTCCACACCCACGCCTTCGCCGGCGCCGTGGGCGGATTGCTAACCGGTCTTTTAGCCGACCCGCACATGTCCGAGTATGTTGGAGGCAGTGTCGTTACCGGCCTCTTTTACGGCAACCCTCACCAGTTCCTGGTGCAATTTGAAGCTCTAGTGATCATCGCAGGATACGATGGCTTAGCCACCTGGGGGATCCTCAGCTTAATTAAGCTCGTCGTGCCTTTACGATACCCAGACGAAATCCTGGCCGTGGGCGATCGAGCTATCGTCAGCGATATCGAAGAAGCGACCGTGGACTCCGACGGCGGACCACCAGCGAACTCTGAAGAACGACTTCCTGTTCTTCTCTGAAAAAGCGCGAAGGCGGACCACTCGGGATGCCTATCGCCATGAGGGCTCCCTAGTCTCCCCTCCCATCGATGCGCTCACTGAAGCGTTGACTGACCCGTGTACCCAAAAAGGAGGTCGTTCATGTTCGAACTCATCCCTTGTCTTGTCATCGCCAAAGGGTCGGTATGGCTCCCCCCCGGCAACGACACGGAAGTCGTTTCCCGAAATCCCTTGCGGGTCGGGTTGCGCTTTAAGGCGCTCGGTGCCAAGACTTTATACGTAATCGACCTCGACGCCGCCCATTTGGAATTTTCATCGGCACCGGCAGTGCTGCTGGGGTTGGCTCACGCTGGATTGAACTTGTGGGTCGGCGGCGGCGTTCGTAGTGCCGACGAGGCGCAAAGCCTGATCGCGGCAGGTGCCCAAGCCGTAGTGGTTCAAAGGCTCGCCCAAGACCCTCAGAAATTCGATCAACTCACCTCTAGCGTCGGCCCGGATCGAATCATCGTCTCTCTCGAAAGAGGTGCCGGAGAATGTGCCAGCGGCCCAGCCCCGACGCTGGCCCCGGAGACCATCGAGCGCGCCGAAAAGCTTGGCATCTCACGATTCATCGTTTCCTCCGCGGTCACGCCGGGGTCTAAACCGCGCATAGACAGTGCGTTGTATCAAGGCTTGGTGCGACCTTCGCGGTGGATAGGGGCCGGATCTGGGATCCGCACCAGCACCGACCTACTCCGACTTCAACGCTTGGGCGTCAACGCCGCCATCGTGGGTCGGGCCTTATACGACCACCCGTTCGACGAATTCTGGCAAGAGCCCACCAAGACGGATGCAGGCTGATGCTTTTTCTCGGCGGCACCGCATCCATCCTAATAGATAGAAGCCAAGAAGGCGCCAGGCTGTCTGCTGGCGCCTTCTTCTTTAACGGCATCGCCGGTGCTTGTTGTTACGATAGTCCCATCAACGGTTGAAAGCTTTCCGCCAACTGGCTTAGCGTAGCCAGGGAATTGGATCCAGCGATTCGAACATAAATCGAACCCATTTGCAAATTGAGGCGATAGGAGCTTCCCCCTTCGCCGGGCACCCACCACCATGAGCCCGCATCGCCGTTGGGCAATGTCACCGGCGTTACGCTGGTAGGGGCCTCGCGGACCGACAATGGATGATTCGACTCTTCTAATAAGTACGGCCCGATAATCACCGACAAGACGCCTTGGGAGACATAGCTCTCGACATAGCTGTCGAGCTGCGGTGCCTTGGTTGGCAGCCACGGCTGCCAATGCAAACTCTGGCTCAACTGATGCAACTGCAAAAGATCGTTAGTCGAATATTCAATGGCGTATGGCGGACCCGAAACCGCCGGACTCGATGAATGTCGAATAGACGACCGGGTTGGCGGAGAGGTCACTGTGCCTTTGGCCTCGACCACTGCCGGTGGAATCACTCGGGGCAATACCCCCAACTCGGTGAAGCCAATCGCCGCAACCGCTCCAATGACCACTCCGATCGCAATCACTCGCGCCAAACGCGCTTCCATCGACCCCCTCACTCCCTCCTTAGATTATCGCGAGCCTTTCATTTAATCGGTCTTGATTTGTTCCGGATCCAGCTTAAACGGCACCACCGTCACCACCACTTGTCGGCGGAAGAGCAACACCGCCTGCAAGGTCATCGCCATATGATTATGCAGGAGATTCTTCCAGAACCTGTCCACCACCATCTCGGGAATCACCACAACCACTTTGCCGGGATGAAGAAGATTGCGAAAATGGTCAATATAGCGTACCAAAGGTCGTATCACGGACCGATATTGCGACTGAATCACCACGAGTTTTATCCTCCGATCCAGGTCCCATTTGTTCCAACGCTCCTGGATTTGTGCCGCCTGCTCGGGCGAAATGGCCACATGCAACACCACGAGTTCGTCCGGGTTCATCGACAAAGCATACGACAGGGACTCGCGGGTCATTTTGTTCACCGACGCCACCGGGACAATGACGACCAGTCGACTGGCCACCGGTTTAATTTCGAAATGTTGGATCTGAATCATCTCGGTAACGGCCTGGTAATGCCTTCGGATCGCTCGAAGTCCCAACACGATGAGCGGAATCGCGATGACTACCATGTATGCGCCGTGGGTAAACTTGGCAATAATGGAGATCACCACGACCGTGGCGGTCAGAATTCCCCCGAAAATCCCCACCACCACGGTCGCTCCACGCCCCGGGGCGTGCGGCTCGCTCAACCGTTTCTTGGCTAAACTAATCAGCGCGATAGTAAAACTCATATAGACCCCGACCGCATAGAGGGGGATCAACGAGTCCGTATTCGCATTAAACACAATCACCAAGATCGCGGCGACCGTGCCCAAAACCACAATCCCATTTTGATAGACCAAGCGATCGCCGCGGGCCATGAACATTCGCGGCATCCATTGATCTCGGGCCATGACGCTCGCTAATTGGGGAAACCCGGCAAAGCTGGTGTTGGCTGCGACGGCCAAAATCGACATGGTAATGAATGACAACACATAAAAGAAAATTCCATGGCCGAAAATGTCGTTGGCCAACAGCTGTAGCACCGTCACCTTGCTGGTGGCCGTCACATGGATATGGAATCGGTAGGCGATGAGTGACGTGCCTAAAAACATGGATCCCAAAAACAGTCCGAGCAACATCAATGCGGTCCGAGCTCGGCGCACGCCGGGCTGCAAAAAGATCGGAACCCCGTTGGAGATGGCCTCGACCCCGGTCAAGGCCGAAGACCCGGAGCTAAACGCCCGCAATAAAAGCATCGGCGCCACGGCAGCTAAGCCGATGGGATCAATATCTTGGTGAAAAGGCTGAGCCGTGGGGTCATGCTTCAACAACCCAGCCACCACCATGGACAAGACCATCACGATGAAGATATACGTCGGCGGGGCAAACAGACGGGCTGATTCCCGCACTCCGCGAAGATTGACCACGGTCATGAACAGCACCACCACCACACATAACGGCACACTCCACGGCAGTAAAAAAGGAAACGCGGACACCAACGCCGCCACACCCGCCGTGACGCTGACGGCTACGGTCAAAGTGTAATCGACCATAAGCGCGGCGCCAGCCATAAGCCCTGCATTGGGACCGATGGTATCTCGGCCGATGACGTAGGCTCCCCCTCCGCCGGGATACGCGGCAATGATTTGACGATACCCGATCACCAAAAAACTCAACAAGAGCACGATGATTGCGGAGATGGGAAGGGAATACCATAATGCGGCGGTTCCAGCCATCATCAAGACGATGATAATCTCTTGAGTTCCATATGCTACTGAGGATAGGGCATCGGGAGCCAGAATCGAAAGCCCCTCCCACACCCCCACCTGGCCGGACTCTACGTCCCGCGTCTTTAGCGGTTGTCCGAGCACCATCTTTCGCCACTGCATTGAGTCAATCCTCTCACGACGTCTTGATATCTCACAGGGATTATACCCGATTCGATCGGGTCACGGGCTGAGCCTTCAAAATTCTTCCTCGCCCTCGCCCTCCCTGCATTACCCAAGCCCAGCCATCGCTTTGTCGGGGAAGGACACTACTTGCTTTCCAACCACGAACGATCCGCGTGGCCTCAGCAGTCATCAGATCGTTCCTACCCCAGGAGGATAAGATGGCAAACATCACCGTCTGGGCCTTAGTCTTTGCGCCACCAAGCCCCAGACGGCCGATTACAAACTGTAATTTGGTGATTCCTTGGTGATTTGCACATCGTGGGGATGACTCTCTGCCAATCCAGCATTCGAAATACGAACAAATCGACCATTTTCTCGCAGTTCGTCTAGGGTATGCGAGCCGGTATATCCCATCCCTGCTCGCAGGCCTCCGATCAACTGGTACACCGTGTCGGCGAGGGTGCCCCGATATGGTACGCGTCCCTCAATCCCTTCAGGCACCAGCTTCTCCACATCGAAGTCTTCTTGAAAATAGCGATCACTCGAGCCCTCGCGCATGGCTCCGAGTGAACCCATACCGCGATACACTTTAAATGAGCGGCCCTTATAAATCTCCATGTCGCCGGGGCTTTCTTCCGTCCCGGCAAATAAAGACCCCAACATCACCGAGGAAGCTCCGGCCGCCAACGCCTTCACCACGTCACCGGACCAACGCACCCCGCCGTCGGCGATGACGGGAACCCCGTGCTCTCGGGCGGCCTGATAGGCATCAAACACCGCACTAATCTGAGGCACTCCAATGCCGGCCACGACTCGCGTTGTGCAAATCGATCCCGGACCAACGCCCACCTTAATTCCGTCGGCGCCGGCGGCAATCAAGGCTAAAGCCCCTTCCCCGGTAGCCACGTTGCCGCCGATAATGTCAATATCTGGAAACGCTTCTTTAAGACGTCTGACCATGTTCAGCACCCCGTCCGAATGGCCGTGGGCGGTATCGACCACGATCACATCCACCCGCGCCCCGACTAAGGATTCTGCTCGATCCATGGAGTCTGCGCCTACCCCTACGGCCGCGGCCACCAGCAATCGTCCGCTGGCATCTTTCGCTGCCTGGGGGAATTTACGCGCTTTTTCAATATCTTTAATCGTAATCAAGCCGCGAAGTCGACCTTGGCCATCGACCAACGGAAGTTTCTCAATCCGATGCTGTGCCAAAATCGCTTTAGCCGCCTCCAAAGTGGTACCCTCAGCGGCCGTCACCAAATGATCTTTGGTCATGACTTCATAAATGGGACGATCCAAATGTTCTTCAAAACGCAGGTCGCGATTCGTAAGAATCCCTACCAGATAGCCCCCATCGCGCACAATGGGCACTCCGGAAATTCGATAATGGCCCATCATATCCAAAGCCTCGCGCACCATCCGATCCGGACTCAAATAAAATGGATCGATGATCACTCCGTGCTCTGAACGCTTGACCTTGTCAACCTCGGAGGCCTGCCGCTCCATGGCCATATTTTTATGGATCACTCCGATGCCGCCTTCTCGCGCGACCGCAATGGCCATTCTGGCTTCGGTCACGGTATCCATGCCCGAAGATACTAAAGGAATATTTAGCGAGACCCGCCGCGACAATTGAGTTTTCACGTCGACGTCGCGGGGAAGGATATCGGAATGCCCAGGCATCAACAACACATCATCAAACGTCAGGGCTTCTCGCCCGAATTTCTCATTCCAGTTCACGAAGACCTCCCCCTTAATTTTTTCCAAGTCTAGCACACTCGTGCCACTTAATCATCCCGACTTGGCGGCCTTTAAGGCATCGCGCAGAGCGTAGGCTACTTGATAGACATTGCCTGCGCCCATAGTAATCACCGTATCCCCCACGCCCAAGCCGCTGAGAATCATCTCCGGCAAGCGCCGCATATCGGCGACGAAGTGCACGGGCCCCGGATGCACCTGCCGGATTTCCTCGGCAAGGCGTTCTCCGCTCACTCCGGCAATCGGTTCTTCTCCCGCTGGCGAATAAATCTCTGTGAGATAGACTTCGTCCGCCAAAGGAAAAGCCTGCACAAAAGCCTCCCAAAGATTTTTCGTGCGAACGTAGCGTTGGGGCTGAAAAAGCGCAACCACGCGCCCGCGCGTCACTTGCCGAGCCGCCCCCAGAGCCGCCATAATCTTCGCCGGATGATGCGCATAATCATCGACCACCAAGACCCGGCTATCTTCAAAGACCCGTTGAAATCGGCGGGCGGCGTTTTCAAACCGGGCCAAGACGGCCGCCGCATCTTTCCAGTCTACGCCGGCATGATGGCAAGCCGTCATCGCCGCCAATGCGTTTTGCACGTTATGCAATCCGGGCACGGGCAGCCACACGTTGGCCACTTGGCTGCCATTGGTCCACACCTCGAATCGGGTACCGCTGACCTCGACCGCGATATTTTTGGCCTGCACTCCTGCACTTGGATCAAAGCCGCAGGTCATCAGGGGCACCCGTTCTGCAGTGAGACTGGGGCTTAGGCTGGCCAGCGCTTTAGAGTCAGTCCCCAAGATGGCTAAGCCATCGTCCGGGACCCGACGCAAGAACTCCGAGAAGGCGTCTACGAGATGGTCAAAGCGTCCCTGATAATGTTCTAAATGTTCCGGCTCTAGATTGGTGGCCAACGACACCCAGGCCCGATAGCGCAAAAAACTTCCGTCGCTCTCGTCCGCTTCGGCCACTGCCAATGACCCCCGCCCCAACCGCACATTGCCCGAAAAATATGGCACCTCCCCGCCCACCAACACGGTCGGATCCAGACCGACTTCAACCAACACCTGTCCAATCATGGTAGTCGTTGTGGTCTTGCCGGCTGTGCCCCCAACCAAAATCGTTCGGTAGGGTTGTAAAATATGCGCTAGCAGTTCCGAACGATGCCAAAGGGTCCGGTTCAATTGAAGAGCCTGGGCCCGTTCGGCATTGTCTTGGGGGACATCGGTGGTGTAAACCACCACATCGGCGTCGCCGATGTGGTTTCTATCATGTCCATAATATACGGTAATCCCGGCACGCTGTAATCTTTCGGTTCGACTGGAGCGATTCATGTCGCTTCCACTCACTTCAATCCCTTGTTGGTGCAATAAGATGGCGAGACCACTCATGCTGTATCCGCCAATCCCAATAAAATGCACATGCCGCATAGTCTCACTCCTCGCTGCAGTTGGTAAAAGTTAGATTATGCGGTTGGGCCACAATTCATGCCTCGCTCAGCTAGTGAAAATGCCAGCCTTGGTTTAGCCACCGCGCGACATAGGAATCCGCCTGGGCCAACATCTGCTCAATTTCTTCCGGCCGAATCGAACGCACACGCCGTGCCGGACTTCCCATCACCACACTGCCCTGGGGAACTGTCATCCTCTCTGGAATTAACGACCCGGCAGCAATAATGACTTGAGATTCGACCACCGCACCGTTCATGACGACAGCTCCCATGCCAACCAACACATCCGAGGCGATGCTCGCTCCGTGAATGATCGCACGGTGCCCAATCGTGACCCTATCGCCAATGGTCACCGGGAATCCTGGATCGGCGTGGATGACGCATTGGTCCTGTACATTGGTGCGCTTGCCAATTTGTATTGGCTCACCGTCCGCCCGAATCACCGCGTTGAACCAAACCGATGACTCTTCTTGGATCTCTACTCGGCCTACGATGTAAGACCCCGGGGCCACGAAAACCGGCGCTTTCAGTACTGGATAATGCTCGCCAAAGGCCAAAATCATGGGTTTCTTCCTCCTTTTGCTTTCATCATCCGCCGCTCAATCTTCACGCCCGAAATGTTGAGATTACGACTTGGTTAGGGCCAGATCCTCGCCCAGAGGAAAGGGGGTCCTTGGACCTTGGTCCAGCCCCATGAAATGGCCAAGCCGCCAGTGATAATAGCCTGCGCAAGCCACCATCGCTCCGTTGTCCGTCGAATATTGGCGGAGCGGACAGTGAACTTCAATTTGATGGCCTTCGGCGCGTTCCTCCAAAACCGCTCGTAGTCTCTGATTAGCACTTACCCCACCCGCCAGGTACAAATGGCGCACATTTTCGCTCAACGCTGCCGCCACTGCCTGTCGCACCAGAGACTCCACCACTGCTGTCTCCAGGGCGTAAGCCAGTTCGGCCAGGCGTTCGGGATGTCTTTGGTGCAAATCTACAAGTGCGGTCTTCAGTCCACTAAAGCTGAGATCAAAACGACGCTCTGGATGTCTTAGGCGAGGAATGGGCAATTTCAGATCGGTCATGGACACCGTCCGCGCCAACCGTTCGACGGCTGGCCCGCCCGGATATCCTAATCCCAAGGTTCGCGCCCCTTTGTCCAGCACCTCACCGGCCGCATCATCCACCGTCTCGCCCAACAACTGAAGCCGTCCATGATCCGACCAACGATAGATGGCACTATGCCCGCCAGACACTAACAGCGCCACCGCCGGGAACTCAATCGAGGCCGCCAATGCATTCGCATATAGATGGGCTTCCAAATGATTGACCCCGATCAACGGACGCGAAAGAGCTAGAGACAACGTCTTGGCCGCTGTGACTCCAACCAGCAAGGATCCTAACAAGCCTGGCCCTCGAGTCACGGCTATAGCATCGATTTGGCCAACCCCTATCCCCGATTCCGTCAGCACATTTTGAATCGCCGGTAAAATCGCCATGACATGCTCCCGACTAGCCAGTTCGGGCACAATTCCCCCAAATTCTTCATGCAACATCGCCGACGATTGTACCCGAGCGGCTAACACTTCACGGCCGTCAGCCACAATCCCGACTCCGGTATCGTCACACGATGATTCAATCCCCAGCACCAGCATGGGATCCTTGTCCTTTCCCGCCCGATTTTCCGGCATGCCCCTGATCAACCAGCTAACATGCGCATAAAGTCGAAGCAGTCCGCCCACTCTAGGCCTGATTCAAGGAGGTGTTTTGAGTGGCCCTTATCTATGCACTGGCACTTGCTCTCGTGTTTGCAAGTCCGAGTGCGCTCAGTCTTTGGCCAGTTACCTATCCCGGCATCAGTGCTGGCCGATTGGTCGCGTTCCTAGCGGGCGTGCTCATCTTCGTCGCTTACGGACGATATCTTCGCCGTCACCATCTGCCTCGACTGTTACGGGGACTTTTAGTCGGTGCTCTCTCCGCATTTCTGGGCACCTTGCTCTATCAGTACGTGATCCGACTTCCCATGGCTCAAAGCACCCTCATTCAAATCTTGCCCGGAGTTCCCGCACGAGCGGCCATCATCTTACTGCACCTCCACCAACGCACCGGATCCCTGCTCTCCGCCCTCGTCGCGGCCGGTCTCAATGCCATCATCGGTGCCGTCGCGACCGGGTGGGCGGGACTGCCGCCCCGGTCCGGCGAAAGCACCGGCGACACGGCCAACAATACCCAGGCAAGCGAATCCTAGCCGCTCACAAGGGGTCTTTCCACATGATGAAAGCATCTTCCCGGGTATCCGTGTAATATCCGCGACGCACTCCTAGTTGAACAAAGCCCAGCTTTTTGTATAAGTTTTGGGCGATGTCGTTGCCTCGTCGAACCTCCAACGTCATCCGTGCCGCCCCCAATTGTTTGCCCCGGGTCATCAGACCAACCATCATCGTCTCACCCAAGTGGTGACCTCGGAAGTCAGGATGGACCGCAACGTTGGTCACATGAGCCTCGTCCAAAATGAGCCACATGCCGCCATACGCCACCACTTTGCCGTGAAAATCCAAAACCAAATAGGTCGCAAACGTGTTTTCGACCAATTCGCTTTGAAAGGCGCTTCGAGACCAGGCCGTAGGAAACGAACGAGACTCAATTTCGACAATCCGGTCCAAATCCGTTAAGTACATGTCGCGGATACGAATTTCGTCCGCGTCGTCGATCGTCCCCAACACAGCCATAGGCCCTTCCTTTCCGCCCTGCTATCGGCACGGCTATTTTCCATTAGGTTCTAATGTATCATGTTGGTTGCTGATCACGGAACATTTTAACAAGCCCAGCCTAAACTGGCCGCATGCGTATAGCCACGGACTTGAGATAGGCTGGGGCCACTTGGAGCGGATCGGTGCCCGCCCCAAGCCCGCTCAGGCATGCCAAGCGGGCTACGTTCGACCCGAGCAAGGGGACATTGCTTAGCCCCTTGGCCAAAGGCCCGATGCGGACCAGCCAATCCTGATCCTCGGACAACGCCCCAATCACCCATAGCGACTCAGCACGGGGAAACGATGGAGGCAAAATACCGTCCACTGGAAAATCTTTGACGATCGCTTCCGGACCCGAGGCCCCGTTAAAATATAGACCTCCGAAGAAGGCATCACCCCGTCGTTCACTGGTCACCAAAACCCGTTCGTTCTCGGGTGCCGCACAGGCCCAAGCTGCCAGCGAGGACACCGCATGAATAGGAATCGACCATGACCATGCCAGCACCTTGGCTGCCGTCACCGCAATCCGGACGCCAGTGAACGAGCCCGGCCCGATGCCCACGGCGAGCGCATCAGGCACCCCGAATTCTCTTTGGATTTGGTCGATCCACGATACCAGGTGCGTCCCAGCTGACCGCGGACTGAGCCAGTACCAATCGGCCAATACGTGCCCATCTCGCTGTTCATCCACCAGCCCTACAGCCAGTCCTGTTCCTGAAGCGTCAAGTCCCAACACCATGCTCTCTGAGTGCCTCCCGCTCATTTCCCTGCTTGGGACTCCCGAATCCAATGGGCCAAACGCGCTTCTGACCGTTGTCCCCATGCTTTGACGGTAAGCCGGCGGGCCCCGGCACCAACCATGGCGATACTCGCATCAAAACGGTCTGGATACAAAGCCGCCAAGGCATCACCCCACTCTGCTACCAACATCGTAGCGGCTTCGTCGGGTTTAGGCAAATCTAAACTATTTAGATCGTCAGCCGGTCCCAATCGATATAAGTCCACATGAACCAACCGCTGCGAATTCAACTCATAGGTGTGCACCAAGTCAAAAGTCGGAGACTTCACGCGTTCTTTGACTCCCAGGCAAGCGAATAACCTCTGCGTAATCGCAGTTTTTCCGCTGCCCAAGCTTCCATTGAGCAAGATTATCGCTGGCGGATACCAGCACTGAACCAAATCGCTTACCACCAGGTCAAGCGCCGATTCCTCCGTCCATTGCCATTCCCATTGCAAATGACTCATAAGATCCGGCTCGCCGCAAATGGATCGTAGGCCCGGGCGTCGTCCAGTAAGACCTCGCCCTCGGCCGTCACCGCAATAACGCCGGGCTCGTCGGTGATCACTCCAACCTCGCAAAATGCCAACCCGATCTGTTCTAATCGGCGGCGAGCCTCGGGCATCCGCGATGGGGCGATGGCCGCCAACAATTCATAATCCTCGCCGCCATAATATGCCCAATCGCTGACACGGGCGTCTAATTCGGCCGCCAGTTCTTGGGTGGCCTGGTCGATGGGCAAGAGCGATTCAGTGATGCGCACTCCCACGCTACCAAACTGGGAAAGCTCGCGAAGTTCACTGACCAACCCGTCGCTAATATCGGTCATGGCATGAACCAAAGGCGCCAAAGCCACCCCCGCTTCCACCCGCGCCAACGGAGCCATCTGGGCTGTGAGCAGCGATCGCTCTAGCATGCTTGTGCCTGGCCAACGCACCCCTCTCTCTAGCAGTTGCAGGCCGCCATAGGCTGCCCCCAGTCGTCCCGTGACCACCAGACGATCCCCAGGCCGGGCCCCTCGGCGCAGTACCGGCCCGGCAGCGGAGGGCTCTCCTAGCATCATCACATCCAAGACGAGCCCGGCGGACGATTCCACGGTATCCCCACCAATTAAGACGGCTCCATAGCGATCCAAAGCTCGAGCCACGCCTCGATAGATGCCCTCGATCACCTGAACGTCCACCTCGCCATCGACACCCAGGCTAGTTAGACACACTTTAGGCAGGCCGCCCATCGCGGCAATGTCGCTGACGTTAACCGCCACCGCTTTTTCGCCCAGTTGTTCCGGGTCCATCCACTGCCAGCGAAAATGGGTGCCTTCGACCAACATATCCGATGTCGCCAGCCATCCCTTTTCGGACGGCGGTAAAAAAGCCGCGTCATCCCCGATGCCGATATATCCCATAGCCGGAGTGGCCTGCAAGCGATGGATCGTCGAGATTAAGCCGCGTTCTCCCAGTTGCCGAATATTCACCAGAACCTCCTCAAGTCCTCTCGTTCTATCATATCCTTAATTTTGACACACCATCGACCAAAATGGGGCGATTTTTGCAGCAAACTCGGTCGAACCCCGTCGTATTTCGGAAAGTCGACCCATTACTTCGTAGGGGGTTTTGTTCCATCACGGTTTTCCATACGCCCGAGCATATGATACTCTCCCCCTTAGGAGGGCATTATGAGTGAAATCATTCGTCAGGAGATCGCCTGGCTAGGAACTCGGTGGAGTTGGTTTGAGCAGGGGTTGGGTCCAAATATGGTTCTCTTGCACGGCGGTGGAGGCACGGGGCGTGCCTTTTCCAGCCAAATTCGTCACTTTAGCGCTGACTATCGCGTGGTGGCGCCGGATTTGCCCGGATTTGGCCGTTCTGAACGGCCCTCGGAGATCCAAACCGTCAGAGATATCGCCCCGGCTCTGCTCAGTTGGCTCGCGGGAATTCGGGTCGACCGCATGGTCTTAGCGGGCAATTCCATGGGCGGAAGAGTCGCCTTAACTGCCGCGTCTCTCGCTCCCGAGCGCGTCTCCCATCTTATTTTGTTAGCGGCGGTGGGCGTAAATCTGCCGGATGTTCCGCTGGGGGACCCCTTGGCTTTCGATCCCGCCCAGTTCGCCTCAAAAATGGTCTATGACCCCGAGAAATTTCGAAGAATTACCCCATACCGCAGTTTAGAGGACGCACGCGAACTTAGCGCCGGTCGGAAAATGTACGCACAATACCAAGGGGCGGCGAGCATCATCGCCGACCCTGAAGTTGATTTGACGACTCTTACCATGCCGGTATTACTTTTGTGGGGACGCCATGATCCAATCATTCCCCTGGCCTACGGCGAAGCCTTAAAAGCTCGGTTGAAAAATGCGACCTTAGTCGTGTTAGAGGACGTTGGGCACTTGCCTCATATGGAATCCCCGGAGGCGACGAATCAAGCTATCGCCACATTTTTAGAGAACCATTCGACCCCCTGAGAGAAGAAAATCGTCCTCGAGCGGACTAAGAACAGTCCGTCAGCGCGGGGGATTTACGCTCATCCGTTGGGGCCGGTGGTGACATTTTCTACACAGAAAGGGACACGCTCTTGATATACGAAACGATTGAATATGTGGAAGAGGACCGATTAGCCCACATTGTCCTCAACCGTCCCTCAGCGCTTAATGCGCTGAATCATCAGATGCGAATGGAACTGAAGCATGCGCTAAAAGAGGCCGCTGACCACTCGGCGATTCGGGTGGTGATGCTCTCTAGTGCGGGTCGCGCGTTCTCGGTGGGCCAAGACCTCAAAGAGCTAGATGAGAACTATGCCGAACACCGTGTATCGCTCGGCGAATTGGTCCGATCCGAGTACGTTCCTTTGGTGCAGGCCCTGCAGACCATGCCTAAGCCAACGATTGCACTGCTCCAGGGCACGGCCGTGGGCGGTGGAATGTCCCTGGCCTTGGCTTGCGACTTTAGGGTCTTAAGCGTTGACGCTCAGTTGATCGCCGGATTTGTTAAAGTCGGGCTCGTTCCCGACACCGGCACGTCCTATCTTCTACCGCGGATGATCGGCGATGCTCAAGCCCTTAGGATATTTCTCACCGGATCGGCGATTCAGGCCCAAGAGGCGGTTCAACTCGGGTTGGCCGAAATGGTCCATCCGAGCGCTGAGGCTGCCGAAACGCGGGCCCGAGAATTGGCCTATGAACTTGCCGAGGGTCCCACGCTAGCCTACGCCGAAATTCGACAACTAGTCCAAGACGGCCACGGTCTATCGTTGGATCTGGCTCTCAGCAAAGAAATCGCAGCCCAAGAACGGCTCAGCCATACCCAAGACCATCGAGATGCGGTATCTTCATTCCTGGGAAAGAAAATCCCGCGTTTTAAGGGGCAGTAAAAGTTGTAGACTTATATTTACGTGTAAAATCCGGATACCCCGGCGAAAGGAGTCATTTATGCCCAACACTATGCTCCCCATAGACACCCTTAAAGGTCAAGTCGCAATCATCACCGGAGGAGGCACCGGCATTGGATTTGGCATCGCTTCCGAATTAGCTCTGCTTGGCGCAAAGGTCGTGTTGGCCAGTCGCAACCCCGACCACTTGTCCGAGGCGGAATCCAGACTGAGAACCCAAGGATGCGAAGTGTTAGCCATTCCCACCGACGTACGTCAACCGGAAGCTGTCGATAATTTGTTCGACCGCACATTGGAGGCCTTCGGACAGGTCGATATCTTAGTCAACGCCGCTGCAGGCAATTTCATTGTTGATAGCGAAAAACTTTCCGTAAACGGGTGGAACAGCGTCGTTCAAAGTGTTCTTCATGGCACGTTTTATTGTGCTCGCCGTGCTGGTATGGCCATGATCAGTTCCGGCCGAGGCGGAAGAATTCTCTCCGTGGTCGCGAGCTATGCTTGGACGGGAGGTCCACGCACAGTGCACTCCGTCGCTGCCAAAGCCGGCGTCGTCGCCCTCACCCGGAGTCTTGCGGTCGAATGGGCTCCTCATCGCATTCGCGTAAACGCCATCTGCCCCGGGCCAACTGATACCGAAGGAGCCCGCCCCTTGTGGCAAGATCCAGAGGACCGAGCCCGCACCTTGGCCAAGGTGCCGGTCGGTCGCTTCGGCACGGTCCAAGAGGTTGCCCAAGCTTCCGCCTATCTTGTATCCCCTTATGCGGATTTCATCAACGGCGAGGTGCTGGTCATTGATGGCGGCGAATGGCTGGGAAAGGGTCTGACCTCATGACCGCTCCGCTAGAAGGAAAAAAGGTGTTAATCACCGGCAGTTCCCGCGGCATTGGTCGGGCCACGGCCTTAGCGATGGCCCGAGCGGGCGCTGATGTAGCTATTCACTATCATCGCCAAGCTGATCTGGCCAATCAGGTGGCCGAGGAAATTCGTGGTTTGGGTCGTGACGCCTTAGTCATTGCCGCTAACCTGGAAGATTTAACTGATGTGGACCGAATGTTCGATCACATTCAAGAGCATTGGAATCGCCTGGATGTGTTTATGGCCAACGCCGCCGCCACGGCCTTTAAGCGACTGTCCGAGGTCAAGCCCTATCATGTGGAACGGACGTATCGGCTGATTGTGCAAAGCCTTATCCAATCGGTGCAACGGGCCGTCCCACTGATGGGCGACCGCGGCGGCCGAATTATTACCATGTCAGGACACGGCACTCCGTACACTATCCCGCTTTATGCCACCATCGGATCGGCCAAGGGAGCGGTCGAGACCATTGCTCGATACTTGGCCTACGAACTCGGGCCTAAGCACATTACCTGCAATACCATCGCCCCCGGAGTCGTAGAAACGGATTCAGCCCGGTTCTATATGGGTGAGCGCTACGACGAATTCGAACGCGCGGTGAGCCGCGAGACGCCTCTGGGGCGATTAGGCACCCCTGACGACGTGGCCGATGTGGCCGTCTTCTTAGCCAGCGATGCGGCGCGCTTCATCACCGGGCAAGTAATTCGGGTCGATGGCGGGCTGACCATCACGTCAGGACCTTTTGAAGTAACCAAGAGGCTGTCTGATGAGCCCTAAGCCGGAAGGAACGCAATGGACAGTGTCAAGAATCGACGAAGGAGCCGAAGATGAACAAACTAGTTCTTCTCGATGATATGGCGGGCCAGATTCCGGATGGGGCCACCGTCGCTATCGGCGGGTCCTCTATCTCGCGGAAGCCGATGGCCATGGTTCGCGCCTTGGCGCGTAGTGGGGTGAAGGACCTTCGCCTAATCGTCGATGTCGGTGGCCCCGATGTTGATCTGTTAATCGGTGTCGGAGCCGTACGCGAAGTCCTCTATGCTTTCGTTGGATTCGAGTTTCTCGGCCTAGCTCCCCACTTCCGAGCCGCTCGCCAGAACCAAAGCGTCGCATTTCAAGAATGGACGGAGTACACGATCATGGCCGGATTGGATGCGACCATCAAACGCATTCCTTTTATCCCCACCCATGCGGGGCTGGCCACCGATGTCCTCAGCGTCAACCCGGCCTTTCGCGTGATCGCCGATCCATTTGGCGGGGATGACGTAGTCGCCATCCCCCCACTGTCTCCGGATTTTGCGTTGATTCACGCGAACTATGCCGACCGCGCAGGCAATGGAGTCATTCTTGGAGACAGCCATGTCGACGTGCTCTGTGCCAAAGCAGCCAAAACCACTTTTCTATCCTGCGAACAGGTGTTGAGTTCCAAGGACCTCCAAAATCTCGGCGCCGGAATCCAAATTCTGCGCATTCACACCGCCGGCGTCATCGAGGCGCCGTGGGGGGCCCATCCTACCATCATGGCTCCTGGCTATCGTCTGGACCTGGGGGCGATGAAGGATTATCTCCACCAGGCGTCGGATCCCGATCTTTGGCTGAACTATACTCAGGAGGTCATCGGTCAAGATCACGAGACCTACGTGAAACATCAAGGCGGAGCCTTAGCCCTGAAACAACGGCTCGGAGTTTCATCAACATAACAGGAGGTGAGCACGATGACGACGGAGCCATACCGCTTTGATGAATTGATGATTGATGCTATGGCCCGAGAACTGTCGGGAGAAGTCTTAGTCAGCTCAGTCACCGCCTTTGGCGCCCTAGCCGGCCTAGTGGCCAAGGCCTTCTATGCTCCAGACCTTGCGCTGTTGGCCACTCCGGAATCCGGCATGGACGTCGACTTTTTGCCTTCGCTAAGTTTGGGCCAATTTTTCATTCTAGCGCAGCGCGGCATCGCGTTAGGGATGGAAGAAGTGTTCGATGCCATTTTCTTAGATAAATTTCGAATCTGGATCAACCCTGCCCAGATCGACCAGCGGGGCAGCGTCAACATTAGTACCATCGGACCATGGGCGAATCCCAAGGTTGCTCTGGTCGGGTCGCGGGGCATCCCGGAAGATACCAGCCATCTCTCCAAACTCTGCTATTATTTGCTCGATCACAACCCGCGCACTGTCGTAGCTGCAGTAGATTTTCGAAGCGGAGCGGGCAACACTGCAGAACGCGAACAGCGTCTGGGTCGAATTGGCGCCCCCAGCGTGCTCGTAACCAATCTTGGCGTGTTTGATTTTCAAGGGGCCCATGGCCAGATGCAAATTCGCCAACTCCACCCAGGCGTCGATCTCACAGCCGTGGAGTCGGCCACCGGATTTCATTTAACGGCTGCCAGTCCCGTCGCTACCACCCCCGAACCCTCATCAGAAGTGGTCGCTTTCATTCGTCAGCACGATCCTTTGGGTCTGCGTCATATGGAGATGCAAAAAGGCTCAGGGGCAGCCAAACACCAGGACCAAGCCTGGATGGACGAGCGCAGCTTGCTCGAAGCGCCGTCTGCCGGCGAGGGGGCGCTATGACCTTTACGGATCGCACCGTGCTGATTACCGGGGGCGCACAAGGCATTGGCCTGGCCAGCGCGCGCCTATTCCTTCAACAGGGCGCCAAAGTAGCAATCTGGGCATTGCATGCCGAAAGTGCCGCTCTGGCGCAAAACATTTTAGGGTCGGAGGTTTTGGCTGCGGTCGTAGACGTAGGCGTGTCCTCTGCGGTCGCGCAGGGCCACCGCGAAATTGAGCAGCGCTTCGGACCGATCGATGTCCTCGTCAACAATGCCGGCTACACGGATACGACCCCGTTTCTCCAAGAAACGCCTGAGTACTGGAATCGAGTGATCGACACCAACCTGTGGGGCGTTATTTATACCACGCGCGCCGTGTTGCCGGCCATGGTCGAAAGAAAATCGGGAACGGTCGTCAATGTGGTTTCGGATGCTGGCCGGGTGGGAATGGCTGGCGAAGCGGTCTATGCGGCGGCCAAAGGTGGGATTATCGCTTTATCGAAATCCCTGGCCCAAGAAATGGCCCGTCACCATATCCGAATCAATTGTGTGTCCCCCGGACCCACCCGAACCCGCATTCTCCAAGACAACAGCCACAGTGCCGATGAACTGATTGCCAAAATGATCCGCCGAATTCCGCTCAAGGAAATCGCCGAGCCCGAAGACATTGCCCAATCCATCTTGTTTCTGGCGGGAGACCAATCCCGTCACATTACGGGTCAAGTACTTTCCGTGTCTGGCGGTCTCACCATGGTCTGAGCACCGCCTCACTTTGTCCTAAGCGCAATGTCCCGCCGCGCGTACCGCTGATGCCTGCCAGGACGCAGGCACCGAAGTTGGAAACCCTGGCACCGTCAGCAAATCTTGTCCTACGCGCTGAAGATGGTTCCATGAAATCTAGGAGCCATTTTCGCCGTTTTCCACCGCACTGATGGGGTGCAAGCTTCTATTGGCCCCTCTAGCGGCTTTATTCCCCTCGGCGACCTTCCCATCTCTAGCCGCTACTCCCGATCATGAACACTCTCGCCTCGACCGGTTCAGAATCCGAGCCACAGCATTTCCGCGCACCTCCGCACTTCCCATCTCGTGTCCGTCGTTTCCGGCGAGAGGCAGGCCGGAGGGATGACTAGGACCACGATGAAGAGCAATCGGGTTGTATCCAAAAAAGTCCCAGGAATTTATCGTCTAAGGATTGACATTGCTCTTGGGATGCCATACATTGTGATTGTGCGCGCATTCACAATAGAAAAGGAGATGATTCCGATGCGAAGAATTCCTAGGTTGATTGTGGTCTTTACCGGAACCGAACGAACCGCTCCCGTGGTGTTTTATCAATTGGCCACGAACGGCAGCTATCGCTCGTTGACCGAGTTTATTGAACACCATCCGCGTTGGGAAGTGACCACCGGGTGGAATCGTCGCCGCTTTGATCGCTACCGTAGTGAACGCCTCAAGCAGGGGCTAGACAGTCCTTATTTTCGAGAAACTACCCAAGGTTGGTTGCGCGTAAACGAGCCTTCTTGGCCATTGGTTGCCGCTGTCAAAGAAGAACGGCTCTTCGCCCCCTCGTTGTCCTAACTACACCCTAACCCGACGCCCGGGCTATCCGGGCGTCTTTTGCTGAGAATGAGCTAAGGTGTTAGTGAGCCAGATCCGGCGTCCTGAGCCCGATTATCTGTCAGCCACTTCCCACACTCTTAAATGTTAGGAACCAAACGTTAGGAACCCTGTTTAGAGCGCCTGCAAACGGCCTAGAGTCCATGTCGACAACCAAAAGAAACAACCCGAGTCGCCAGCAGCACGTTTTCAACCGAACTAGCGACGGTTTGGCGCACGGATAGGTGCGATTGGATGCGCGTCCTCAAGGCAAAACTCAAGAGCGTCTTGATGTGTCGAAAAAATTTTCCTTATAAATTTCATATCGGCCCGCAATAACCTGGTAACAATTACGAACTATTGTAAGAGAAGCGAAGGCGCAACGCATGGCGTCTTCAAAAGGAGGCTATCATGATGAAGCGACAATTTGCTTGTCCACTATGCGGCCGGAAGACTTCTGTCGGTCAAATCAGCGAACGGGGATACTGGTTTTGCGATCAATGCGCGATTCAGTTCAATTCCCAAGGCGACATCTATCGACCGTCTCGCGATGGAGAGTTGATTCCAGTCCGTCTAGCCGGATCCGCCAGCTAGGCAGTCTAGCGGATCCGGGGCCGAACTGAGATGCGGGCGCGGTGGAGTGGCAACACTGCTCGCATACCGCCGACCTCGGTGCCGGCGTGATTTTTCAATGTGGGAAAAATCACCTCGTGAAGCGCGTGGATAGTCTCGTCGTCCAAAAGGTCTAATTGGATGAGACTAGCGATGACAGTGCTCGCTAGCGTTCGGGGATTGCCGTCCGCCATCTTCACGGCGATTCCCCAGCCGCGTTCGGGCACTCCGATGGTAAATAGGGCCTCAGCTCCTCCTTTAGTGACCAGCCGCCCGCCGGTGGCTTGCGCCAATTCCACCTCTAAACGTCCTTGGCCAGAGACTAACTCGGGGTAGGTGCGAATCGCTTCTGCCACCATCTGAGCGGCAAGCGCCTGGTCTGCTTCCAATCCTCTCGGATCGACCAGTTGGGCATAGGCGAACGCCATTCGAGTCAAAGGCAGATAAAAGGTCGGCACGCCGCACCCGTCGGTAGCGGTGGGAATCGGGTCTTGCGCCGACAGTCCGGTCATGCGACGGACATTTTCCAAAATCTGCACCTGAACCGGATGCTCAGATGCCAAATAGCCCGCGCTGACCACGCCAAGTAGCCGCGAAAGCATCACCATGCCCGTGTGCTTTCCAGAGCAATTATTATGGAGCACCGTCGGCTGTTTCCCCGCTTCCACCAGGGCCTCCCGCGACGAAAGAGTGGATGGCCAGTGAATACCGCAAGCCAGTTCCTCAGGCGAAGCCCCGATTTTTGCCAACAGGGCTTCGACGCGCTCAACGTGGCGCACCTCGCCGCCGTGCGAAGAAGTCAAGATGGCCACATCCTCCGCCGATAAGCCAAATTTCGCCACAGCCCCGGCCATGATGACCGGCATGGTTTGAAACGGCTTAGCACTGGAGCGCCAGAATGTGCTTTGTTCAGGGTCGCCCGCCCAGGCAATCAGGCGACCGAGACTATCTACTACCGCCACGTCGGCATACGCCACACTCTCGACCCATTCACCGCGAAAAATCTCAACCGCTCTTTCTGCCATCCATTATCTCTCCTCTGCGCTCCCTCTGAACTTCGCCCCTTGAGCAATCAATTCTGCAAAGATCCGAGCCCCACCGGGGTCGCCGTCCGCCGCCAGGTCCTCGGGATGCCACTGTACCCCGATGGCAAAATGAGTTCCGCTCCATTCCATGGCTTCAATGACCCCATCATCGCTCCAAGCCACCGCCCGCCATCCGGGCGGCACCATCTCCACCGCTTGATGGTGAAACGAATTGACCGAAAGATTGCGCGCAGCCAAGATTCCGAACAGTTGACTAGGTGAGTCTACCGTAATCGAATGCGTGACAACTGCTCGGCCTTCGGTTTGATAGTGGCACACCTCAGAGTGCGGACGTTGGCGCGCAATATCTTGAATCAATGTGCCCCCTAAAGCCACCGCCAAGCCCTGAATGCCTCGACAAATTCCTACCATCGGCAGTTTGAGATGCATGGCTGTCCTTATGATTTGAATTTCGGCCAGATCGCGCACCGCCGAGATCGCCCCCGGCGGCGTACCCACATTGGGCTGAGCATACCACTTAGGGTCAAAATCGCCACCGCCGGTCAGAATCAACCCATCCAACCGATTTAAGACCTCGGTCTGCCCAGTATTCGGCAATAGCACTGGCAAACCGCCCGCTGCCACTACCGCGTCAATGTAAGCTACACTCACTCCATCTCGAAGTTTGCCGTCATCCCCCGTGCGCGACACGGTCAACCCGATCACTGGCCGCAATCTACGCCCACCCCTCCGGAAGATCCTGACCTATCGCGATTATAACGCCGTCAAGCCTAAGCTAATCCGGATGGCTTGGTCAATTCTCGCCATCACGTTCGGTGATAGATGAGCCATGCGTTCCCTGAGCCGCCGTTTGTCGAGCGTTCGAATCTGTTCCAACAAAATCACAGAATCCCGGTTTAGCGAAGACTCTGCGGCGGTTAGTTCCACGTGAATAGGCAATCGACTCTTGAAGCGCTGGGAGGTAATCGCACACACTATGGTCGTCGGGCTATATTTGTTCCCAATATCATTCTGCAAGATTAAGACCGGCCGCACCCCTCCTTGTTCGGATCCCACCACGGGCGACAAGTCGGCAAAAAAAATGTCTCCACGCTTGACCTGCACCTCGACCGATTCTGTCATGGTCCCCTATTCCTGCCGGGATCCGCATACGTCCCAGAGCTCTTCCGAATCCGTGCGAACGTCTAGGTGTCCCAGTTCTTGATATCCCTCAATCAGCTGCTGTCTCAGGGTTTGTCGTTCTTGTTCAGCGAGGAAAAACTCGACGCTCTCGCGAATTACGTCGCTCCGATGTCGGCCTCGTTGACCGGCTACCACATCGAGGGCATCCACCAATTGGTGAGGAAGACGAACTACCACGCGACGATTTACGTCCAATCCGGCCACCTCTTTCTTGTCTCGACCACATTATAGGCTTCGCAAAAATTTCGTGTCAATCGCTAAGGTAAGAACGAGGGACGCGTTTGCTGATGCCTGTGACCACCTCATAGGCGATGGAGTCCATCAAAGCAGCGAGTTCTTCCGCAGAGATTTCTTCATCGCCGTCGCATCCCAATAAAGTCACCTGGTCGCCCACGGCCACCGGATCTTGATCACGAACTGCCACAGTGATTTGGTCCATGGAAATGTTTCCGACCACTCGATGGCGGCGGCCCCGGATCAACACATCACTCCGATTCGACCAAGCTCGTCGGTAGCCATCGGCATAGCCGACGGGTACGCTTACCAGTTTCGTAGGCTCTGAGGTCACATAAGTCGCGCCATATCCTACCCGAAACCCCGCGGGTACCGATTTTACATAGACCACCTCAGAATGCCAACTCATCACCGCTTGGATTCCGGTGGCAGCGGGGTACGGTTTCAATCCATAAAGCGCCAACCCCACGCGCACCATAGTAAAGTGCGTCCCGGGGAATCTTAAGGTTGCCGCCGAATTCGCCGCATGGATTTGGACCGGCACAGCATCTTGACCCCGAAGCCATTCGATGGCATCCAGGAAGCGGAGAAGTTGCTTTTTGGTGGGCTCGGGGTCGTTTCCATCACTGGAGGCAAAATGGGTCGACAAGCCCACCCAATTAAAGTCGGGCCCCTTTAGGGTCTCAACCCACGCCTCATTCAGGTGTTCCGCCGGAAGTCCGATGCGTCCCATACCCGTATCCAATTTCAGATGGACGCGACACGGCTTCTGATGCGTCAAAACCGCAGCCTTAGCCCAAGCGATTTGACTCCAATCAAAAATCGTCACATCAATCTCATGCGCCACCGCCAAGGCAATCTGCGAGGGGTGGGATGGCCCAAGCACCAAAATGGGGACGCCGATTCCGGCTTTCCTCAACTCGATGCCCTCTTCAGCCAAGGCTACACCGAGCCAAGTCGCGCCCCCGCGCATTGCAGCCTTCGCCGTTTCAATTCCGCCGTGACCATATCCGTCGGCTTTGACGACCGCCATCAACTGCTGAGACGGGCTTAAAAGGCGCTTAAAGTAAGCCGCATTCGCTGCGATCTTGGCCACATCGACGAAAGCGCCGGTCGGTCGACCGTGGTGCTCACTTTCCCCGTCGGGTCTCATTACACCCATGTCACCTCTTCACCCGTAGCCTTGACCAAGCGGGTCCAATCGCCGCTCAGTGCCTCGATCAAATCGGGAGCAATCAAGCTTTGGCCATGGCCCATGGCGGCTTGGCGTGCCGCCATCCCGTGAATATATACGCCCATCGTTGCCGCCTGCCAATTAGGATAGCCAGCCGCCAGCAAGCCCCCGATGACGCCGCTCAGCACATCCCCGCTGCCGGCGGTGGCCAACTCAGGAATTCCACTGACATTGACATAGAGATGATCGGAGGTTCCGGAAATCGTATGCGGCCCCTTTAACACGACAGCCGCCCCATATTTTTTTTCGAGGGCCATAAAGGCTGCCAGGCGATCGGCGCGCACCTCGTCCACGCTAATTCCAAGCAGCCTCGCCGCCTCCCCCTCGTGCGGAGTCAATACCAAAGAAGGCAGGGGCGGCTTGAGTGGTGAGGAGTTGAGAACCCTGAGCCCATCGGCATCAATCACCGTGGGTTTTCCCATATCGACCAACTCCTCAATCCATTCGACCCCAGGCATCGGCCCCAATCCTGGACCCACGACCACGGCATCAGACTTTTTCAACAACACCCATTGGGCTTCCGTCAACCGAAGTCTTCCGGCGCTGTCTTCGTCGCTGCCATGGACCAGCATCGCACTGGAGACCGACAACCGGGCGATGAGCGATCGCGGAACCATCAATTGCACCAGGCCTATGCCCATTCTCAGCCCTGCTTCGGCCACCATTTGGGGAGCCCCGGGCATATCCGGCGAACCTCCGATGACGGCCAGACGTCCCCGCTGGTACTTGTGCCCGTCGGCGCGAAGCGGTTTGATCCAGCGTCGCAGCTCATCGGCGTCAATCAGCCGGCCGCCGCCCGCCGCGTTTGGCAGTCCAATATCGGCGACCGCCAGATTTCCCCTCATGCCGGTTCCGGGATAGCACCAATGGCCCCACTTGCTGGCACCAAACGTGATCGTCGCCTCTGCTCGAATGGCGGTCTCATCGACTTGCCCGTTATTGGCGTCGACCCCAGATGGAACATCCAGAGCGTAGCAAGGCAAACTCGCGCCATTAATTTGTTCGATGCAAGTCTTGGCCCAAGGCTTCAAGGGTGCGCGAATTCCTGTGCCCAAGATGGCGTCTACGATCACGGTGGCCCGCCCTAATCGCTCTATGAGCGACTCGGCAGAATAAATCTCGGCTCCATATCGGGCAGCACTTTCCACCAACCCAGCGGCTTCCTCAAATTTTGGCGTGCCCCGGACCAGCACCACGTCCACCGGCCAATACCGAGCCAGGTGACGGGCAACAACCAACCCGTCTCCGCCATTTTTACCCGGGCCTACCACCACCAGCACCCGGTCGCCGTCTAGTCGTTCTCCGATATATTGCGCTGCCTTCGCTCCGGCCACTTCCATGAGCCAAGGCGATTTGACCCCAGCCGCTTCAGCTTTTGCATCTAAAGCCTGCGATTGTTCTGCCGTCATGACTTTTATCATAGATTCGTCGACATCTTCCTTCGCCAGGTTGCTTCGTCAGTTTGCCGCTTTATTGTCTTTCGAAAACAATGCCCCACGCCGCGGGTCCAGGCTCGAACACGTCTTTCACGCGGAACTGTCCAGAGTCGACCACCAAGCGTTCCACCGTGGCCCGGTCCCATCCCTGGGCGGTAAATCGGCTCCATTCGCTGGATTCTAAGCGCCAGTCTACAATGACCCACAATCCGTGCTGCTTTAGGACACGATGCATCTCACGACCCGCTTTGGCAATATGCGCCACGTCGTGCAACAGAGCATGCCACAGTGCGCGATCCAAAGTGTGGTCGGCTGCGGCCACACCACCCGCCGATCCCTCTTGCACGAAGATGTTATGAATCCTTGCCTCCTCCACTCGCCGTTTCAATTCCTCACGCGCGAGCGGGTTCGGATCAACTGCCAGCACCCTGCCCTCACGACGAACCGCAATCGCCAATGAAAAGGTAAAATAACCCAGGCCAGCACCAATGTCGGCCACTTGCATGCCAGCCTCTAAATTTAGCGCGTCCAACACCGGAGCATGCGGCAGTAATGCTTCGCGATCGGGGTTGTCCAATCGTTTCAGCCGTTCCCAGTCAGACTTGTGATCCCAGTTTTCCTCCATGCTGGCCGCCTCCCGATGCTCTTATGCTCATTATACTCGAGCCTACCAGGGCCCTGGAGCCCGCTGCCACGGTCGTGTAGGCCTGAAGGCTAGGTCGTAATCTCATTGACCGAAAATGCATCGACACTGCGAGATTTGGTATGAAACCGTGGTACCTGCCGCAATAAGTCGTCTTTTTGGTAAAACGTGGAGTCCGGGCCCAATGGCAGCATTACCCGTTTGCCTAAAGTCGCTGACTCGTAGATAGCCGTAATGATTTCTAGTGTGCGCCGACCTGACTGACCATCGATCAAGGGAACTCTCTGGTGCTCAATCGCCGTCAGTACATCATCAATTTGACCCAAATGGTGCTCGTAAGTCAAGGCCGGATAGCTGTCATAGAGGGCCTGGATTTCTTCAACCAGACCGCGGTTCGCGACCGGAAAACCGTTAGGTTGAGAACGTTCCGCCTGAATTTGCCACGGGAAGCCGACCGCCGCCCGCTCTCCTTGGAACAGCAGTTTCTGTTCTTGGCCATGATGGACCACCGAACTTGTCAACTGACCCATGGCTCCTTGCTGAAACCGAAGAATGGCTACGGACACATCCTCTACCTCGGCATTTTCATGGCCGACGTTGCCCATCTCCGCAGTGAGCGAAGCGGGCGACCCCATCATCCATTGCAAAGCATCAATATGGTGCACCGCATGGTTCAGGGTCACTCCACCGCCTTCGCTCTCCCACGTTCCTCGCCACCATAAATCATAGTATTGGGGTCCCCGCCACCAATAGGACTCCACCGCTACGTGGACCACACGCCCGATCACGCCACTGTCCAATATCCGCTTTAGCTTCATCATCGGGGTCCGAAACCGGTTTTGAGCGACTACTGACAAGACCCGGCCCGCTTCTTTTGCACCCTGAATCATCTGATCGCATTCTGCCAACGACGAGGCCATGGGCTTTTCTACCAAGACGTGCTTGCCCGCAGCCAATGCGGCCATCGCTATCTCCGCATGGGTGGATGGCGGAGTCGCGATCGAAACTAGCTGAATGCTGGGATCGTCGAGGATCCTCTGATAAGCATCATACACTGGAGCGGAAATATTTAACGTCTTCGCCTTTTCATGTGCGCGTTCAGGCACAATATCCACTAAAGCGCGAATTTCCGCGCGTGCAGAAAAGGTGAGATAGGCCTGAAGGTGCCGTGGGGAGATCCCTCCGGTGCCGACCATGGCAACACCAATCATTCACATTACCTGCCTTTCTAAATTCCTGTGGTGTTAACATCTTCTTCAATGGACCACCAAACTCCTTCCTTGGCGCCTAGGGATGGCCCACCTCCACTGATTGTACCGCCGCTCGGTTCAGGTTCAACTCCACCACTTGCTCGATCCCTAAATGGGGCAAACGGAGAAAGTGTTCAGCCACATCCAATAGTGCCTGTAAAGGCAGCAAACCGACCAGTTCGCTCCGGATCACCTCGACATTCAATCGGGCGGCCTCGGTCGCCACCGCTTCCACCGCCTGAGCCAGCGTGGTCTTAGGATAATCGACCAGGTTCATCGACACTTGCACTGCGCCTTGCTGCTTGGGATACAGGCCCAACGCCTTAACCCCTACCAGACCGCCGTTCGAAGCTCGCACTTGGCGAGCGATCGCTCGCGCCACGGACAAGTCCTGAGTGGACAAATAGCAGTTGAAGGCCACCAGCGCCCAGCGCGCTCCAACCGCTACGGCTCCAGCGCTGGGATGGGGTGCGCTTGGACCATAATCTGGTGGATCGATAGCCATTCTCGTCGCTAATCCTTCAAAGCCCCCCCGACGGACGTCCGCCAAATTTTTTCGCTTGGGCAGGCGGGCCGAATGTTCATAGAGAAACACCGGCAGAGACAGTTCCTGGGCCAACCGCATTCCCAACTGATGAGTCAATTCGACCGCATAGGCCATTGGTGAAGGCCCCAGCGGCACGATGGGAATGACATCCACGGCCCCCATCCGGGGATGAATCCCTCGGCTACGGCGAAGGTCGATTTCGGTTACCGCCAGTTCTGCCAAAGACACTAACGCCTCGACCACGAGGTGTCCCAATCCAGCCAACGATAAGACCGAACGATTATGATCCGGGTCGCCCTCTACGCCCATCACGAACACACCGCTTCTTTGCGCACGCTCGACTAAGCGCTGAAGGAAACTTGGGTCCGTTCCTTCAGAAAAATTCGGTACCGCTTCCACCCACATGGTGATCCCTCCGTGCTTCCGTTTGTCTGTCTATCTGTCTGTCTATGTGCCATCTTCACCTGAAGTTCGACTGAAATCTCTCCTTGACCATCGATTCAGCCGTATGTTAAAAAGAAGCGGTGCCTATAGCATAGCCGACTTTTTCTCTCAATACGGAAGGATGTCTGTTTGACCATGAAGGTGGGTCATAATGGGATACACTAGCGAGAACGGCGAATTCGTAGACAGGATTTATCTTGCTCAGACAAAGGGGGAACGCTTCGATGCCTTCAAAGGGCCCGACGGCTTGGTGGCAAGCGCCCTCGGAGGGTTCCTTCGAACGATTGACGGCCGCATCCTCACATCACCTCTACCAACTCGACTTTATTCGCGCGCTGACGGTTTTCGGAGTGATTACTGTCCATGTCACATTTTTCACTCACTCTGAGCAAAGCACCTTGGCTGGAGCCGGGGTGATGGTGCTTCATTATACTCGCGAGGTGTTCTTGTTTTTGACCGGCTTTGTCCTTTTCTATCGATACCCCCAACGAGTGATCTCATGGGGATCATTTTGGCGAAAGCGCTTTACGCTCATTGCCATCCCCTATGTTTTGTGGAGCGTCATTTACGCCTACGTCGGCGTAGAGCCTGCCTGGAATCATGCCCTTCCTTTTCTTCGGAGCCTCGGTGTCGATTTGATCACAGGTCAGGCTTGGTATCATCTCTACTACCTTTTGATCACCATGCAAATCTATCTATTGTTTCCTGGGTTGAAATGGCTGATCGCTCGGACGCGCAGACGGCACGGGTTGCTGCTGGCGGTTAGTATCGGCCTCGAACTCCTGTTGATGGCAGGATATCAACACGGTCTGCCCCAGGGGGGAGCCATCGCCGTCCTCGGCCGCTATCGGGCTTTGACGTTTCTTACCTACCAACTCTATATCCTGTCAGGCGCCATGGCCGCCACCTATCTTCCCCACCTCCATCGATGGATTACGAGACATCGAACATATATTGTCGCCGGGTGGCTGGCCACGTTGGTGGCGGCGCTCAGCACCTATGTCCTGAACCGCGAAGGCTACCACTTGTCTGTATTGGCGGCATCCTCAGTCTTTCAGCCGGTGATGGTCCCATATTGCTTGGCCACGACGCTCTTTTTCTATACTTTGGGATGGAGATGGTCAGAGGGCGGGCGGTCCGGTCTCTTCGGGCGTCTTATCATGAGACTCTCCCACCATTCCTTTGGCCTCTACTTGCTTCATCCTCTCGTCTTGTATGTACTACTGGGTTTTCTCCCCCGCCTAGTCGGGCCGTATGGCTCAATGCTCGAGACCGGAATGGTGGTCATGGCGACCCTGACCGTTTCCTATCTGGTGGTGTCGGCCCTCGCCTTCACTCCTGCCAGTTTATATCTTTTGGGTCAGAAGAGACGGCCGCTCATCTTCCGCGATCCGTTGCAGCCCCACGATTCGGCCATCCCTCGGCCAGGCTGGAGCGATCCCCGAGGCAGTGAGTAAGGTGACGAAGGTCAGATGGCGTCAGACGTTTAGTTCCCCCTGGGTCGTGTTAAGCCTGGGGATCGCCGTGATTGCCCTGTCGCTGATCGTCACTTTTTGGATCGAGCCCACCGATGTCATCGAATATGCGCGCTATGCTCGCGCCGGTCTTCTGCCCCCATTGCTGACCCATTGGCCGATAGAGTACCCTACCCTGTCAGAGGCAGTCTTTTTGCTGCCCCGATTGCTTCCGTTCGCTTACCAGTTGTCGTTTGGCCTCCTCGCCGGACTGGCGTTTTTGGTCTTGCTATCCCAGGGAAAACACCCTCCTGAATGGGCCTATCGCGTCGTCATCTATGTCGCTTTGGGCGGTTTAGCCGTGATCACCGGACGATACGATATTTTCGCCGTCTTGGCGGCTACCTTGGGCATCGAATCGGCTGCGCGAGAGCGCTATGCTTGGGCGTGGTTTTGGCTTGGCATCGGCTTCTTGCTGAAGCTCTATCCGGCGGTGTTTATGCCCGTGCTGTTTGTCTGGCAATACCGTCGCCAAGGCAGGTTGCCGTGGAGAGAACTCGCCACTACCATGCTCAGCCTACTCCTGGTGCTGATCGTCGAGGTGCGTTGGGCCGGACCCAGCGCCTTGTCGCCCTACCAATTTCTAGGCCATCGGCCTTTGGAAATCGGCAGCCTTCCCGGTGCTATCGCTGCTGCGCTCAACTTCACTCATACCCGAATCCTCTTCGCTTTCGGGGCTCTGAACATAGTGACCCCGATGAGCAGCATCGTCGGCCTAGTCTTTGATCTGATGATGGTCCTTGCTATCGGAACGGAACTTTTCCTGGTGTATATGGACGTTTTGGACTTGCGAGCGGGCTCGTTACTGGTGCTGGTCACCTTACTGTTGACGTCCAAGGTGTTTTCGGTGCAGTTTATCCTTTGGCTGATTCCCCTTTGGAGCTATTATCCGCTCAATCGCTACTGGATCGCGGCGTCACTGCTTTCGACGGCTGGCTATCCCATAGCGTATTTTTATGCCGTCCACCACTCAGGCTGGTGGGCCTTGGTAATTGTCTTATATGGACTGCGAAGCGCCGCTATCTTCGCGGGAACCTGGGTGGCGATCAAACATCGGCGATCTGGACTTAGGCTCCCGCAGTAAAGGTTAAGATGCTAGAATGGCCCTTCGAATCTTGAGCAATCTGGCCCACGGTACTGCCGTCAACCGAAACCTTTACACCGAACACGTTGCCGATGGAGACTGCCAGCGAATGCGAACCCGAAAGCTGCAACCGTTCTCCGGCGCTGTAGGTGTGGCCAGCGGCGTTGACCAACGTGCCATTTACCCAATACGCGACCCAACACGTGCCAATAAAGGTCAGCACCATCTTCACCGGACGGCCGCTGGTCACTCGATAGTCGGCATAATAAAGGCCCTTGCTGAAATGCGAAGCCAAAAACCGCGGCGGCTTCGCTATCGGAGCCACCCCCGTTTTAGCAGACGGTGGCACAGTCGACTTCTTCGGCAGAGTCGACTTCTTTGGCGGAGCCGTCGAAGGGGTCGACTTGACTTTGGACGGAGTGCCTGCTGGCGGGGCTACATGTGTTTTGGGGGCTCGGTTGCTCAGCCACAGTCCGCCCGCCGTCAAAACCAAGATCACAACCAACAGCCACGCCAGGCTTTGACCGGGCAGCACCGTCGGCCCAGAATTAGCGGTCGGCATGCGCCCTCGACGGGTAGCTACCCGTCTGCGATTCGATCGGGATCGCATCGGCACTCGCCCTGTTCCGGCATCGACGACGGTTCGAACCCGGTGCGAAGGAGGGGCCTGGCCCAAGTCTTCCAATTCGACTCGCCGCGGCTCCAATAGGCTCTCAGCATTCAAGTCCAACAGCCTAGCGTAACTCCGGCAAAACCCTTGGGCGTACACTTCTCCCGGCAAGGTGTCCCATTGTCCTTGTTCTAGAGCGAGAACATACTCTCGGCGCATCTTCAAGGAATCGGCGACTTCGTCCACCGACAGGCGCCGGCGGATCCTTTCTTCATATAAGCGTTGGCCGATTTCGTTGGCCGAAGATGCTTCCATAATTATCCCACCCTGAGTCAGTTCGTCCTTAATGCTTACCCTACCACCAAACCCTATCGTGGATCCACTATCGCCGGCCTATACCCCACATAAAAAATCCTAAGCAAGTCGCAGTCTTTGGTGGTGCAAGACACCTACCGCCTTGGCAAAGCGAAATCTAAACACTATAATGTATATAAGCTTTTTTGGATAGAAACGGAGGTTCGAGATGGCGAGCAAGATTGAAGGCTATAAGAAAAACAGTCAGTACTTGCGAGGACGCCTCGCCGAAGAACTGTCTGATCAGAGCCAGCCCACGGTCAGCGAGGAGACACGACAGCTCTTAAAGTTCCACGGCGTGTATGCTCAAGACGATCGCGATCTGCGACGCCAGCGGCAACGAGCGCGGGAGCCCTTGGCGCATTCTTTTATGGCCCGTCTGGCGCTCCCTGGAGGCCGGCTGGGAGCTGCCCAGTACCTGGCAATTGACGATATTATGAATCAGTTGGAACTGCCAAGCTTACGCTTGACCAGTCGCCAAAGTATCCAACTGCACGGGATCGAAAAGCCGCATTTGCGCGATACGCTGAAAAATCTTAATCACTCCCTCGTCTCCACGCTGGCCGGTTGTGGGGATGTGGAACGTAATCTCATGTGCTGCCCAGTCCCGTCTCGGGATCCCCTCCGTCAAGATCTTGAACACTGGACCGCGGTGCTCTCGGCCACCCTTCGACCCCAAACCCGTGCCTATGCTGAACTATGGATCGATGGCGACAAAGCCTGGTCCAGCGCGGAAGCCGAGGATGTAGAACCGCTGTACGGCCCTACTTACCTGCCGCGCAAATTCAAGACCGCCATTGCCTTAGAAGGGGACAACTGCGTCGACATTTTTAGCCAGGATCTTGGTTTGGTGGCCCATCCCGGTCGCGACGGAACCATCGACGCTTTTACCGTCCTCGTGGGCGGAGGCTTGGCCAAATCCCATGGAGTCGAGGCCACCCATGCTCGCTTGGCCGAACCTTTGGCCACCGTATCGGCAGGTCAAGTGGTTGCGCTGGCCACCGCCATCGTAACTGTGCAAAGAGATTTTGGCAACCGCGAGGATCGCCGCTACGCCCGCCTTAAATATTTAGTCGAAAAGTGGGGACTGAGTCGCTTCCAAGCCACGGTTCGAGAGCGGCTGGACTTTGATCTCGACCGCCCTCGCCCGCTCCATTTTGGACCCTTGGATGACCATTTGGGTTGGCATCCAGTAGACTCACAAACGGGGTACATCGGTCTTCATGTGGCCAATGGCAGAATTCAGGACAGCGGACCAGTCCGCGTCCGAACCGGGCTTCGCCGCCTCATCGAACGCTATCAGCCTGAGATCGTCATCACCCCCCAACAAAATCTCATTTTGACCGGTCTCCCGCTCGATTGCGAGAGTCAGGTGCACGCTCTTCTGACCCAGTTTGACATAGCCGTGCCATCTTCACCGATGGTGCGGATGGCGATGGCGTGTCCCGCACTGCCCACTTGCGGCTTAGCTATCACGGAGTCTGAACGAGTATTCGGCGACGTTTTAGCCAAAATTCAGGCTATTTGGGAGTCTTTGGGCATGGGTCAACGCCCGTTGCAAGTGCGTATGACCGGATGTCCGAACAACTGCGCCAGGTCTTTTATGGCCGAGATTGGATTCGTAGGCCGCAGTCTCAATTCTTATAACGTCTATGTGGGCGGACGCGACAACGGCACTCAACTCAATCGATTGTACGCTGAAAACATCAAGCTAGAGCACCTAGTCGACACCGTCCAGCCATTACTCGAACACTATGCCGAAGAACATCAGGCTGAAGAAAGCTTCGGCGAGTTCTGCCAACGTCTGGTGCTTCCAGCGCTGGTGTAAAGGAGCTATCGTGGGCTACTATCCTTTGATGTTTGAGGTCAGTCGCTATCCTGTCGTGCTTGTGGGCGGAGGCCAAGAGGCCGAACATAAACTTCTTTCGCTGCTCGAGGCCGAGGCATCCCTTACCGTCTTTGCGCCCACATTGACCCCGACCATGGCCAAAAGCTTACGTCGCTCCCAGGCCACATGGCAGCGTCGACCGGTCGTCGCCGAAGACTTTGACGGCGTGCGCTTGGTCTTCGCCGCCAGCGACGATCCCGCCTACAACCGCAAGGTGGCCCAAATGGCCCGCGAGCGGGGCGCTTGGGTCAATACGGTTGACGATCCAAACTTTTGTGATGTCGTGGCCACCAGTCATTTTCGGAGAGGTCCGCTGCTGGTATCGATCTTTAGCGGGGGCAAGGCGCCAGGCGTGGCTAAAGTGCTGCGGGCACGATTGGAACCCTTAATCGACGAGACCTGGTCCGATTTAATTGAGCGAGTCGCTGCCCTTCGCTCCCACCTCCGCCAGACCACGCCTTCGTTTTCAGAACGCCGCCAACGCCTGGCTGATTATGTCCATGCCCATCTGCCACCGCTGTTTCAAACGCCTGGCTTGGATCCAGGCACCGTCGCTCTTGTCGGAGCCGGGCCCGGTTCGGTCGACCTGCTCACCGTAGGTGCCCTCAAAGCTTTGAGCCATGCTGAGGTGGTCTTGCATGATCGCTTGGTACATCCTTCAGTGCTCGATCTAGCCCCCAAACACGCGCGTCGCATCGACGTTGGCAAAGTGCCGGGTGTGGGCCATCCAACCCAAGAAGACATTCACGACCAGTTGATCGATTGGGCACGCGCTGGATACCGAGTGGTTCGGCTCCACGGCGGCGACCCCTTCGTCTTTGGCCGCGCCGGCGAAGAAATGCTGGCACTTTCGGCCGCAGGCATCCGATTTTCGATGATCCCCGGGTTAAGTTCCGCTCTGGCGGCTCCCGCGTTGGCCCAAATCCCGGTGACGCTGCGCCGCATTGCCGACCAAGTCGCGGTCGTCAGTGCTCGGACCAGTTCTGGCAGCGTGGACTGGACCTGGATGCGAAGGTTCACCGGCACACTGGTAGTCCTGATGGGCATGGCCACCTTGGAGCAGGTGGTCGACGATATCACCGCGACCGGACGACCGCTCGACACCCCAGCCGCAGTGATCTCTTGGGCGGGATGGGAACAGCAAGCGATATTGCGCGCTCCCCTCGGTGAATTAGCGGCCCGGGTGCGCCGTCATCCACTACCATCGCCCGCGGTCATTGTGATTGGCGCCGTCGTAAACGTCATGGAATCCGCGTTGAACTCCGACGCGACTCCCAAGACTTCGCCAACTTGACAGCGATTTCCCGACGAGAGAAATCACCACGCTAACCAAGGGGCCGTCGCCATAGCAAGGTTCAGCGCATTGTGCGTAAATAGAGGTGGAAACTGCTTCCATAAACCCTGGGGTTAGCGTGGATGATGGGGTACGATGATCCGGATTTCCCCGTCGCCACCACATGGCGAAAGGAGCGACGGAGCATCCTGATGAGGGCCGGGCCACACGGGTTGCCGTGCTCTTCTCTGTCCTGGCTCCCTGGAGCGAGAGCCACCCCCGAGCAGACGACGAGCTTGACAGCGAGTCCTGGGGCGCCGGGGAGGACTGCGGGTCCCATGAGGGGCCGAAAAAAGCCGCAAGCGATGATTGTAGGTTTTTATAACCCGGATCGTTTACACCATAGACCACTAAGGTCGTACCGACCTGTCCAACCGACTGGCTCGATGCTCGGCATCCTATATGGGTTGCCGGCCGCACAACCTCCCTGCCTTGAAGAGAAGAGATTCTAAGAGAATCGTCACGACTGGGTCCATGAGCCGTGAGAGCCCGGAGTGATCTTCCGAACTCGGCACGGCTCATCCCACCAGCACCATGCCGGGATTCACCCGGACTACGCTTTAACCCGCTATAACGTGCTTAAGCATATTTACATAGACCCATGCAGAAATCTCCTAGATCTGCACATTCCTGAACACGTCTGGAATTATTCGCTCTTTCGGAGGCCACAGTTTTGCTCCTAGCC
>JAMCVM010000082.1 GCA_023475835.1 Bacillota bacterium | reverse complement strand
GACCGGAATCCGTCGGTCTCGACCGGCTTCATCCGGGGTTTAGTGAACCCCGAGTCTATTCGCACCTCATTCAGTGGTCAATACGAAATTATGGGAACATTCAATCTCACAAACTTAAGCTGCACCCGTTCGTATTAGCCAAGGTCCAAGATCAGCTTCGTACGTTAGAAGGCGGGCGGAATACAGATCATCACCATCCGTCAGTTGGCAGGAATGTAGAGTAATTTCCTAATCAAAAGCGTACGTTCAAACCGAGTTTACCCACGTATTACCAGATATCTCTTTCCCTTCATTGCGATCGGTAGGCCAGTTGGCCAGCGATGGCCATGCAAAGACCGCTGCGCACTCCTCAAGGCCCGTCCCAGTATTTATCATTCAGTGGCGACTGGGGGTTCTCTCGGTTTAAAGGTCGGGGCGTTCTTGCTGAACCCATCATTACTTTGGCTAATTTTCTGGTCGACGGTCTAGCAAAAGACCCGACGATCCATCGGGAAATCCGATAGCGTGACCGCTGGAGGGTTGAAGGACTCACTCAACCCTAGCGCGCACCGGGTTTTGGGTCGGCGTCTGAGGTGTTGGAGGATTCGTGAATTCCACATAAGCGGGGGCTGCTTTCGGACGTAAGCTCGTGACACCGAAGGCTACTTCATGGCGGGGATTTTTTCCACGAGGTTCGTCACATGGCGGTCAATGCGACAGATCTGGCCCAAATAGGCATTGAGGATGGTCGAGGTGCGCACGGTCCGCTGCCCGATACGGTCATGCCCTTTATCGAAGGTGATGCTCGGGAGGCTATAGTCGTCCCCCTCGACAGCCGCGATCGCTTCGTACACGCTGAGTGGCTTCATGTTAACTTCCATGACGTCATTGCCTGTTTGTCTTCGACAAGATACTGTGCGGTCTCGGTTTGGGTACGGAGAGATACTTGCCCGCCAGGGCCAGGTTCACCACGTTGGCAATAGGCTTTGCGAAATCGAGTTCGGCGCGGGTGGGTTGAATCCCCGGACTACGCCGAGGACTTTTAAGGGGGACTCAATTTCGCCGGTCACCACGTTGGCCCGGGCACGACGAGTGCAAAAAGAGCGCCAAGATCCCATGGTGGCCGATGAGAACTGACGGAACGTGAGCGTCCTCAGCGTGCGGCGTTAGGGCAGCCGTGGGGTGAAGAGATCCGATGTGATAGGCTGCACTACTCGATATGATTAGAGTATGATTGTAGAGGATCAGTGGGACGTGAAAATCCATGGTTGGCTAAACAAATAGTGTTCTCAACTAAGGAGAGTGGTTATCATTCCCGAAAAGAAAAGCTCTAAGCAGCGAAATGAGATTAAGCCGACAGGATCTTCGCCCAAGTCCTTGCCCCCCTTGGACGATATTTTGGATCCCATCGTTGCGTTTGCCGAACTCCATCCCGGCGCCCAAACTTTGGCGTTAACGGCCCGTCGGAACCCATATGTTCCTGAGGGGGTGTATGGCATCATCGACTCGTATTGTACGGATGTCGACTGTGATTGTCGAGTGGCCTATCTTTCTGTGGTATCGATGCAAATGGGCCAATTGGCCCAACTTACTTTCGGGTGGGAGTCGGAATCGTTCTATCAAGACTGGATGGGAGATTTTGATCCGCTCGATGACGCTGATGCTTCTTGGAATTTTCATGGCCTTAAGTTAATGGACCTAGCTCCGCAAGGCAGTCTTGCCGAGCCCCTATTGAAAATGGTCGGCAGTATGCTAAGCGACAAAGAGACCGTAGAATTCTTCAAATCCCGATATTTTGAGTTTAGGGCCGGTCTGCACCAAGACGCGTAGCAGTCGATTGGCTGGCTCGGTAGCAGGCGGTGACCATGCTTTTAAGGCCCCTTTGAGATCTTCGCTCAAAGGGGGGAAGACTTTAAGCTTTCCTGGATTCAGGCTGCGAACGCGGAAGACGAGGGCAGGGTTGGAGGAATTTTGGGACTAAACCCGGCCTTATCCAAGTGGGGACTCGGTCTGAGGTCCGGTCGCAGCGGTTTAGAGTATCTCGTCGGCGCTTTGGCCTTAAAAAAGTGTTGACGGTGGTGCGGGCGAAAAGGACGATCGCGGCCGGGTGCGGGACTCAGCTAGTGTGGCGAGGAGAGAACGCATCGCATGGACCTACTGGCGGATGTAAACCACCCGGGTCGAATTGGATGAGCAGAAGCTTGGATCGAGAGCGGAGCGTACTTGGGTGATGAGTAACCTTCGGTTAAGTTCATAGGCTTTGGGGGGGATCCCTGCCTTTTGTCGAAAAAATGGCTGAATCTTTCGAATGGTGAAGAGCATTTGGCTGGCAACCCGAATCGGTGAATTCGGCCAAAAGGACTTCCGGGTGACCGCCAACCGACTGGGTGGGGCAGACCCGACGAGAGCCCCCCTTACGGACAAGCTCGCCAAGGGCTCGTGGCGGGCGTCCACCCGTGTTTGGGCTAACTGGCCAATAGCCGACCAACCAAGTCTGAGTCTTCACTGCGGTAGGGGCATTTCCACGCGAGCGGCTCCGGTGCTATGGTCGGCCCATCGGGTAGTCATTGCTGCCAGGGGGCACTTCTCACCCCGGACACCTGGCCAGCCACGGCTAGGAAATGAGGTCTTGGGTGAACTCGGCCTTCTCGCTCGCTTCACCTGTTTTTCGACGGATTGCCGCGTCTACTATCCCGTTTGGTCGGCTGCTCAATCGCATCCCGGTAATTCTCTTGGCGTTCAGCTAACTCGGCATTAGGTGGGGGATATCACCCATTTATCGTCTTCGGCGACCTCGACGAGGGCTTGTTCCAAGGCCTTTTGGTCAAAGGCTTCCGGATCCCACGATGGTCCGATGTCTTCGATCGTGGCTTGGTAGAAGGGATCGGTCGGATCCGCTAAAATACGGAGGCATTCGTCATATTCTCCCTCGTTATTAATGTCAATCGGAGGACCATTGCGCGCGCCACCGAGCAGGGAGGGGACCTTTTCGTCGAGGACCCGGGACCGAACCTTTCGGAGTGTGACTCGGTGAGTCCAATCGCCGCCCGTGCGGTAGAGATGTTGGAAGGTGCGTGCACCGCGGTTGGCTACCTGTTGAAGGCGGACGGTCTGGTCCGAATGAATGGCGGCGCCTAGTGATGCATCCCCATAGCGTTCGCCCCCGATCACGAATTCGTAAAATGAGCCGCATGCCCAGCCAAAAGATGTTTCGATGGCCTCGTGTAGCTGGGCTAAAGTGATGCGGGCAGGGACGGTAAAGCGGCGCCAGATCTTTGGGGTAATACCAGTGAAGGAGACCTCTAATTCGTAGACCAAGTCGGCATCTTCTGTTGAGGGTAAATCGTCGACGGACGAAGCCAAGACATCCAGGGAGGAGCGTAGTAGGGCTCTTAAGTCGTTCGGAATGACGACCAGTTTCTCGTCAGACCGCCCGACGGCGCGCTTTCCGACAAAGATGAGCCCACGCAATCGAGTGCGACCAATCGTGCTGACGGGGGCGGTGGTATACCAGGAAAAAGAGTCTCCGGTCTCATCTCCGAATTGATCCGCAAGCGTCTGATAGGGGAGGCAGCCGTCGGCGCTGAGAAGTTCCGATAACAAGGATCGTTCCTTGGCGCCTAAAGGGGCTAAGACGGCGCGAAGAGTCTCGGGATGGGTAAGCCGTTGAACGATGGACGCTTTTTTGGCTTGGGGGTCTTTAGGAATTTTGGTGCGAAGCGCCTTCAGCATAGCGTTCAGGCACTCCATCGGGTATCTTTCGAGGCCCTCCGCCAACGAAATGTGGGGAGAAATGACCGGCCTGTCGAATTCGTCATAAATAAAGCGCCTCCAGCCCTCAGGAGTTCTGGGGGCCCGGTGCCTTGGACTGAGGTCCGGTGGATAGTCCGACAATGAAATTCGCCTCCTCGAAAATGCTGACGGTCCCATTATCTCATCTAATGAGTGCGTACGACAATCTCAGGAAGCAAGATCGCGACCGACCGGGATCGCGTACGATCCGACGTCTCGAGTCTGATCCGAGTCTGATCACTGATCCGCGCCGCATTCGGCGCGATCATTGGTTCTGGATTGGCCCACATTTGACATCGCTTCACCCCTCGGTACCGGATTGAGCGCCATGGCAGGCGTTGGTGATTTTGCAAAGGTCAGACGGACCTTCTCTCGGTGATCTGTGGCCATCAGTCGGCATCGCAGCGTCAGCCCGTGTGGAACCGAACGCCAGAGATTCGCAGCATTTAGGTCATCTGGCAGCGACTTAGCGACCACCCGATAGCCTAGTTGCGGTTCGAATCTTGATTCGCTGACAATGGACGCTAACTGACAGCTTGGCGCGGCCTGAACGCACACACGTGATCGAGCCGGATGCGTTTTCCGAAGGTTTCCGATCTCAAATCCCGCTTCGCGCATCATTCTCCGGTTCTTGGTGTCTTGGGATCGTAGTCTAATGATCTCAAATGACCACAAACACGCGGGATTCATGGCGCTGGCAACCATTTTTGGGTGTCGCCCTCGGGAGAGGATGGGGGATCGTTTTGCAATGCGAAACGCCAGGACTTATGATATGGTGGTGAAGAAGATACCGCTGAAAACTCGGCTGAGCTAACGTCTACCGTTTGGCTCCAACGACTGGATCGGAGTGGCGGTCTTGGGGTCACTTCCCCGCCCTTGGGTGAGTGGATTGTGTGGCTCGGATCGGGTCCGAATCTAAGCGAGGATAAACTTATGACGTGGAACCTGTCTTTGGCATCCGAGATTATCGACCAACACGTACCCGAAGGCTATCTCGGCGGCTGGTGGTTAGGGGGCGCCAGTTGGATCTTCAAGCACCCTCATGGATCCGTCCTGTCTATCGATTTATTCCTTCGCCCTTACGGTTCACCAGGCTGGGTCCGTCAGGTGCCGCCGCCATTTCCGCCCACCAAGATGCCGATTGGCCCATTACTGGTGACGCATGAGCATGGAGATCATTGTGACTTGACTGTCCTCAGCGAAATGGCGCGCCGCGACCAGGTGGTCTTGCTACCGCCGTCGGCGATGGCGGCGTGGCAGCGCACCGGCGAGCGTGCCGGCCCTTGGCGGACGGTCGGGCCTGGTCGTATCGAAACTGTGGGACCGTGGACCATTTCTGTCTTCCATTCCGGAGACAGCACGGCCCGGTCCGCCGTGATGTATACCATTTCTGCCGAAGGCGTAAGCATCTTTCATGGTGGCGATACGTTGTGGCAGGACGGTCTGTTTGATGGCATCGGTGAGGAACTGGCGCCTACCTATGCGCTTTTGAGCGTGGGGCGTCCTGACGACGTCTCCCAGTTCTATCTTTCCCCCCGAGAGGCGACCATGGCGGCGCGCGAACTCGGGGTCGTCCGGTGGATTCCCATGCATTGGGACATGTGGAGCCAAAATTCCATAGAACAAAGCACCCTCGAGGAGACGTTGAACCAACAAGCGAGAAGCGGTCCTGGATTTCGCATTCCGACTCATGGCCAATTTGGATTATTTAGTCCCGGCGGCGGCGACCCGTGGTCGGAACCGGCTGGAAGGGTCAGCGGACATCCCCATGCCGATCCCGGGGAAGGCGGTGTGCGATGAAAATTGCTCGCGTGGAATCGTTTTTAGTTCCGCCCCGGTGGTGCTTTGTCCGGGTGGAAAGCCAAGACGACTGGGTAGGTTGGGGCGAAGCCATCATCCCCAAGCGCGCTCGAGCGGTGACCGGAGCCATTGCCGACTTAGCTGAAAATATTTTGGGTCGAGACCCCGATCGGATTGAAGATTTAGTCCTGCGCATGCGGGCCGGAGGATTTTTTCGCCGCGGTCCAGTGTTGGCCACGGCTATGGCCGCGATCGAACAAGCGCTCTGGGATCTAAAGGGACATCGGTACGGTCTTCCCGTCTTTCAATTTTTGGGCGGTAGAGTTCGCGACCATGTCAACGCTTACAGTGGGATTGGCGGAGACGATCTCAAGACCATGATTGCCCAAGCCGAATCTCGTGTTCAGCAGGGGTTTTGCGGGGTCAAACTAGGCGTTCCGGAGTCTTTCCATTACTTAGAAGTGCCAGAGCGCACTGACCGATTCATCCAACTCATCGCTGGACTGCGCCAAGCCTTAGGCCCCACGATCGCGATCGCCGTGGATTTTCACGGCCGAGTGCACCGCGCGGTGGCTCGCAAGCTTGCACATGCGCTTGTCCCCTATGATCTCTTGTGGATTGAAGAAGCGTTGCTGCCGGAACATGACGACCTCCAACCCTCGGTGTTTGACGGAATTCCTATCAATCTGGCCACCGGAGAACGGCTAGTCGACCGTTGGGCCTTCAAGCATGTCTTGGAAGAACGCCGGGTCGATATTGTTCAGCCTGACGCCTCCATCACCGGGTTATTTGAGTTAGAAAAAATTGCCCGCATGGCCGAAGCCTACGACGTCACGGTGGCTCCGCATTGTCCCAATGGTCCCTTGTGCCTGGCCGCCACCCTGCAGGTAGATGCCGTCTTAGGCAATGTGGTTTGGCAGGAGTATAACCTGGGGATTCGGGATTTTAGTCAATATCTCGAGAATCCGGAGGCACTGTTAACCGACCAGGGTCGGTTGCATACCCCCACCGGGCCCGGCTTGGGCATCACCATTAATGAAGCGGCAGTCCGCCAAGCCGCCAACGGTCCTTTGGTCAAAGATCCGGATTGGCAGCACGGAGATGGGACTTACGCCGAATGGTAAGTCATGCCCCCGGCCGGGTTCCACAGGGGGTTAGGCCTGAAGTCGCCAGGCCCTGACTCCGAAATCGGAGACGGCTCGGGTGGCGATCCCGATGT
Organism: Bacillota bacterium; assembly: GCA_023475835.1. Taxonomy (GTDB): domain Bacteria; phylum Bacillota; class Sulfobacillia; order Sulfobacillales; family Sulfobacillaceae; genus JAMCVM01. The sequence goes on along the minus strand of JAMCVM010000082.1, from coordinate 6,309 downwards.
TGATTAACCGGTCCCCACCATAGCGCCCGCGAAACTGCCAAGACCCTTCCTCGGTCCATTCGCTAAGGTCGTAGTCGCGGTCGGCACGGAGTCCAGTCAAGTGGAGCCAACGCACCGGTGCGGCTGGCTCTGCCAGCCGGTTCACCCACACCACCAAGCCCTCGGTGCCGTCCCCGCTGACGAACATCCACGATGCTTCATTCCCTTGGGCTGGGTCCAGCAGGCGATAGAATCGGCCGAATTGCACCAGGGGTCTGAGTGCCTTATAGACCGTAATCTGTCGACCAATGGCCTCCCGCTCCTCGGCGGACAGCCGGGTCACATCCAACTCGTAGCCAAAGGTGGCCGACATGGCCACCCAAGCCCGCGTCGTCAGAGGGGTGATGCGTCCTACTTGTTGACTCGGTACCTGCGAGACGTGGGCGGTCATGGCAATCGGCGGATAGACCAGGCTGGTGCCATATTGGGTCACAAGGCGATCGATCGCATCGGAGTCATCGCTGGTCCAGGTCTCAGGCATATAGTAGAGCATCCCCGGATCAAAACGTCCCCCGCCTCCCGAACAGCCCTCGAATAAGACTTGGGGGAAACGCGCGGTCAAGGTCTCAAGCACATGATACAAGCCTAAGATATAGCGGTGTGAAATCTCGGCTTGTCGGTCCGCCGGCCACTGTGGCGATCCGACTTCCGTCATATTGCGATTCATGTCCCATTTGATGTAATCAATAGGGGTGGTGGTGAGCAGATCCGTCATCCAGCCAATTATCCACGCTACGACGTCGTCGCGCGAGAGGTCGAGAACGAGTTGATGCCGTCCTTCGGTGCGCGGACGATGCGGCACATGAAGGCACCAGTCCGGATGGGCCCGATAGAGGTCACTCGCGGGCGAAACCATTTCCGGTTCCACCCAGAGACCAAATTGCAGTCCGCGATCATGCACCTTCTTGGCTAGGCCTATCAACCCCTGGGGCAACTTTTGGTGGTTGGGCACCCAATCGCCGAGCGAACTGCGAGCGTCATGGCGTTGGCCAAACCAGCCATCGTCCAACACCAGGGTCTCCACCCCTAACGACTGGGCGACGTCGGCCAGTTCGACGAGTTTCTTCTCATCAAAATCGAAGGCCGTGGCCTCCCAACTGTTGAGCACAATGGGCCGTTCTTGACTCCGCCAGGGTTCGCGCATCAGATGCTGGCGATAGAGGTCGTGGAAGGTCTCCGACATCGTGCCAAGCCCTTGGTGCGAAAACACCAGGACGGCTTCTGGAGTCTGAAACGTCTCGTGGGGCGCCAGCGTCCACTGAAACTGGAAAGGATCGATCCCAATCGCCATCCGAGTGTTTTCGAACCCGTCCACCTCCGCCTGGGCCCGAAAATTTCCACTGTAAATCAGTTGCATGGCCCAGACCCGTCCTGAGCGCTCGCCGGTCGCCGAGTCAGCCAGGGCTAAGAACGGATTCGCTTGATGACTCGAGGCCCCGCGCCGACTTTCTACTGAACCCATGCCGAGTCCCAGGACGGTCCGTTCAATCTTGCGCTCCCGCCCCCAGGCGCCGACTAGACGAATCCAATCCCATCCGGCTTCGGGCAAGTCCACACTGGCAGACAGCGCTCGTTCGAGGACCAAGGGCCGGGGGGACTGATTATAAAACTTTGCCGAGCGCACAATCGCGTTGAGGTCCGCCAACGCCGTATACACCAACTCAACCTTCAAGTCGGCTACCGCATCGTACAGGACCACGATTAAGGTCTCTGCAGACTGGGGATCGTCGACGTAAATGTGGGGGAGTCCGGCAAGCCTTGGCTTGCCAGGCACGTGGCGATACGCCTGGAACCTGAGATCCGTGACCGCCGAGCCGTCGTCGAGGCGAACCTGATAGGCTGGAGAACGGAAATCACCACGGCCCCAAGTCGGATACTCCTGAGGCAACACATCATACGAAAACTCTTCATGCTCGGGAAACGGTCGAGGCGCAAAGGCTCGCGGGACGAGAAGCTCGCGTCGATGCACCGGGGAACTCGACCGTAGCTTGGGGCCCCAATACCAATGAGCTAAGGCTCCTTCCTCGGTCGCTTCCAATACATAACTGCTGTCACCGGCGTCCAATTGAAAGTGTCGGCCACTCGAATCGACATGAACCGCCATCGTTGATCCCCTCTTTCGATTTGAGTGGGTTTGGGTTTTGGGGCCCTGGGTTCTCTTCTTGCTGGCGATGGTTCCAACATCACGCCCAACGCGGAGATCCGTCAGAATCGTGGGAACGTATTTCACATTATCTTAAGAAAACGCGATAAATGCCTTAAGGTCAGTACGGTCTTGAACACGTTTACAATGGTTCGGTGTTTGCGGGCAGCGCTGTCATTTCAAGACGCTGTCCCGTCATTTAGTTTCCTCGCAAGGGTTGGGGTAGTCTCTAAGCATTTCGGATGGGCTTCTGGCGTTTTTCCGCCATGCCACCGATCTCCAAAGTCTCTTCACCGAAGATCAGTCCGCTGATTGGCTCAATGGATGAACCCTTGGCTAATGATACCAAAAAATCTGGATTCATAGGGGGGCGTCGTTTCTCGTTGGTCTCGGATAGAGGCGATTAGAGAATATTAGAGAATAGCAGAGAATATTGGTGAGGATTTTCGAGGTGAAAAACTCCGGGTGGTTAAACTAGGAGATACCCCTTAAGGTAGAGGCATTCTTCTCACCCAGAATGTTTGATGGCTTGTAAAACCACAGCGACGATTTGGTTTGGCCGAGGCAGATAGTGGCATGGCTTTGGCGAAAAATCCTATCGTGCTGCCATTTTTAGAACATATCTGCCCCCGGGCGAGGACGTATGTTCACAAGGACCCCAGCAAAATGAGAAACGTCGGCGGTTACTAACTACCATCCAGTCTGTGATCGGATCATCCCTCTAGCCGAGGATGCTGCCATGCTCAGGAAGACTCGGCATGAACAAACATCGGGAGAGATCGGCAACGCGCGGAGTCTTAAGCGAACGAGGGGCTTTGGCGAGTGGGTTTAAAGGGCGTTTAAGGAGGATCTTGGGCAGAGCCAAAAAGGCCCAGCAAGGCTACCCCTTCGCGTCGAGCCGCCAAGTGTAGAATGAAGAAACGGTTTGGACTGGCGATTTCCCAACGGTACCCGACCTGCCACCAGCGCTAGCCAGGTTTCGACAGTGGTCAGGAGCAAGGAGCGGAGCCAACTTAACAAATGGATCCATCGGAACGGTAATGGATGCGTAAAGTCATTTCATGCGCTGAGAGTTCCGTTGGCAGATCTTGCCTTTTCGCTCCCTAAAATGTGCAATGGCTGAACGTCGATTCGCCCCCCAAACCTAAGCTAGCGGCCGTTAACGGCACAAGCTTAGGTGACGCAAAGCATAAAGACGCCCGGGATTCCCGGGCGTCCGGTATTGGGTTCGATTAGGAGAGCTGGGGAATAAAGAGGGTTTCTTCTTGGGAGGTGGCAACCTGTGCTTGCCGAGGTTCGGTCACACGGACCCACCCTTGGCGAGTTTCGCGAAAATGGAAGGTAGGCAACGCCTGACTCAAACGCTCACGAAGGTACCAATGGAATCGACCTCGCGTCCACTCGGTGCTGACTTCCCACGTCGGATGTTGGTCGATGAATCGACGGAGTATCCGGTAGCTGCTTTCGCTGCGAACTTCGTAGAAGACCACCGGAGCGGCCGATGTGCCCTCCGTAAAAACCACGACGGAACGGGGAAAGTCATGAGAACTGGCTGGTCTGTCTTGGGCTATCAACGGATAGTACGCTGGCGATGTACTCCCGGTACCCGTCGCTGGGATGGCTAATTGCGAGAATTGCAACATCATGTATCATCTCACTTTCTTGTTGTGAATGTGCTCACAATCACAATGTAAACCATATCGTGCGCAATGTCAAGGCCGGAGAAAGGCGGTCGCGAATTTTTTGTAACGTAACCGTAGGGTGGATCGAAGAGTTTTCAATCAGAAGTGCGACGGCAAAGTCCGCTGGGTGAAGGCTCCCCCGCCAGCGGACGCTGAGACATGCGATTGAATTATGGAGAGACGAGCCTGCCTTTCATCCTCTCTCTACGGCCGCGTCTATTGCTCTCTGCGAGGATCCGAAGAAGGTTGACTAGGCCTCCGGGCTCGCTAGATACCAGGAATTAAATCCGTTGGACGGATGGGCCCCCAGGGCGTAGTGAAGGGACAGGGTGAACGCGCATTTGGGGGGCCTGGGGTTGTCGCCCCAATAGTTGCCAGGGTCGAGATAAGCCCGCGAAATGTCGGTGGTGCCTTGTTGACCCGGGTGGACGGGCATACTTTTGAGTGCGGCCCATCCGGTGGGCGAACCGGTATCGATATGCACGGGATAAAGCCAAACCCGCATGACGTCAGGCTGGTTGGCGGCGTTAAAGGAAAATCCGAGGGCCAGGTCGTAAGCTTGGCCGGGTGGCAGGGACGGCAATCCTGCCGCCTGGATGGGGCTGGCGGTGGCGGTAGAGCCTTTTGGTTGGTGCTGATCGGCGAAGGTCAATGGATCGGACGTCGGAATGGCAACGCGTGTTAAAGCATCGGTGCTCAGACAGGCCGAGAGGCTGGGGGCAGGGGAGGCCTCCGAGGTGGCAGTCGACAGGTACCAGAAGTTGGCTAAACTCGCAGGATGAGCGCCCAGGGTATAAGCCAGTGTGATCGAAAATGACGCCGTGAGACCCTTCGGATGCGCATTTAAATAGGTCGGATTCAGGGTGCCTAATACCGCATTATGCGGTGTTAGGGTAATGATCCCCCACTGATTGAGAGGGACCGAAAGAGTGCGCATAATCGACCAGCCTGTCGGTTGCGCGCCTTGGATGTTAATAGGATAGAACCACACGTGCACTCGGTCCTTGCTGCCGCTCAATGCATTACTGAGCGCAAGATCATAGGCTTGGCCGGAAGGCAGGGATGGAAGGCCGGAAGCGGACAGGAGTAGCGCGTTGGCGGTATTCGGGAGGGAAGCTAGATGGTCAGAAAACGTGCGGGGATCGGTTGCCGGGATGGGGATTTGAGAAAATTGTTCCACCGACGATGGGGCCGTCGGGGGCGTTTGGTGGCTAGAGGAGGAAATGAATGCAGTCGCTCCAATGGCCGCCGTAACTAATGCTTTGGCCGCGAGATGGGACCACGCCATAAGAAATCTCCTTTCAGCACAATACCATGGGTGTTTCCTACCAACAAAACGCCGACCCTTCGTGAAAGGTTACCAGGCCGTGCCTTTTTTTTCGATGAATGGAAAGCCTGTGGGCACTGGTATTGGAAAGGACATCGGAGTCCAAGCCGTTTTTCTCGAACCCGTCGGGAAGAAACAGAACGAGCGGCCGCGAGTTCGCCCGCCGATCCCACGGCAAACCGAAAGATGCGACCGCCATCTTCAAGTGCGTACGGCACATTAGGGATCAGGCGTAGACGGTTGTGATCGGGCTGGATGACCGCGGCGCCTTTCGGGCGCCACGCGATCGGTGCGTGAGTGGCTATTCGGCCCGACAAGCTGGCTAGATCTCGCCAACCCATCCCTGCTGGCGTGGCCATTTCATCAAAACACAGATCGACGGTGCGGTAAGGTCTAGTCGTCATAGTGTGACGAAGCGAGTGCGAAGGTTTATGCAGTGAAATCATCGGCGATCATGGAATTTTGCCCAGCCCACTGCAGGTCGATCACGGAAATTGAGTCTTATGGATTTTGCCGGCAAATCCGGCCGTCTTTCCCTCGTGGCTTGGCTGTGGTTTGAGCGTAAAAAGGGACTGAAGCGGAGCGCATGGCGCGCTCGCCTACCCGGGATAGAAGAGATCCGGCTATGAGCTAACGGGAGTGTCCATAGGGGGGCGGATAAGATAGAGGCATGCCATATGGCTTGGCCCTTTGGCTGAGATTATGGCACTGTCAGTAACAAGGAGGGTTTTGCCACAGCGGGGGCTTTTTTTGCATGCGTCGCCTACGTGATGGCACGAGGGTTACTACATCTTGACGAACGTCCATGGGAACTTCGTCTGGGCTCCTCCAGAACGGGTAAAGTGGACTTGTGTGTTGAAGCGATTGGAGGATTCCCGGGACAGAATTTATCGACGGATGCCGGTCCGATGCTAAGCCCTTTAGGTCATGAAAAGAGTCCTTTGGGGCAAGATCCGACGGATAGCGTAAGGAATGCTCTGAGTCCTGCACGTCCGCGACAAAGACCCCTCTTGGGTTGCCTAAAACATGTCAGTGCCCACTTCTCCGAGCCGTCGAGGCTCTATGGGATCGCGCAGATAACGACTTCTGCGATGGTCACAATGACATGACGAAGCCTA
>JAMCVM010000146.1 GCA_023475835.1 Bacillota bacterium | reverse complement strand
TGCTATACAAATCAGTATCTACGGGACAACCTGCAGTCTATCTCTAGGGGGTCAAAATACGGCAGAGTCGATTGGGATTACCGCTGAGAGTCCCCGTCGCAGAACCCCTTAGTCGGTCCACGAACATCCTGACCGACGGCGGGATCCATCGAATCGCTACGCTTTATTGGTAGACCAAGGACTTCTCTGAATTACGACCCCTACCTTTGGGGAGTCACGAACTTCCCTCATCAATGTGAGCGCACCGCCTACAACAAGCGCACACTCCCCCACTAGGATCGGCTCCTACCCCGGAAACTCTGGTCTTCGCTCCGTATCGGGACCATCCATCTCAGTTTTCGCCAGACTCCTTGCGGCAGTCCTCCCAAGAACCATCGGAGACGTTAGGATGACCTGCTAGGAGACTCTATGATCCGGACGATGGGCGTTGCCCTCCGCAGCCTCGATCGCGGTCCCATCGCCCACCCACGCCCAGACCGGATCTACCCGTCGTTTGCAGACTTCCAGTCCGTTTCTGGCTCGAAGATTTCCAACATCTATTCACGCGAATTGTTTGCATTTACTGAAATTTCACAGGGTGCGAAACGTGGGTTGAAACAAACGCCTCTGATAGTCAGCGAGTCACAGCCGCCGACGTCGAAGTCTTATCAGACTGATGGCTACCGTTCCGGTATTAACGGGGGCGTATATGCCACAGAGCTTACGGGATTAACGGGCAGGTATGTGCATTCACGGTTAGTCGTCATACGCCTCGTCTAAAAGAAGGAGTTTCAACAATACCGACGTATCGTTTCTCGGAGACAAACATCATTTCTTGGAGGAAATCTGACATGAGAATTTACGCGAAACGCTTTACCGCTCCATATGAACTACCGCCACAATTGGTATACCGGCGGCAGAGGGATCCCAGCGATCCAAAACGCCGTGACGCATGTCTACAGCGACAAAGTTCAAAGTAACGGGCGTATTCGTTACATCTCAAATTGGTTTTACACCACGATACCATTTCAGTCGTGGAAGGTGCGAATCCTTCTTGCAGTCAACTCGGGGAACGCGACCGGAAACAATTACAAAGGGTCCGGATCGGTGTGGACAGGATATCCGGTTGCGGGAAACTACAAGGTCGAAACATGGCATGGCGTCCCGAAGACTAGCATTGTGCCGTATTGGGTCAATTACGGATTCTACACGATAAGCTAATCCTGAACCGGGCCGATGGACCGTACGATGAATGCCTGCCACCTAGGATCTTGTCCATTTATTCGATTTTGGCCAGTATCGACCACAACATATAGAGGAACCATAATCTCATATGTCGCGGTGTGGGCGTTGGCGATTTTGATTTATGGACGGGATCCTAGACGATTCGACCGCATAAGGAGCGAGATCATGATACTGCCGGTGTGGATCCAAGACACAGAGCAAAAATGTTGTGGCCACGAGATCAAAGTTGGCCAGTTCGTGGAATGGATGATCTATGCGTATCTGGATGCCATTCCCGAAACGCAGCCAGAAGTCCCCCAGATCTCCGTGGTATCCAATGACGAAGTGGAAATCGTGGGGGACTGGATACCGCAACCGCAATGGCCCGAGGAGGTCACGGTGTTTGGAGCGTTTGGAGATCTTCATCACGGCCCCGTTCATGTTGGGCTCGCCATTCGCCAGGGGGCCCCTGTGCAGGAATCGCTCGTAGCGTTTCACGGGAAACTCTGGCACGAGTGGCACACGGAACGAAAAAACCCGCCCATGAAAGGCGTAATCCGCAGTCTTTACTATCACCGGGAACGATTGGAGCAGACCGATCACCCAGGTGGCTGGAAGCACATCGGCTTTTACGAAGGCCAATCTATCCGAGCGATGACCGACATCGACCCGAGAGACAACAGAAATTGGGCCATTCGATGCTTGCTAGAGATCACGGGATGAACAGGTAATTCGCATTCTCGAATTGGGCCCAAACACATAGCTCTAATGATTTTCTAGGTTACGATTAAGTTTTGAGTCCTTAACGGGGGCGTATACGCCGTAAGCTGGGAAGTCGACACCTTACTGGTTGAAGCGTTAACGGGCAGAAGTGCGCACTATGGCATTCTTAGGACTACGGTCGGGGTTATTAGCATTCGGATAATTCGAGTTTACGACAAAATATTTTAACTTTCGTCGATGGCCACCCGAGCCGAAGGGGGCTTGTACCAACTATCTGCAAGGTGGAGTCGATGAGAAGCATTGCTCTCAGCTGTTACGAGGCTTTTTCGGAGAGTGATTTGTTCTTCAGTCTTGGATTTTAGCTTTGGGTAAGCACGAACATGTCATAAAAGTCACGTGCCACGACACCAATAATTCCACCTCTTTACCGTTATGTGGATATGATACCGTGAGAAATCTGCGTTTTGTTGGCGGGACTCCATAACCAGGGCAACGCCTTCGGCGTTATATCCTGAGAAGGAGTGATCCATTATGCAGAAACTCAAAGATATGTCGCCGCGAGGCTTGAGATCGCGTGTTCGCTGGCGTACAATCGCCGTGGTCGTGCTAATGGGGGCTGCTCCCGGATTGGCACTGCCCCCTCTGGCGTGGGCAGCAGCCCCACCCCTCGGTACGGCGGTCACTTTCAGTGCGCAAGAACCGACGTCTAGTGTGTTAACCATGGTGGATGCTACCATAGGTTGGGCATTCAACGGCCACGACTTTCTGCGGACCACGGACCACGGACGGATATGGGCCGTGGTAACTCCGCCAGGACTCCTCGTTCACGAGAACCAGCAATCCGGCAAGGTGAATGTCGTGTGGGATTTTGTGTCTGCGACCTCCGCCTGGATTGCTGAAGGCCCTCAGCAACCGTCGGGCACTGTGCATCTGTGGTCTACGGGCGATGGTGGCCGACGGTGGATCGAGCACACGCACACGTTTTCCGCGCTCGCAAAATCCCCCAGTGCTACATTGACAGGCATCGACTTCTTGAACGGATACCAGGGCTGGATAGAATGGGGCCTGGATCTATGGAAAACGGACAATGGCGGCCAGTCGTGGCACCGTGAAGGCATCGCCAAAACGGCGATGCCTACGCTGCCCACGGTGATGTTTCGCAATGCAACCACGGGATGGGCCATCATCAATGAGCCAGGCCTTGCGGGGACCGGCTTCGTCCTGAAGCGGTCCACGACCAGTGGCAACACTTGGCACTCCGTTTCCTTGATTCAGCAAGCCGGGTTGGAACCCATGGGATTGCTACCCACTTTCGTCGGCTCCCAGGGGCTATTAGCCGCCTATCGATCGAGAACCAATGGACTCGTAGTCTTGCGCACGAACGATCAAGGTCAGCACTGGACCGCCGCGTCCTCCACGGTTCCCAACGCTTTATCGAGTTCCGACACCTGGGGAATGCAAACCCTTGGCAGCACGACCGCATGGGCAATAGCCGAGGGCAGACTTTGGCGTTACACCAACGGAGCTCGTACCTGGACGTATCGCAGTGCCGACCGATTTCTAGCACACGCATCGGGAATGGACTTTATCAACGCACAGATGGGCTGGGTGTGGAAAACGAACAAGAACGGCATAACGCATATCTGGATGACCACCTCAGGTGGTGTTCATTGGACGACTTGGACACCTGCCGTGACATCATCACCGTTAACCCATTTTCTCCAAAGCCATAACTACCCTATGATTTTTTAAACACAATGAGTAAACGGTGTGCATACGCACACCGTTTACTCGCGTAGAAATGCCGATTACGAAGACGGAGGTATCGGACTGTATTGACCGACCGCCGTGTGAAAATCAATGTTGGGATTCACTAAGTCTAAGTCCACGAAATACTTCCCGTCATCGACCGAAGCATGACCATAATACTGCCAGATGTCAGTAACTTGGCGCACGGCAATCTTGCAAGTACCCTCGTTGAGACTCGTGTCGGATTCGTTCCAGGTGGCGGGAATAGCAGTAGAATTTACGTAGTGTGCAACATCCAAAAACTTGGGCCGAATACCCTAGTTATTGGCACAGTCAACCATGGAGTTCCAGACCGTACAGGTATCCTGGCAACCATAGATACCCGTCCAACCATAGAGCATATTCCCAAACGCATCGGTGATCCCGGCTTCCATCCCTTTCAACCATCCATGCAAGTAGTCCGTGAACACGTCAGGCGCAGGTTCGCAATCCAACAAGAACGCACAATAATAGGCACCGTCGGATTCGTAGAACAACGTCATGTTTTCACCGAAGGTCTTTAGGACCGCCTGAAGATTCGATTGAGCATCATCGTGTCCGGCAGTATAGTCGGTCGCATTGTCCGCCGTCACACCTTGTCCCGCAATGGGTAACAATCGCAGTTGATGAGTATTGAAAAACGCGTTTTCCGCATTACCACTATAGTAGGTCAATCCTGCCTCAGGAGATGTTCCGTTATCGTCACGCGTATATAAATATCGCCCTCACCCACCCCTTGGGGTCTTGACCTTGATACTGCACGACGGCGTTGTACATCGCGGTGTTGATTGGTTCACCGCTGTCTGCGTAAGTAGTCGACATGATATGATCTCCTCCTTGTAAAACAAGTGAGACGACTAAAAACATGACGATTAATATAACGTGTCCCAGTAAGTAATGGTTACCGAATTGACAAATATTGTCTTGATAATTGCAAGGCCTCTAAGACGTTAATAAGGGCGAATGTTTCACAAGAAATTCCTCCTGGAATTACCTGCTGATGCATTAACGGGCAGCAGTGTGTACTAACTAACGAGTTTACTCACTCGATTCTCCACGCGTGATTACAGCGCCAACTCCGCTATTTCGGCACTACTGTCATACTGGCTGCCATTTCCACCGCTTGATTAATATTATGGTAATCGCCGACCCCGTACGGGACGCCGTTCACGTGGAATGCGACGAAGGTGTGGGCCCCGTCGCCGGCCAGCGCCGAGAGTACTAACGCCCGTACGCCATCGGGCAAGATCACCCACCCGCGATAGACCCCCTGATCGTCGTGCCCAGAAACCCACGATGGTTGAAGGAATTGGGTCATCGACACGGTAGGGGCGGTGGTCGGGCCATCAGCCGACACATAGTCGTAGTTCGCGAGTTGAACCAGGTTCCCGCCTGCAATGGTACCTTGCCAACCCGCCAGTCCCGCCGGACTCACGGCATAGGGAGTGTTCGGAGGGACCTTAGCGTCCGAGGTACGCATATCAACAAAATATCCATGGGCGTCGACTCGATACGAGAGACGGGGCCAGAACGATTCCGAAAGATACGGGGTGATCGTCGGTAGGCGCACAGGAATCGTCTTCACGGCGTCGAGCGCTCCCCGAACCGATTGTAATCCGGGAAACGGGTGCAAGGTTGTAGAGGTGTAGTGTGGGGGCGCAGTGACCGCAACGGGCATCGATTGGCTCTGAAGCTTATAGTCTACCCCGTCTTTGCTCCGATACCCGGGAGTTCCTATCGGTGCCAGAGACAAGGTTTGTTGCACCAGATTACCGGCAGTCTTGCCCTGGGACCCCACGTTGTTGAAATAGCGGCCAGAAAGACTCGCACGCTCGACGTGGGTGATCACCGGCGCGATCGCGGTACTGCGGGCCAGAGCCAGTACCGTACTGGAGACGCTATTTAAGGCCATGCCGACGGGTACTTGAGCCCATACCGCGTAGGTCGTAGGCCCTTTTTGCCACACCAACAGATACGATGACGGGTACCCATTCGCGCCTTGGGCCCCAGCGTACCAGGAGCCCATCACCTGAGACGACAGGCGCACCTGGGAAGAACTTGGGGGTAGGTCGACGTATTTCGTCGGCGTCCCGATGAACGCGAATCCATTGGCGGTGGTAGATTTCTCGCGTACCAGAGGAAACTGGTACGCCATACTGGCGGATCCATCGGTAATCATGGCGAAAAAGCCGGGATTCTTGATAGACGGCGGAAACGACGAAACCGTCCCTAAACTTTTGGCGTCATAGCGTGCTAAATCGAGGAGGCCCAACGAAAGCTTGGGTGCGGCATCTTGAGCGACGATACCCATAACCTCGCGGTTATTGAAGAAGCTAACCGTTTCCGGCAACTTTATGGGAACGGCATGTTGCTTGAGTAAAATGCCCTCACTGAACGCGAGCGGGATGGGGACCTGTGGGGTGGCCGTCGTGTTTATAGACGCTTTCACAGTGAAACCTACCAACCCCGCCACCGTCAAAGCCATTGCCGAAGCTACCAAAGCCCGTCGTGTCATCAACCGTTCCACCTCTCTAGATTGTCGCCAAAGAGCATAACGCGCGAAAGCGTCGAAAGGTTACCGACCCGATACCAAAGATTTTCATCGAGTCCATATGGGGTACCGAAGATCCGCTGATGGTCTCCGTACTGCACGGGGCTGTCAAACCAGTCGGTTGATTGATGCGGTCACGGGGGCGTATGTGCGCCAGCACTTAGTGCGTTAATGGGCAGAAGTGCGCAAATGGCATGCTCGACTTTAAAAAGACGCAACCATCACATTGTTCGGCAATTGTTAAAGAAGCTTTTGCGGTCAACATTTTTCTCGACCTCGGACTCTACGTCATCCTTTTGCTAGCAAGGCGACGTAAACCCGATTTGCAAGGTCCACCGGGTGAAGAGTTCTACGAAGGAAACGCGCTTGGTGGCCCTAGACACACGAGTAACGTCGAGGGCCCTTGGACATGGTATGCGGTTGGTACGATGCTGGCACTAACGTATGAAGTGCCTAGACCCCAAGGGAACTGCACATACTGCGTCGCTGCCTCCGCTCCTAACGAATTAGGGACGACGAGCCACGCACGAAATGTACGAAGCCGAACCGGCACGGTCGATGGGAGATTTTGATTCAACCAAAACAAACTCGTCTCATTGATCCATTGGACCGCCTCGGTGGGGTTGGCATTGGCGTAATAACGAATCACTGGAGGGTTCTCGGGAGTGGCATGATGGCGTACGACAGTTTCCTGCACCGTCTTGAGACGAGGTCCGCAAGCATTAAAGGAAACTAACGCGTTATGTAAAGCATTGAACACCGTACGATTGACCGCTATCGTCCGATCGTGACGGATTAACAGTATCAAGACAGCGCACGTAGCCACCACCAATCCCCCGATAATCACGACAGGAACTTTAGCACGGGGTGATCGTGAAAATACCATGCGATGTCACCTTCTTTCCCTCATCGGCATCGGCAGGATCTGTCAACCGTCGTCGTCTCGACTCCCGATTCTGTAGTAGTTCTCCCTGCTACAGACAATCTGGCACGAGAAACCCGTTTATCAGCATGAAATCCCTTAAAGCCATTTCGGTTAACGTGGACCAAATGACTGAGCGCGATTGTTCAGGGGAGTCATTTGGTCCGCGTTAATCGGATGCCCCATTCGATGCACTCAGATCAAATCGAACATGTCTTACTCTAATAAAATGGTTCAGTCCTCCTATTCGACATACGTGGTGTATGTGAGATAAGGATCTTTTGTCCCAAAATTGTACCCGGACCCATCATAGAGCGTGTTATACAGATCATAGACAAAATCCGCTCGATCGGTCACGTCCTCGGCTGGGCCATCTGCATTATAGCGAGGATCATAAAAGGTTACCCCTAGATATTGGCCATCCGTGTTCAGGTATTCGCCAGAAGACGGTGTTTTCATGTAGGCTAAGTATGTGCCCCCCGTTGGAGCATCCCAAGTCAATCCGCTACTAAACGTTCCCGTTCCGCCCGGAGTATACGAAATATCCGCTCCAAAGCCTTCCCAGGAAACACTATAACCCGCACTAACGCTCCATGATCCATGAACGTTGCCGTTTCCTGCAAGAATAGCCGATTTCATACGTTGTGACTTTCCATCAGGAACCGTGAGTTTTACGCCAAGAGGGCCATGTCCTCCTAGTTGATAGCCAGTTTCATCCAGTTGCGTTCCATTACTCTCAGAGATGTGCGTATACGTCACGCGAACTTGGGCGAGAGCTGAACCACTAGCGGACGTATCCGGTGGATAGGTCACGCCAATATTGTCTTTAATCGTATCCGTAAACGTCGAACCGGCAAATTGATATGTTGATGAATAGGTCTTTATTTGACTCGTTGTACTATCACCAGCCGGACTTACCGTGTTCGACACAGGGGATGATGTTGTTTGTACCGTGTTGGGGAGCATCATACGTTCCAACCACAGACTGTCCGCTTTGGGAGCCACAGGATACGTTTCATACGTCGATTCGATAGAATTGACCACTGAAGTGCCTAGAATCGTCGCGGCTGGGGCTTCAATGAACGTGATATTGCGCGTTCCGGCTTGTTCGAGATATAAACCCAAATACGGAACCTGTGCGGTAGCCGCTGTCGACGTCAACCACATGCCTGTAGCAGGCTGATTCACGATTTCGCACCGCAAAATCACAAAATGTCCAGTCGCATCAGTCAACGACCCCTCGATGGTTCCTGGAGCAGCACCTTGATACAACGGGCCGCTCAGCGCAAACGGGATGGCATTGACCGTCCCCGTCAAACTCAGGTCGGATCCGTTCACGGCGGCACTTTGAATGGTCACTGGAGACGTAATCGTTGTCAGGCCCGTCGAAGTCTGACTTACAACCGACGAAAGGGTGCCTAAGGCAGCACCAGTCGTCGGCACATTAGCAATCGAGATAGCCGACAACTGCGCGGTAGGTGTTCCGACCGTTGCGGCTTCCGTTATCGGAACAGCCAACGCTATTGAACCTGCTAAACATAAGACCGAAGCGAAACTTCCAAGCGTGGATAAACGTTTCACAAATCATTCCTCCCTGCACTCAAATTTTATGGAACAATTTTTACATTCACTTTAATCACTAGTAATTCCTCTATTTCGCTCAGACTTTTGAAGACTAACATGCTAAGCCTGTTTACTACCGTCCATCGTTATGGCATTATCGGGGGCGTATATGCCACAAGCCCGGATTTAACCATTCCCAGGCTTGTGGCGTTAACGGGCAGGAGTGTGCCCTAACCCATGAAGACAATGGTTCTGAAAAACATGAAACCAAACAGTCGCCGGTGGCGTTGATATCATAGGAGGCCTATAAGGCTCATGAGATCCTAAGGAGGTTTTCCTTTGATGTTACCAAAATCGAGCGTGGTCATCGGTATATCGGCGGTGGCAGCCGTGATTTTCGCTACCGGTGCCGACTTCGCGGCACCGTCGATCCCGACGGCCTTCAATCCAACTATGGTGCAAGCCATGAAGACCATCGCCGGGCATACGAGCCTGGCGTTAGACGCGCCCACGCTCTTGCCCTCCCGCTCATCGGGTTATCTGACCGCAACGACCGCAGCCCGGCCTGACGCTTATCAAGTGACGGTGTGGGATACCCGGCAGCCCTTACACGTCAATAATGCGGCAATCGTATCGGAACGGATGCCTGGCGGCAACGTAGCCCAGTTTGGTGCGGTCCGCCTCGCCCATTCCATTCCACCCCAAGGGGCTCCGAACTATCTCAGCGCATTAGAGCGCCATAACCCGCTCTGGGCGGGTGGCCCCGCCACGTTGGAGCGGGGCACGGTCAACCTCGGCGACGGCATCCATGCCGTTCGTTATCAAAAAGCCACGCAAGTCCAGTTGGACTGGATGGAAGGCGATTGGACGTTTGAGGTGACCGGTCGGTCGCTGGCGATGGCCGAAAAAGCCGCAATTCCCGTGGTCCATTTGTTGCACGCCTATTATTTGCCGCCCTATCCTGGAATTTATGCGGTGCGGCTCCAAGATGGAGGCCGTACCGCCATCACGAGTATTGATTGGATGCGCGGCAGAGTGCTATCGTATGTGACCAACGACCACGCGTCGGCCACGAATCCCGTAGTAACCGGGGGCATGGCGGTCTCTTGGCGACGTGTTACCCTGCCTACCTTGACGGCCCCTCAACCTCTAATCGGCGCAGTGTTGGGTTGGAACAATGCGCTTTATAAACTGACCGCTTCCGTAGACGCCAAGGCCATTGGCAAGAAACTGGGCAGTGTCGCGTATCATGGACAGATATCCGGCGACTTTACCGTGTTCCAGCGGCTAGGCACCAACCCAACTAACGAGGTTATTTTTAAATCATCTGGGGGACGTTATTTCAAAGCGGTCGCAACGCACCGCAATCCCTAGGGGGAAACATTCTCTTTCCACCTAGCTCGAGGTGAATGGCCTCTGAGCCTCCGGTACTGTCGGGAACAAAACGTCCGTCGGCAGGCCAGTACATGGCCATCAACCTGATCAACGGTCGACAGACCCTCCAGCCACAGGAAGTCGTTCCGATGAAGGGCTATCGCGGGCTTGGGGTCCCCAATCACGTATTGGGTTTGAGCGGACCGCCGATATCGCTGCTGATTCCCTACCACGCGTCATAATCGGGTCCGAGATCTCTTTAAAAGAAGGCTTGAGCGTTGGGCCATGCGGCACTTGCGGGTTGAGCGACTGATGGCCCGTGGCACCGTAGGTTCGGTTGAACGAATCCTGGTCGATAGGATAAGGAGTAGCTCAGGATGCAAACCCGATGGATGTCGTGCCTGGCAGCTGGAGTGCTAGCAGGCAGCACTGTAGCTGTCACCAGCGGTTGGCAATGGATGCCGAGTGCGGGCATGCACACGAATACCGTATTGGCCCAACAGCATAATCTGCTAGCCCAATTGCACATGGTCACGCCACAAGTCGGCTGGGCGGTGGCCGACCAGCCTCTGGTGCGCACGACCGATAGCGGGCAGACCTGGCAAGTGCTGGACCCGCGCATTCCCAGTGGAGCTTTCGTGCTGCTCGTCGGACTCGATACCCACAATGCCGGGATCATTGTCGAAACAGGAAATGTCGCCCCATTTACCGCTCAGTACGAGTGGACCAACAATGCGGGACAGACCTGGCATGCCGTCTCCGAATCCCGTACTCGCGCAATGAACCGCCGATGGCGATTCAACTGCTGACTCCGCGAGTCGGGTGGATTCTGACCGACTTGGCACCAGCAATGACCATTGAATCCGCCGTAATCCTCCATACCACCGATGGTGGTACCCACTGGACGGCCCTTCGCTCCAGTGTATTTCCGACACATCCCGTCTGGCGTTCTGAGCCGCAGGGCTTGACCGCAGAGTTTGAGAAAAATGGGGTGACGTTTCGGTCTCCTAACGTCGGATGGGTAACCGGCGGAAATTACGCGCCGCATGAAGTGCTCTTTGAACGCACGACCAACGGGGGACAAACTTGGCGGCCAACGACCGCGTTATTCAACGCAGGTTCCGGAACCAGCAGTTGGAGTTTTGTTGGAATTCGGGATGGTTGGGTACTCGCTGACTATCGTCTCTACCGCACGACGGACGGCGGATCAAGCTGGACACCGATCGCTCAGCATCGCCATCTTCCCCATTGGACCGCTATCGACTTTGTTACGACCACTCAGGGCTGGGCGACTACGACTTCCTCGTCAACTCCCCTATGGAAAACGACCAATGGTGGAAACACTTGGACGTCCGTATCCACACAGTTACCCCTCTAAAAGAGACTTCGCTGTACTTGTACTCAGAGCGATTTGAGGCCGTAACGGGGGCGTTAATCCCATATCCGACGCGGAAGCCATATGAGGTCAAACGACAGCAAAGACCGCTTGCGGTCGTCGAAATATTACGTTGGCCGATTCAAACGCCAACTAATGGCGTGGTTTCGACTGATAAAGACCTCGGCGGGCTTGCCTAGCATGAGTACAGAGAAGGTAACCGTCCCCGAGGTCACCGCAATCCGTGGTGCCGCCGTGGTTTGCGCCATCGCATTCAACGCGAGGCGCTGTGCCGTCCAGCTTTGACCCCCGTCGGTACTCCGGTAGATGAACACCGAATGACCGTAGGCCGCGGGCTGTGCGATGACGCCTACGCGGGTAGAAAGAAAGCGTATGGACGCAGGCGTCGCTCGATTGGGAAAGAAGCAAGTCCGGTCGGTGCAACGCTGCGGTTTGTTGGTATAATTTAATAACCGCCACCGTTTTCCCGCGTCCTCGGTATGGAATAAATACCACGCTTGTAGGACCCCATTGTGGCTGCCTCCGGCCAGATACCATGCTTCACCGTTCGGGAGCATACTCGCGGAATTGGAGGTCTTCATGTGTTCCATCCTATGCACGGCCATTGAGGGGGTCAGGCGCGGGGAGTGCCGCCAACTCTCATAGATGCGGGCGGCCAAGGCCGCATCTTGGCGGGGAACTTGAAGGGACAGGCTCACGTCTGATCCTCCAGACACTATTACTTGGGCGACGTAGGTGATGTGATGGGACGTCTGCTGACGGAAAACCGCCTCATAGGGGTGAAATCCGGTCAGATTGTCCGCTGTGTAACCAACGAGCGGTGCCCAGCTTTGGGCTCCCCCCAAGGGCAGTGTCACCGCAAGTTCTAGAGACCCTCCCAAGGGGCCTGAGAAGAGGGCTACCCCTTTCCCGTTGGAATATCGCGTGACCCGTTTGTGCCACGCGCTGGGCACCGCGACGCGCATGCCCAAGACATGCTCCATCACAGTCTTAGGTTGACCCTTGGTCGGATTCATCTTCACCGTACTACTCGGTCTCAACGTAGCGTCCACACTCCCTCCCAATAGCGTACACACGGCTACAAGCGGGATGACACTCCCCAAAAGCACTGCTCGACCAATGCGAACGCAGGTCTTCATCGATCTCCTGCTCATAAAACGTCCTCTCCAAATAAAACCCGTGTCCAACGTAGACCTCAGTACTGGGACAGGTACCGGACGAGGCGACCTTTTCCTATATTAACGCCGCTATCGCGCATAAGGTTACAGCCAACCAAAATGTTTTCTCCCACCGATGCGGGACTACCGATCGTTCAGTGAGACTCTTTGGGAGCAAGGTTCGTGAACATACGGGGGCGTATATGCATTAGGCGGTGATCGGCTCGCTGAGGGTTTTCCCAACGGTCGACAACCAAACGCCAGTCACAACGAAGTGGCTTTCTTCAAGCGGGGAACAACATGCTGGTGCCGGCCGTTTGACCCCGTACTTTAGAGATTACGTGGATTAGTGGTCGGGACAAAACTAGTTCTGGCAACTTCGGATGCACAACCGATGGGAGTCGCCCTCCGTTTCACATTTCGAATCTCTCGATAACGTGTTGCTCGCCATCAAGAACGA
>JAMCVM010000118.1 GCA_023475835.1 Bacillota bacterium | reverse complement strand
GGGTCAAAGTTTTCCATGTTGCACACGGTAATGGCGTTGCCCCGGCCATCGCGAATCACTTCGTATTCGATTTCCTTCCAGCCGGCGATAGACTCTTCGACGAGGACTTGGCCGATAGGGCTTAGAGCCAGGGCGTGGGGCAGCCGTTCGGCCATTTCTCGATCATTGAAGACAAATCCTCCACCGCTCCCGCCCAAGGTATAGGCCGGCCTTAGCACCAAGGGATAGCCAATTTCGGCAGCGAAGGCTAATCCCTCTTCGACGGCCGTCACACTCCGGCTGGGAGGAATGGGATGGCCGAGCGCTAACATCAAGCGACGAAAGGCTTCCCGATCTTCGGCCTGTTCAATGGCTGTCAAGGGAGTCCCTAAAATCTCGACTCCCAAATCCGTCAAAATGCCGGCACGCGCAAGCTCCGAAGCCAAGTTCAAACCCATTTGTCCGCCTAAGGTAGGCAAGAGCCCATCGGGCCGTTCTTTCCCCAACACGTAGGCCAAGAATGAAACCGTCATCGGCTCGATATACACCGTATCGGCGACCGATAAATCGGTCATAATCGTGGCTGGGTTGCTATTGACCAACACCACCTTCACGCCTTCTTCTTGTAGAGCCCGGCAGGCTTGAGTGCCGGCGTAATCAAACTCTGCGGCTTGACCAATCACAATCGGTCCCGAGCCAATCACCAACACTTTTTTGATATCCTGACGTCTTGGCACGAGCCGTTCCTCCTAATTTCAATGGTGGTTAATCGCGGGTTTCTCGCTGGCTTTACGCCCCGATCCCAAATGCAGGAACTCCTAGAGAGCTGATGCATAACTCGCAAAAAGCCATGTTCTGAGCTCTGAAACCCGCATGGTTGCGTTCCCGGAAAGACGATTTCCAGAGTTTTGCACCAGGCCCCTAGGTGCGATCGGCGCTTAACCAGCCCACAAATTGATCGAAGAGATACAACGAATCCAGCGGTCCCGGCCCCGCCTCGGGATGGTGTTGTACCGACAACACCGGTCGGCTCCGATGTTCCAGCCCCTCCACGGTATGGTCATGCAAATGACGCAGCCGGACCCGGTAGCGATCCTCGATAGCCTCGGGGTCAACCGCATACCCATGGTTTTGGGCGGTAATCATGATCTTTCCGCTCACTTCATCGCGCAACGGATGGTTGCCCCCGTGATGGCCAAATTTTAAAGCGTAGGTCGACGCGCCTTCGGCCAACGCAATCAACTGGTGGCCTAGGCAAATCCCCAGGGTAGGATAGGCGTCAATGGTGTGACGCACCAGGGGCAGCAGTTCGGGCACGTCTTTCGGATTCCCGGGGCCGTTGGATAAAACCACGCCATCGGGATTCAAGGCATCCAATTCCTTCGCGGTGGTCGTGGCTGGCACAACGCTCACATGCGTCCCGCGCTCAAGTAGTGCCTTAACAATCGAGTTTTTGGCGCCATAATCTACAATGACCACATGCGGACCGCTTCCCGGGATGGAAAAGGTCGAAGGCGTCGTCACCCGAAGGACCGTGTCTCGCAAATTGACGTCAGCCAGTTGCCGCCGCCACGCCGGTTCAGGAACGTTTTCAGGCACCAACACCGCGGTCTGAGTGCCGTGCTCCCGCAAATATCGGGTTAAAGCCCGGGTATCGACATCCACTAATCCCGGCTTTTGATATTGACGCAGGTAGTGGTCCACGTCCCAGATCGTCCCTAAATGCGAAGGGTGATGACTGACACGATGGGCGATCAAGGCCTCAGCCCAAGGGAACAACGACTCCGCGGCTTCGGCAAAGGTCCCGTAGTTGCCAATCAAGGGGTAGGTTAAGACCACCAATTGGCCCGCATAGGAAGGATCGGTCAATATCTCCTGATACCCGGTCATGCTGGTATTGAAGACGACTTCACCGGCAATCGGCGACTCCTTGCCAATCATTCGGCCTGAGAACGTCGTACCATCTTTAAAAATTAGAGCTGCACGCATCGTACCACCTCACCTTCTTGCAGGGTCCAATGCCCACCATACATGGTCGAAATCACTCGTCCGGTCAGTTCCGTACCCATCCACGGTGAATTTTTGCCTTTAGAATACCACCCAGCCGGCTCCACTCTCCAACGCGCTTTCGGATCAATCAGCGCAAAATCTGCGCGCGCACCGGCGACGACTCCCCCATAGTCCATCCCCAAAATCCGATGAGGCGCTCTGGTCATTCGCTCAAAAAGAGCCAAAGGGGTCATTTCGGCTTCCCCCAATCCTATCGTGATCATAGCGGCCAACGACGTCTCTAGTCCCGAGATGCCAAAAGCCGCTTGGGCATAGGGGCGGTCCTTCTCGTCGGCATGATGAGGCGCATGATCCGAAGCCACCGCGTCGATTAAGCCCGTTTTCAAGGCGGCCAGCAATGCTTGGCGAACATTGTCGGGCCGAAGCGGCGGGTTCACTTTAGTCGCCGTGTCATACGCCGGAGAATCCACCCTCGCATCCGTAAAGAAGAGATGGTGTGGAGCGACTTCGGCCGTCACTTTGAGCCCGCGGGATTTGGCCCACGCAAGCGCTTCCAAGGCTCCTAGACTAGAAATGTGGGCGATATGCAGTCTCCCGTTGGTCAGCGCGGCCAATTGCACATCCCGCCAGACCATGGCCGATTCTGCCTCCAGAGGGATCCCGGTTAAGCCCAGGCGGCCCGAGACGTCGCCTTCGTGCATCACGCCTAGATGACTCAGTTCCAAGTCTTCGGCATGTTGAATAATAGGATGGCGCATGGTGCTGGAGTAGCTCAGCGCCGCTCGCATCAAAGCGCTTGAGGCCACCGGCCGACCATCGTCGGAAAAGCCGCCCGCTCCGCCTTGCTCCATGGTCCACAATTCGGCCAGTTCTTCGCCCCCAAGCCCTTTGGTGACGGCTCCGATGGGTACGACCTCGACTAACCCCAAGGCCTGAGCCTCTGCCTTTTGCCATTGGATTAAACTCACCGAATCCACCACTGGATCGGTATTGGCCATCGTCGCCACTACCGAAAACCCGCCATGGGCCGCCGCCATCGAACCCGATTGAAAATCTTCTTTCCATTCCTGTCCCGGTGCGCGAAAATGCACATGCATGTCGGTCAAGCGCGGGACCAGCCAAAGCCCGCGGCCCGACATGGTGCGAACTCGCGAACGCGGCGAGAGGGTCGGTTCTTGAAAGGTGCCGTCACCGACTAACACGTCACCCTCCTGGTCCTGGCCACGAAAAGGGTCGATCACCCGAACCCCCTCGAGACGAATCCAGTCGGTTGCATCCTGGCTCATGCCGATACCCCCTCTCCACCAATCAGCCGATAGAGCACGGCCATCCGTACCGCCACCCCATTTTCCACTTGATCCAAAATCGCCGAGTGGACCGGATCTTCCATCACTTGGCTGTCAATCTCTACTCCCCGATTTTGCGGGCCGGGATGGAGCACCAAAACCTTAGGCTGCGCCCAGTGTAAAGCCGCCTGGGTCAGCCCCCAGCGATCGTGATACTCCCGCAATGACGGAATTTGGCCGCTTTGCTGGCGCTCTTTTTGGATGCGCAAGACTTGAATCACGTCGACCCCAGCCAATCCATCTTTTAAATCAGCGTACACTGCGACATGCTGACTTTCGAGCCCGGATGGCATTAGGCTGGGCGGTCCTACCAGTCGAATCTTGGCCCCCAGACGGACGAAGCCTTCAATATCCGAACGTGCCACGCGACTATGCAGTACGTCCCCAACAATCGCTACCGTGAGACCCTCAACATGTCCAAAGCGCTCGCGTACGGTCATGACATCGAGCAAGCCTTGGGTGGGGTGATGATGGGTGCCGTCACCGGCGTTAATCACCGGTACTTCCAAGTGCTCGGCCATCACCTGGGGTACGCCCGATGCCCCATGACGCACAACCACCGCATCCAAGCGCATGGCTTGCAGGGTTCTTACCGTATCCCAGAGAGTCTCTCCCTTTTCGATACTCGAACCAGACCCCTGAAAGTTAATCACATCCGCTCCTAAATATTTGCCGGCCAGTTCAAATGAGTTGCGAGTTCGCGTGCTGGCTTCAAAAAACACATTGGCCACGGCCTTGCCGCGAAGAGTCGGCACTTTTTTGATAGGCCGACGGATGACCGCCTTCATCGCGCTGGCTAAGTCCAATAGGGCGATCAAATCATCGTCAGACCAGTCGTTTAGGCTGATCAGATCCATCGCAGAGGTCCCTCCTCGGTGTTTCCCGTCTGTTCTTACCCAGAACTCGCATTGCGCCCCAGCTATCCGCTTCGGCCGGAATCCTGGGGATTTGACGCTTTTTGCAACCAGACGCCGTCTATTCCGTCGAGTTCAGCGACTTTCACCTGAATCTCTTCTCGACGCGCCGTCGGAACATTCTTTCCCACAAAGTCCGGGCGGATCGGCAGTTCTCGATGGCCTCGGTCAATGAGAACTGCCAGTTGAATCGCGGACGGCCGACCATAGTCTGAAAGAGCATCCATGGCCGCCCTGACCGTACGCCCGGTATAAAGCACGTCATCGACCAGCACCACCGTCTTGCCATCGACTTGTCCATCCATTTGACTCTTTTCGACCACCGGAAACGGGCGGCTAGACAAATCATCGCGATATAACCCAATGTCCACGGACCACACCGGAGGCCGCCGGCCTTCGATGGATTCGATAGCAGCGGCGATTCTCTGAGCCAACGGCACCCCCCTTCGCCGCACCCCCACGAGGGCCAAATTAGAAACTCCGTGATTGCGCTCTAAAATCTCGTGGCCAATGCGGACCAACGCTCGTTTGATGGCTGCTCCATCTAAGATTTCTGGCACCTGACCACCCTCTTTTCACAAAGAAAGCTCTAGCCGCAAGGCTAGAGCAGAGCCGATGCTCCTTCCCAGCCTCGCGGGACTGGGGTTAAAGGAATCCTCGTATGTATGGTATCCGTTTTGCCGAAGAAGGTCGAGCCCCTAATCTAATTTTTTTCAATCCGCCGCCTACCCCGAACCCTGCCCGCCCCGATTCGACACTGCCACGGCTGGACTCTTACGATCGGGTTCGTACTGGCTCATCAGCGTTGGAAACAAAATGGCATAACTCAATTGCAGCCCTGCGGCCAATGCGAAGGGAAGCGTCAGTGACCCGGTACCAATCAGCCATCCCCCGATGGCTGGCCCTAACGCCGCCGGAAGACTCCAAGAGACCGCGTTCAGACTGCTGGCCAGCCCTCGCCGGTGGTCGCGAACCAGCCCTACGCTAAAGGCTTGGCGAGCCCCCACCGATCCTCGATTGACAATGGAGCGGGCCACATAGAGCACGGCCGCGTAGCCGAAGGCAGGCATGAACGGAATGGCAATGAGAAGAACCACGCCGAGCAGTCGAGGTAAAACGATGGAACGAATCAGCCCCACTCTCTCTGACAGCTTGCCCACCATGAGCGATGAAATTCCGGTCAGAAAAAACGACAGCGCGTAGACCGAACCGATGGCTCCTGCGCCCACGCCAAACTTCAGATGAAACCAATAAGGGAGTAACGGGGCGACTAACCCGATGCCTAGAGAATTCACCATATTCACTCCGGTTAACAACATCAAGGCTCGGTTTTCCCGATGATGCACCTTAGCCTCATCAGCCCGGCCCTGATCCGAATTTTGAGGCGTTGGTGCCATCTGCCGTTCTTCTCGAAGACTGGCAATTTGCAAGAGATTGACGATGGCCATGGCCAAATTCAGCGCGAACACGGGTACATAACTGTCAGGTCCAGAGATTCCGGGAACGAGGCGGGGCAATATTCCAGCCAACAGCGAGCCGAAGCCCATTCCCCAAAATTGCAGGCCGGCATTGAAACTAAAAATACTCCCCCGCCGCTGTCCAGGCACGGCCTGCGCTAACCATGCCTGTTCTGCGGGGGCAAACGGTCCCGATGACCCATTGGCCCCTCGGCCAAAACCAAAAACTGCCGCCGTCACCACTAATATCCAGGCCGCGGGAAAAAATATGATGGCCATTGTGCCTAAAATGAGTCCGATTTCGTACACCAATAAGAAGACTCGGCGCCCGACCCGATCGCTGACCGTTCCCACCAAAAGGCTGAGGCCGGCGCCTGCCAGTCCCCCGGCCATCAACAGCAGACCTACCTCGGCCGCGCTCCAGTGCCGGGCCGCCAAATATAGGGTGAAATCAACCCCTAAAGCGCCTTGGGCTATGCTGCGTAGAAACCGGGCCGCAATAAGCCGTCTAGCCACATGACTTAACGACTGCCATCCCCGCCAGGAATACGGTTGCAGTTCCTTGGCCATCGTATCTCCCTCCTTGAGTCCGAATTGATCCATACGACCATGTGCTCATGGTATCACGCGATCGGCATATTCGTAAGTGAATTAATGAAATCTCTGGCCCCCACCGTTTGCCGAGCGACTGTCACAAGAGCCGACGCTGGCGCCGAGCAAAAACCTCCCTCCTTCCGTTCTCCCGCCGTTCTCCCTTCCGACCAGGGTGAAATTCGCTATAATCGAAGAGCGTTGGCAACCATCACCGCCGACGGGCCATGGAAGGACGGTCCGCCCAACGCAGATCGCGAGGTTTTTAGTTTTGGCTTGGATGCGCGTACAAGATCTAAAGCTCATGGTAGCTGAACGAACCTTGGTGGCAGCGGCTACATTCCGTCTGGACCCCGGCGACCGAGTCGCCGTCATTGGCCCCAACGGCATGGGCAAGACGACGCTTTTTCGGACGTTAGCCGGAACCCTGGCAGCAGAATCGGGCCGCATCGAAAATTCGGAGGATTTTACCGTAGCCGTCTTGGACCAGTTGCACCGTCTTCCTGCAGGTACGGTCTATGAGGTGGCCGCCAACAGTCATCAAACCTTAGCCAAGTTGGAAACAGAACTCAATCACTTGGAAGGCAAGATGGCCGATCCCGAGGTGCAAGACTTTGATTCTGTTCTGGCCCGCTACGCCGTAGTTCAGCAAGCATTTCAAGACCAGGGTGGGTATGAATGGGACGCTCGCGTACGCCAGGCCCTGATGGGTGCAGGACTGGATGAATCTCGTTTTGGCGATTCGGTCGACACGCTCTCAGGCGGTGAACGTCATCGTCTCGCCCTAGTCTCGGTCATCTTGTCTGGCGCCGATCTTTGGCTCTTGGACGAACCCACCAACCACCTCGACATTCAAGCCATGCAATGGCTGGAAGCCACGTTGGCCCAATTTCCTGGACTGGTCCTGTTTAGTTCCCATGACCGCCGTTTTTTAGACCGATCGGCAACGCGAGTGATGACCTGGGAAGACGGGTTTTTCTGGATGATCTCTGGCGGCTATCACCATTATCTGGCGCTCCGCGAAGAGCGCTTAAAAGACCAGGCCCGAGCGTGGCAGCGCTACCAAGAGGAACACGCCCGGCTTTTGGCCTATGTGGATCGCTACCGAGCCGGCAACCGCGCTACCCAAGCGAAAAGTCGCCTGCATGCCATCGACCGCTTAGAGCGCCAAGCCCCGGGCGCCAGGGTGCCTCAGTCCGCGCCCAATCCCCATTTGACCCACGCCGGCCAAGCCGCTAAAGGCTTGACCGCATTAACCGTCGATAATCTGCCTTTGGTCCGCGGCGATCGCGTTTGGCCGCCGATAACGTTTAAGGTCCCGGCCAAGGCCCGGCTGTGCATTCAAGGGCCCAACGGATGTGGTAAAACCACTCTGCTGCATGCCTTGGTGGCCAACCATCCCGGCGTCATCTGGCACCCCGGAGCCAGCCTCAGCTATTATGATCAAGAGGCGGCGACGTTTTTGCCGTCCGAGCCCACGGGAATGGAATTAGCCCATGAGGAAGGGATGGACCGAGAAACCGTCTATTATTTGGGCGCGCGCTTTGGCTTATCGCCCGAGCTTTTAAGTCATCGTTTAGATTCGTGGTCCGGAGGCGAACGTTCGCGCCTCGCCCTTCTATTTGCGCTCATGACTTCGGCTACCGCCCTGATTTTAGACGAGCCTACCAACCATCTGGATATCGCCATGCGTCGAGAATTAGAAAATTTATTGAGCGGGTATCCGGGGGCGGTGATTTTGGTCAGCCATGATCGAGAACTGATGGACAATCTCGGCACCCACCTCCTGTGGTGGACCGGAGATCATTTTCGATTCCAGGCGGGCCGCTACTCGGACCTGGTGGCCGATTAAGCGCGACCGGGTTTAGGCGGCTTTCGGTCCGTTTTGGGCGAATCGGGCATCCGTCTCGGGAACCCGAGGCCCAAGCCTAGCTTGACGCCAGCCCTGACCGCTGGGGAAGCCCTCCCCCGAATGTCAGTTCTCCCAAAGTGGGCGGAGCCAAGAGTGGGTGACGCCGCATTTCCCCTCTTCTGGGCCGGCCGGATGGCTGGTCGCTCACGAAACTCGCGCTGAACGCTTGACGGGCGCCGGAAGAACCCCGGTTGACCACCGGAGGCATGAAGAACCGCACCCCCCAACCAAGACGCCCAACGGTCGGCAAAACGATGACCCCCATGAGCCCAATGGATTTGGACCGTGGGCCCTCCAATACCCAAGCGATCCGGTCAGGCAGAACGTCAAAGCCGATATCGTTCCGATTTCGCCCTCACCTTGTCCGCCTCCATTCCGGGTCGGATCAGCTAACCGGCAGCAGCGCTGACCGCCAATGCCCCTGAGTCAGAGTGGGTATGGCCGTCCCCGGACCCGATAAGGCACTCACTCCGGTGGTCTCTCCGCCGTGGGTAGCGCCAAAACCCCGATGGGGTCCAGGGTAGCACTCGGTCGGCAACGCGTAAGCGTTGCCTAAGTCCTCGCGGAGCAATTGCAATCCCCCTATCTGGTCAAAAGATTCCCATGCATCTATCAAAGAGACCTGTTCGATGGATGAAAGAAGAAGCCGATAACGCTTTCAAGGTGCCCGCACAAGTCTTCCTATGCTTTAAATGATAAAGATAGGATTGCGATAAAAGGAAATTTTCGAAACGTGAAACCTAACCTGAGGTAGCGGAGTTAAATCTAAGAAGTCCGTTAAGACTTTCATATTACGGGGCGAAAGGAAGCTGAGAACTCATGTCGGTAATCGAGAGCCACACTCGTTGGGTGGTAGGAGTTGGCGCGGCAGTAGCCGTTCTCGCCACGGTGGGACTGCGAGCACCGACTTTGAAAGCTGCGGATTTGAGCGCGCGTTTGACGACCGTCGGCTTTGCCCTGGTCAACATGACCGCCAATAGTGCCTCTACGCCGCTGCAATTGCAAATTAATTTCCAAGAAACGACCGAGACCATCAAGGCTTCCATGAGTTTGGTTCAGCAAGCTATGGCAAAGGTCACCACGCGCATGGAAAAGGCTGGCGTCAAGGCGAATGCCATCACGCAGCAAGGACAACCGAGTCTGAATAATCAAGACGGTTCTTGGCAAGTGAGCACAACCTTGCAAGTAAACTTTCGATCCATGACTCAGTTGGCTACGGTTGCCGACAAAACGGAGGTGACTGATAATCCTGCGGTGCAAAACATTTTTGTCAATAGTCCGTCGTCAACGATGAAGGCGACGGCCGCTGCGGTCGCGGCTGGCTATGCCAGCGCGGTGCAAAATTCGGCTCGGACGGCCGCCTTCATTGCCAGCGCTGATCACCGAAAGCTGGGAACTGTGGTTTCTATCGAGGAGGGGGCAGGTGATTTGCCGAGTCAATCTCTCGGCTATAGCTCTGCTTCGTTAGGAATTAATCCTCCCCAACCGGGAGCCAATCAAGAGGTCCTCGCGGTCACGGTGACCTATCGAACTCTTCCCTCATAACCCTCATAACCAGCTTATCGTTGTCCACCTCGTTTGGGCAGAAGCAGTTCAGATACCATGGTTGGGTTCTGCCCGCAGCGCGGCTTGCATTGGGCCAAGATTCGGACGGATTTCGAATCAAGCGCCGGTCAATAGAAGTCTTGAGAGACCCACGTCCCTTCCTGCCTCGAGCTTATTGAAGCCGCCCGATGTCTTCCAACGACGCATTCTGCGGGGACGCATCAGGCACTTTTCTCATGCCCTCGGACACCCCCTTCACCATGAGAAACCACACTGGGGTATCGTTCCCTGCAGAAGATCCCTACCTAAACGGCTTAGTCCGGCACCACTCAAACCGCCAGCCATGAGTAGCGCTCAGACCTCCGGTGCAATCCATCCCTGTGCTCTCAGGTCCCGGGCGACCTCCACAGCCATGACGCCTGAGTCGATCCTGCCCAAAAACCCGACCGCTATGGGCGTGGCGAGTCGCTGGGAGCATCCATGCCGACTCCGCCCGCGTATACCGGCTACATGACGGGGTCATCGCTCAGATGGATCGGACATGCGCTTTTCAATTTTCAGAAACAACGCTAACAGCTGGTCTTTTTCGTCTCGGCTGAGGGGACGCAACACTTCCTCGACGCGTTCTTCAAAAGACGCCAAGGCTAAATTCAAAGCCCCTCGACCTCCCTGCGTCACCTTCACCCGAACCAGTCTTTGATCTTTTTCCTGACTTTGACGTTCCACGTAGCCCTTGCTCTGCAGCTTGTCAATCATCTGGGTCACCCCAGGCGATGAAATGTTGAGGCTCTCGGCTAATTCAGAAATAGTCGGGGGGTCTCCGGTGAGTTTCATCATCAAACGCAATTGCGGCCGCGATAAATCAGCGAACCGGCCTCCCAAGGCATCATAAAAGTGTATCAAGGGATACAGCATCGACTTGACTTGGCTCACGTTTCGTGCCCTCCCGCTATCAATTGGCTCTATGGTATCATGAACCGGGCTTCGGTAATCGCCTTAATTGCTTATCACGGTCCACCTCGATGACTGATCCACGATCGCTCCTGCTCCTTTAACCCTCAGATCGTGCGCTTTGCTTGAGTTCGATGAGAATTGGCAATAACCTCAGCGCCATCTGATGACGGATCTGGTCGGGATTGGCATCGGCTGACGCTAATACTTGAACGGCCACGCCATAACTCTCTAGACCGATGTCTACCACCTCGGCCCGCACTTTGGAGCCGAGATCGCGTAGAGCCGCCTGCGCCCTTGCGGTTAAAACGTCTGCTGCTAGGGTCATGTCCACATCAAAGCGCAAACGCACTTGAAGCGCCTGAATGCGGCTCAAATTCTCAATCGCCGCCTGGATAATGATCCCATTGGGCACCATCATCGCTACCCCATCATCCGTAAAGAGGTGGGTATACATCAAATTCATATCGACGACGGTCCCCCGATATCCTGGCCTTCCGCTCTCGTGGGGAAAGGTGGATGACATCATCGGGTACTGATCAGTCACGAAAGAAATATGCTCTCCAATTTGAAAGGGATGAAAGAAAACGATGCCAATCCCCGCCAATAAATTGCCAAACAATGTCTGCCCAGCCATGCCGATGATCACCGTAACGAACGCCCCGCCAAACACCAAGGAGGAGAGTCCCACCCCAAACGCGGCGAGCAACGCTAACAATATGGCTAGATAGAGCATGAGGCGCATGCCAAAACGAAGCGACGTCATTCGATGCAGCGGAGAGGACGGCGTCTGCGGGGCTTTCAATAGCTTCCGCTCCAGCACGATGGAGATCGCCCCGCCCACGACTAACACCAGCGCCGCCCGAATGGGGTCGTTTAGCCCCTTGGGAATCCCCTTCGTAAGGCCAATCCCGTGGTCCAGCAAGATAGCGACGATCACACCAACCACCACCAAAACAGTGATTGTGGCAATTACCCGTCGGGTCGCGCGCCGATCACGCTCAGGGGTGTCACTTGCCACCTTCTTATTCTCCCTTCTCTATCAATCGAATGCTGAAAAAATGTGCTCACATCGTATCACAGCCCTCTATTTTGGTCGACGTGGTTATTCTCGGGGCCGCCCCTGGAGCGACCCCAATTGGCCCGCGTCGCAGGCCCCGAGTTCGTCCCCGAAAAGGTTGCGCCGCAAGCGATTTCCCAGGCTCTCAGCCAAGCTCGTTGTCATGGCTGTTTGATCCTAGAGACCGGGTGCATAAATTCTAACAGGCCGCTCTCTGAAATCCGCGCGGGTGCGATCTTTAAAAGACGATGGGTCGGGTTTCGCACCGGGAGCCTAGGATAAGACAACGAGCCGCCCAACCGCACTCCGTTTTATTTTCTATATTTTGGTTTTTGACAGCAACCACGATAGATACTGCGCGCCGATGGGTCCATTTTTTCCAGGAAACCTTTGGGCCTATTGCGACCTTCATTCCTAGGAAATTTCTGCTAGACCTCAATCGCTGAAACGCATACGTCCATAATCTCCGACCGCACCCGTTGATTAGCGATTGAACCCGCAATCGATGGCGTGGTCGCACGCGATGCTCGCAAATTTCGGCGTGGGGATCGGCTAACCCGGGGCACGTTCTGACGGGATCCATTGCAGAACAATTTTTCGACCTGTACGGTTGGTCAGATTGGGAGCTCTTAAGCACTTTCTGTTATTAAGAGTCGACGTCATAACGATGTAGCAACCTAATAGTGTGGGCTTGCGATTATCCCCTCATGAAAATTAGGGAAACTCGTCAGAAAGTCAAGAGACGATAGATAGATATTGCGTATTTCCCGTAGTGTCAACCATAAAGAATGGGAACAATACTCGATATTCCGGTTCTTTATGGTTGTCTAGTAAATTAGTTATATCAGAAATGGCTCTTACGCACTTTCTGGTATTAAGAATTGACTCATTAACAATAAATCGAAAACAGAGTCAATTTGTCCAATGGTGGTTCTATAAAAATGTTGCCGAAATAATACGCTGGACATTCTCGACGCGATGGGCTCTTGCGCATCGACTGATAGACGCCCGCACCAAGTGGTTGCTTGTTTAAGGAGTCTTGGCGTACCGAAGCATGGGGAGGGGGTATAGCCGATGCCGAACCCATTCGTTCCAGCACCATACCAAGCGGAAACCTCCATGCCGCTAGCCAAGTGCCCTACCCGTCGGCACCGATATCAGTCGATGGGCAAGAGCCAGTTGGACGAGATTGTGTTCGACTATCGCATTGATTATCACCTGCTGCTGAACCCGCATTGTTTTCATGTTGGCTGGCACCTTTCCAGTCGTCTGGGCATAGACCACACCCGTTCCCACCATGGCCCCCAAAGCCAGTCCGGTCAGAATGGCTGTTAGCCATCCGTTTCTGTTCCACGGCATAGTGATCTCTCCTGGTTAAAAACACCTACAATAATCTCTTTCGGCTTTTTTCGACTCCGTACGGAGTCCGCAGACCTCACAGGATTCGTCTGCTCGGGGGTGGCTCTCGCCCCATCGAGCGAGGACGTGATTCCCTC
>JAMCVM010000129.1 GCA_023475835.1 Bacillota bacterium | reverse complement strand
TTCCAGGTTGCTGCCCCCGCCGACGAGACTCAGGTCGGGGTTCCTCGGGCAGTAAGAAATCGGCAGGAATCCGTTCCATCGCCGATGGTGCGGTAGATTCCTCCGTTTCCGTGGCGACAGTTTCTACCGTAGGAGCTGGAACGGGGCGTTTTTTTCGGATTTGCGGCCATAGAACAGGTGAGCGAATTCGATCCGTTTGGCTTTGGCGGCATCAAGGGCCCCTCTCAGGCTCCGATTTTCTATGTGAAGGCGCAGTACTGTCTTTACGGTGGAGTCATAAGCCCAGGGTAAATCTTCGATAGCCTCTCGCAGGACACTCAGATCAACCCACGCTGTCGAGCCGTCCAAGGACGGCTGAAGATTTACTTCCGAAGAGGTATGGGGCGATCGCTTCCAAGAGGGCCCCGTTCGTTTTCTGCGGCTCATGATCCGTCAAGCAAAAAAGAAAAAAACCCTTACTTGCACAGTGGACATAATTGAAGTCTCAACCCCTTGATTTAAGCCAAATTGGTCGCTATAACGGAGGATTTTGGGGTTTTGAAAAGCGAAAGTCATTATTTGCTCAACCTTTCCGAGCATTTCATAGGGAGGGTTCCGTACGAATGCGAATAAGGTAAGATAGTCCTGTGGACTATCCTGGTTGATTCCCGAGTGTGCATTGATGAACTTTCTCAAGCGGTCATGGACGTTTTTTACTGGATCCAATGGATTGTCGCTATCGTTCAGTCCCTTTAAATTATCGAGTTCGTAAGCTTGATTAACAAGGTTCAATGCGGAGAGGATACAACTCCACTGTGCAAGTAAGGGTTTTAAAAGAAAATTCAGCCCCATGGGCCCATTTTTCACAAAAAAATCCTCGAAAATTTTCGACGAATCCCCACCGTGCATACCGACTTCACCGAATATATACGCTCATTGATTACCACTGCCATTTCCAAACTCGGCACCGTGCCGTACAATGGTTATGATGAACAGGAAGGGGGCATACTGTGGCCACGATGCATGACAAACGTCAGGCCCGTCTCGAAACACGACTACGGCTCGAGGATAAACGCCTCATTGAAGCCGCCGCTGCCGCCGAAGGGTTGAGTCTCTCAGATTTTGTGCTTATGGCCGCGAAACATCATGCCCAAGACGTGCTGGTACGTCAGCAACGGATTCAACTCAGTGATGACGTCAGCCGTCATTTTGTGGCCCTGTTAAGCGACGAGACACCCTTGCAGTCGAATGGATTACGCGAGGCGATGCTTCGTCGCGAGGCGCTCATCGAATCGGAGAACTAATGGTCCGGCCGTATCGGATCGAAAAACTTCGTCGAGATCATCATCGCGCCACGTTTACCTCGGGCGATTTGATGATTGACCGCTGGGTTCGGCAGTTCGCCTATCAAAACATGAAGAGTGGCGTGACCGTCGTGTACGCGTTGGTCAACGTGGCTCATCCCCTGGAGATGCTCGGGTTTTATACCTTATCGGCCGCCACAGTGCAGCTAGGGCATTTGCCTCCCGAATGGGCCAAACGGTATCCCAAGTACCCCGATGTTCCGGTGGCCTTGCTGGGACGAATGGGAATGTTGACCAGCCTGCAGGGCCATGGACTGGGGTCCGCCTTGGTCGCCGATGCCCTACAACGGGCCCAACGACTTGCCGACACCATCGGTTTAGCGGGGGTGTTTGTCCAAGCGAAGGACTTGGCACGCGTGCCATTTTACGAACGCCTCGGGTTTCACCGCCTCGAGCCCTCGCTCGATCTTTTTATACCCATGCGCCATGTTCGTGTAGCGGCCCGATCTCCTGTTGTAGAGAGTGACGTAACGCGTTAAGGATGTTTCCACCGCAACAAATCCACCGAATCGTACAGGCCGATCTGCCACCGTGAGGTTCCACGCCAAAGAGACGAATGGATGATGGCCCAAAGACCCTTGAGCGCACCGCCGGGAAGCGTCATGCTCTAACGCAAACCCC
Source organism: Bacillota bacterium (assembly GCA_023475835.1). Classification (GTDB taxonomy): domain Bacteria; phylum Bacillota; class Sulfobacillia; order Sulfobacillales; family Sulfobacillaceae; genus JAMCVM01. Next base: position 11,328 of record JAMCVM010000129.1, on the reverse strand, counting down.
GTATGGGCATGGCGTGATCCAAAACCCAAATCTTACCACTGGTGGAACCGTCCCCTTTCGAGAGACGTTGCTGGCCATCGTCGCGCCGCTTACTACACCCAGCGGCCGGCATACTGTCTGCCACCGCGTCGTTGCACACCCTTTTTCCTTTTCACCAAGGAGGTTTAAACTGCTTTCATAAACCCTGTGACTAGCGTGGATGAGGTGGTACCATAGCATCGTATTTCCCTGTCGCCACCACGTGGCGAAAGGAGCGACCGGGCATCCTATGGAGCGCCAGGTAGCACCCGGGCCGCGAGGGTACTACCGGATGAACACCGGAACGGTTCGAGCGTGAACCCGCGTTTCTTCGTGCGGGCTCCTTGGCGGGGAGCGAGGGAACCGTGTCCTGGCTCCATGGGGTGGAAGCCACCCCCGAGCAAACGACGAGTTTTACAGCGAGTCCTGGGGCTCCTGTGAAGACTGTGGGTCCCGTGAGGGGCCGAGAAAAGCCGAAAGAGATTATCGTAGGTTTTTTAAGCAGGCTGATGCATGCCCACCTTTGCCACGCTTGCCGATCTTCGGGCCTTGGTGACCGCTTGTCACCAGCGTCCGTTGCGGGCGGACGCCCAGCAAGTGGTCTTCAGGGTCCTGCTATTTTTAACTCAGTGCTCGTCCCGCCGCGAGGGCAATCGTCAGCTGATCGAACCGAAATCATGGACGACGCTCTAAGCAGCTTTCCCACAATGGAACAGTGTGCCGCACATGGATACGGTGGCCCACGGGTTGGAACCGATTCCGCCGGGCGCGGTGGAATCGATCCTCACGGGCACTATTAAACGGTTAGTGCACCACCGGCGATTAGAGCGATGGATGGTTCAGCAGCGGTATCTGATCGCGATCGATGGTCCCTTGAAATGGAGTGGCATCGTGCAACATGCGCAAGAAATGCTGCAAACGCACGAGCCCAACGGCACCACGATCTACCAGGGGATTGGGGTCGAAGCCGTATTGTGGGCCCCAATGATGTCAGATTAGGCAACTAGCCGAAAGACAGTCTCGGCGGAATATTCGGTCGTGTTTCCAGAGGTGAAAAACAGAATTAGACGTAGAGGCCAACATTTGGTATCCTTCCCGGCTCTTACGCACTTTTGGGTATAACTAACTAACTAGACAACCATAAAGAACAGGATATCTAGTGGTTTTCCGATTATTTATGGTGGATACTATGGGAAATACGCAATATCTGTCTAGCATCTCTTGACTTTCTGACCAGTTCTCCTAATTTTCATGAGGAGATAATCGCAAACCTGCACTATTAGGTTGCTACATCGTTAAGACGTCGACTCTTAATAATAGAAAGTGCGTAAGAGCCTGTATTTTCATCGAGTATCCAGGGTAACACTTGAAGGCCTCTTAGATTGTCTGAATTTCTGGGTCCACTATATATTGCCCTAACGAGAAGTTTCCCTTAAGTTGCCACCATGGGTCCCCCGCGACGGTCCTGGACGCTTTGGCGTCTAGCCAGATCCATCCCTTGAAAATCCAGTCGACCAACCAAACTTGACTAACGCTCCCCGAATCGTCACCCGAGCAACGCGCCTATCGTCAGGCGCTGGATTGCGAATCCCTCATCGCCGATACGACGTTCCAACCCATCCTAAAGACGAGGCAATCCTGGTGGTAGTCACTAATTCTTCCGTACCGATCCCCGAAACCCGTACAGCCCAATGGCTGGAAAAGCCTGGCGCCAAATGTGGGCTAAAACAGAAGGACGCAAGGAAGTTGCCCGCGGCCGCGCGGGCTAGGACTCGATCTCATCCCCATCGTAGTAGCCTCGGAACGCCTCCCGTTTATCCATGGCACGGGGCGCGATGGCCACTCGCACTGCCCGTCCTTTTGAGGCCGCTTGGGGCGTGATTCGGAGAAGCCTCGCTTACGGTTCGCGCTGCGCCTTGAATGTGGTCAGGGCTTGGTCATATCTACTGCGGTAGGGGTTTTGTTTCCATTCGGACCAGGTGAGACCGACTTCTCGCAAGATCTGATCCATGCGTCGAACAAACGGCAGGCCTTGCGCGATGATGCTTTGCATGGGGTCAGTCTCTCCCCATTGTTGCACCCACGTTTGCAGTTCTGACTCCAGGCGCTTCGCAATTTCTGGGAACTCGTCGATCAGATTGTGCTCTTCTTGCGGATCTGCGGAGAGATGATAGAGTTCGCGGGGAACCCGTTCATAGACGCCAGAATCCAATGTGGTGATCAACTTGAAATCCTGGTGTATAATGCCGCGTGCGGCCTCCCAAGCGCACTCGCTGAGGTAAGCCCGGTCCCGGGGCCAGGCTCCTTGCCCATCGAGGATCTGCCACAAGGAATAGCCATCCATGAAGTCGGGGATGAAAAGCCCGAGGCCTTCTAAAATCGTCGGTGCCAGGTCGATTTGCTGGACCAAGTCGGAGACCGTGGTCCCGGGGTTGATGCGGGCGGGCCACCGCATAATTAACGGGATGTGCACGGTGTTTTCATACAGACCGCAATGATCCCAAAAGATATTGTGTTCCGTAAAGCTTTCACCGTGATCGGCGAGGAGAATAAGCCAGGTGTCGTCTATGATGTCCAAATCCTGGAGCGCGGCGTCAAGGGCTTGGAGTTGGTCATCGAGATACCGAACTTCCGCGTCATAGCGCGCATTGAAATATTCAGGATCGGTGACTTCGCCCATGAGGTCATAGTGGTGGCGTTTGAAGAACGGATAGGCTAAATGGTTGTAGGCGCGGTCCATGTCACGCCGGGCAGGGTCGAACGGATCGCGGTGTGCGGGATAAAACCGCTCAATATAGCGATCGGGCGGGAGATAGGGACTATGAGTGTCCCAATAGTGGACGAAGAGAAAAAACGGGTGGTCGCGGTGTCCCTGAAGCCAATCAATGGCTTCTCGGGTCACGTCGCTGCCATCGATCCAACGTCGGCTTGTGACCATATTGGTGTAATAGCGAAAGCCGCGGGCAAACCAGGGTTTCATTTGATATAAGTTATCGACGGCAGCCGTCGTCCAACCGGCCTTGCGCAGTTGTTCCGGCCACCACGAGATCGCCTCGGGTAACGTTAGATACGGATGGCCGTGGGCGACGATGCCGCTGGCATGGCCATAGCGGCCGGAAAAAAGCCCGGTGTGGGCCACTTCCGTGGGAATATCGGTCGCATACGCCCGCTGGAAGCGCACACCTTGATGGGCAATGTGGTCCAAATAGGGGCTGGTGGCTTGGGGATAGCCATAGCATCCTAAACGGTCGGCGCGCAGCGTATCTAAGGAGAGGAGGATCAGGTTGGCCAATGTCAGCGGTCCTTTCCGATTGGGGCTCGCACGTTATAGAGGATGGGCCATGGTGGTCATCAAGGCCAAAGCCTGCTGGCTGGTATCGAGTCGAGTATGCTGCACGATGACGTCGACATCACTTTCGACCACAATGGCATAGGCTAAGCCCCGTGGCACCGGGGAACCTTCCTGATCGCGCAGACGGTCCAAACGAATATGATGGCAGCGTTCAGCCGGGCACTGGGCGTGAAACCCCGGTTGGGGCGGAGCATCTTCGTAATACAAAGTCAGAGTGAGATGGGCGGTAACGCGGCTTAGATTGAGCACGCAGACCGACTCGTGACTGACTTGGTCACCTTGGCTGGTGGCGGGGAGAAAGCCATCGGCAATGACCCAACGGTAGGTTGCAGTGGGCACGGGAGGGAGTCCTCCTTTCGAGGATAGGGGCTAGGGGTAGGGGATGCGCGCACGCCGATATTGACTGGGAGAGAGACCGACGTGACGGGAGAACAGACGGCTGAAAAAGGCGGGGTCTTGATACCCCACGCGCTCTGCAATATGACTCACGGTCTCATTGGAGTCTTCCAGCAATCGGCGAGCTTGAGCTATGCGGATGTTGTGAATATGGTCGACAATGGTCTTTCCAGTTTCCTGACGCACCAGGCGCTCCAGGTGGCGGCGGCTGAGATGAAAATGCTCGGCTAAGGTTTCCACGCTCAGTTTTTGGTCGAGATGCAGGGCGATAAAGCCTAAGAGCCGTTTGACCATGTCTTGGGTCGACGACGGCTGGGAGTTAAAATCTGGCTGCTGGTCACCATATTCTCGAGACAGCAGGAGCAAGAGTTCGAGCATTTGAATTCTTAACAGTCCGGTCCCCATCCCGGTTCCTCCCGCCCATTCCGCCAGCATTTGTTCTAAGAGGATGCGTACGTAGTCGCAAGCGACCCCAGTAAGATTGACCAGGCGACGAAACCGTTCATCCGAGTGCAAAAAGGGATGAACATACAAATAGTCGAGGGCGTCGGAAGGAACTACAGTGCGCCAGAGCGACTCGGGCAAGAAGGCGGGTAAAAACAAGCAATTCACAATCGATACCGACGCCCGATCAGGAAAATCAAAGGCATGAGGCTCGCCCGGATGGATGAAAAAAATGTCACCAGGCACCAACTGATAGCGCCCATCTTGGAAGAGATGGTAGCCCTCGCCCGATTGCACATAGACCATCTCAATGAACTCGTGGCTATGCCACGAGGGGGCATGGGCGGCATCGTGCAACTCTCGACGGATGGCAAAAGGGAAGCTTGGGGTCATGACCTGAGCACAGGGAATTTGTGGGATCATGGGCTTTCCTCTTTCTGGTCGCGATCTTGAATTTGCTGTGCCGCCCCAATCGAGCCAATGTGGAGGGTGGTGTAGGCGTCTTCGCTCGTCACAAAGGGACCGCGTGCAAGACCATGCCAGCCGGTGGCCATCGCCACCGGATTGGGCCGTCCCGTTTCCCGTTCGCGGCGACCAATGTGGGCGTTCATCCTGGCGGTAAGACGCTTGACGACGTCCGGGCGCTCTTCCGCGAGGTTTTGAGTCTCTTGAGGGTCATGGACAAGATCATAGAGCTCGAGCCTTGGCTTGAAATGGAAGTCGGGTTCTAAGGCTTCAATCAATTTCCATTCCGATGTCCGCCACCCGTGTTTTCGCATCCAGGTGGCCTCGGTCAGATAGAGATCTGCACTCGCCACGGGATCCGGCCCTTCCGGGTCGAGACGGGGAACCAAGCTGGCCCCATCGAAGGCTAAGGTGGACGATGAAACCCCCATCAGGTCGAGCAGCGTGGGCATGACGTCTTTGGCTTGAGAAGGTCTGGCATCACGAAATCCAGCCGGGACCACCGTGGGATAGCGAACAATTAAGGGCACCCGAAGATTCGTGTCATAGAGTCCGTGGTGGTCATAGTAGCAATCGTGCTCGAAAAGCGACTCCCCGTGGTCCGAAGTGACGACGATGATGCTGTTGTCGTAAAGACCCAAAGTGCGCAAGGCTTGCAAGAGGACGGCGATATTGAGATCTAAATAGGCAATGGCTCCATCGTATTGCGCATCGATGTAGTGGGAATCCGTCACCTGAGGAGGAAACCAGGACTTGAAAAAGTCGGCAAACGGCCGAAAAGCATAGACGGGATCGAGTGAGTGGTTCTGAGGATCGTGCTCGTCTCCGGCATAAAATAAGCGGTCAAATGGCCGAGGCGGCAAATACGGAGCGTGGGGATCCATATGCCGCATAAAGAGAAAAAAGGGAGTGGATCCTTGGGCAAACCGTTCTAACTCCGGTAGCACCGCCCGCGTGAGGGCTTCCGCCTTCGGCGCCCGACCGGTTTCGGCATCGGGATGCCAGGATTCATATTGCAGGTATTGGTCGAACCCACGCACCGCCGGATTGTTCTCAAATCCGACACACAGACTGCGATAGCCCTGCTCTTTTAATACTTCGGCTAACGTGACGGTACCCGGAGCCAAATCTCCGGCATGGCGCAATGCCACTACCCCGGTGCCAAAGCAATCTTTCCCTGTGAACATGGAGGCGTAGCCGGGGGTCGTGGGAATGCTGGGGCTGAAGTGTTCTAAAAACACTGCACCCTCTTTGGCCAATGCGTCCAGGTGGGGAGACGTGAGGCGCGGATAGCCATACAAGCTTAAGTGGTCGGCTCGCAGGGTGTCCACCCCGAAGATGATGAGGTTCGGTCGAGAGGTCATCGTCCGTCCTGTTCCACGCGTCGCAACACCGCGTTCAAATATCCCCGATTTTCGGCCGCGAGCATCGACAACTCGGTTAAGGATTCATCTTTTGCCCCGATGATCTCTAAAGTGAGCGCGCCATGGTAGCCATTTGCGACGAGAGTGCGACAAAAATGAAAGAGATCAATGTCACCCCGGCCTGAGCATTGCTCCCAAATCGGTCCGGGGCCCGAAGCGCCGCGCTTACAATCACGAATGTGCACATGATGAATGCGGGCAAACACCGCCTGCGCCGCCTCGGCCGGATCTTCGCCGGAACGAAAGAGGTGACTGGGATCGAGGTCCACTCCAAAGTGAGGAGCGGTGACTGCATTCAAGACCGCTAGCGTCGTCGGAGTATTATACATGGACTGACCAATGTGGGCTTTGACGGCCAAATTTACTCCGGCGTGTTCCGCCAGATCGGCCAAACGCTGCATCCGTTCGAGGAGTTTCGGCCACTCTTCATGATCGTCGGACTTTCCTCCCGGACCAATCGTGACGGTGGGAATACCTAAGGCATGAGCCGCTTCAAACGCCCGCTGCAATCGGTCTGGATCAGGGGAGCCGACCTCCATCGCCAACCACTGCAGGCCTTCCCCTTCCATGACGGAACGATACTCGGAAACTTGGGTGCTCCAGTGGTCGAGATCAAGATGTTCGCACATGCCTCGAATGGCGGCGATCTCGACCCCGTCGTAATGGGCAATCGCGAGTTGGCGGACCGCGGTAACAAAATCAAAGCGACGAAACAACACCGAGTTGACTGCCAGTTTTACCATGATGGCCTCCCTATATTTCCGCGCTGACCGGTAGCGTCACAATGTGACCTTGTTCCCACGACGTAATCGCGGCTTCGATGACCCTTTGCGCGCGCAAGGCATCGAGTCCCGACCCATCGATCGATTCGGCGGAAACACCCGCCAAGAGTTGGTCGACAAAGGCGTCAATCCGGCTTTTAAAGGTCTCGTTAAACGAGCGCATGCCTCCGATGTATTGATAACTTTCCGTTTCCAAACTGCGACGGGGATAAAAGGTTAAACGTTCACACGCCTCTTCCAGCACTAGGCGTCCCTCGGAGCCCACGACTTCAAGCTGTTCCAATCCATAACTGCCACCGGCATCGTAACTGCCCACCAAATGGCCCAAGATTCCGGAACGAAATTGCAACAGCATTTGGGTATTCGACCAAATGCTGCGGCCCTCGCCTTTCAACATGAAAGCGGCCACGCGTTCGATCTCTCCGCCAAAGTAGCGCAAGACGTCAATAGAATGGGGATGCAAAGCCCTTAAATGAAACCACGGGGACGACTCCACCGGATTGTTAATCCACATGCGCATGTTCACCATGTGCAGCGTGCCTAATCGTCCGGCGTCAATCCAGGCCTTGGCCCGCCGTGCGGCTGGGGTAAACCGGTGATTCAGATTGATAGCGTAGACAATGGCATGACTGTGAGCATAGCGCACCATTTCCTCAGCCTCGGGAATTTGATTGGAAATAGGTTTTTCTCCAAGCACGGCGATGCCAGCTCGGAGTAATGCCATGGTGGGAGCATAATGCTCGCTGCCATTTTCCACGCCCTTGGTGGCCACGCTGGCAGCATCTAAATGAAGATTGGCCGCTATCATGTCTTTGACATCGGTGAACGCTTGGGCACCGAACTCTGCCGCAGCGGCTTGGGCTCGTTCGGCAACGATGTCGCAGACTGCCACTAGGTCGACTTGGGGATGGTTTTGATACACCCTAGCGTGGGTCCGGCCAATGTTCCCAGTGCCCACGACTGCTACGCGAAGACGTTTTTTTTCCGCCATGATCTGCCCTCCCATCCTGAACTGTGTGCTTCTAATGACCACAGTTATCAGATACGTCATGCTTTAGCATAAGATGCAGAATGGAGTTTGACTAGAGGTAAATGCGTCACGACCATGGTCGATTGCGTCACGCTTGGGGGATGCGTTCAACGGTCGCTTCAAGCCCTCGATCTCGACCACAACCAGTGAAGTCGATAGTCTCCTGTACTCCCTTGAGAATGCCCGAAGGATTGGTCTGGTGGCGGTTAAGCGGCCGATGCGCCCGGGGTGTCGAACGAATCCCTGGGGCGCATCGGCTAGATTAGACTAATCGAAAAAATCGAGATCATCGGATGACAAATACGACTTGGCGGCCTCGACATTAAACACCACGCCCAATCCTGGCTGGTCCCCGACTGTCACGAAGCCGTCTTGAATGACGGGCGAAGGCAGACCTTGGACGATGTCATACCAGGGTGGATCAATCCGGGGGCACTCGAAGGCGATAAAATTTTGCGGCAAGGTGGATGACACTTGAATCAAGGCTGCCAATCCAAAAATCCCATCACCAATGCCGTGCGGTGCGATTGAGATGCTGTGCAAATCAGCGTATTCGGCAATCCACTTTAGTTCCGCCAATCCCCCCACGTCCAGAGGGTCGGGGCCGATGACATCTACGGCGCGATGCTCAATCAAGTCCATGAAGTTTTGACGCAGGTAAATTTGTTCGCCGGTATGGATCGGAGTAGTGGTCGAGGTGGTTAAATCGCGATACAATCCAGGGCTGGTATATGGGGAATAGTCGCCAGTGATCAGATCCTCAAGCCACATCAAATTCAGGGGTTCCAGGGCTTTGGCAAACCGGATGGCGTCGGCTAACGTCCATCCTGGACCACAATCCATGGCGAGTCCGATACCGTCCCCGAGTTGTTCCTTGAGCGCGTACACCTTCTCAATCTGATGCTGCAATCCTCGCTCCGTTAGCGGTCCCCGGTTGATGCCCCTCCCAGGGCCACCGTCCCAATCGCCGATGGTGTGCCCGCTTAGTTTCTCGAACTCTCCGCCGTGGTAGGCGGTAGCATACTTGGCGATGGTAAATCCTTCGCTGCCCTGTCTGAGTTCCGTTGGACTCGCATAGCCAACGCCGCCGGTATTGTAGACTCGGACCCGATCGCGAAGCTTTCCCCCTAGGAGGCGATGAATTGGAAGGCCTGCGGCCTTTCCAGCGATGTCCCAAAGCGCCACTTCAATGGCACTGACGAGACTGCCCCAGGGTTTGAATCCTCCTAGCTTGCGAATGGAGCGAACCGTTCGTTCCACTTCAGTCGGCTTCTGACCTAAAAGAATGGAGCGATAAAGGGGGAGTTGCGCTTTCACATAGGGCTTGTAGAATTCTACTTGGCTGAACCCGTCGATTCCCTCATCAGTAACGACTCGGATCACAGGATATTGTTTAATGGTAGCACACCTGACATCAGTGATTTTCACGCACTATCCCTCCTGGGTGGCTAGAAACGTTGATGGTCCTAGAATTCTGGGTTCCGTGATTGGATCCAATCCTAGGGATATGAGCCAGCGGATACTTGCACCTAACGGCGGAAAGAGCGCAAGATCGTGTGCCCCGCGTTCCGTAGGATCCTCCGATGGGTGTTTTAGGGGATGCATAGCCCCTTAGAATCGTTCTACTCGATCACGGGGCTTATGATAGGCCGGACGGGCAGGCGTTGCAATCCCTGAAGAGGATATGGGGAGCGCCTCATTCATGGTTGGCACCGAAGACGGCATAAGCCTTCGGCAACCCGAACGGCTCTATATACGGCACTAAAGAATTGAAACATACTCCTTGATGAAGAAGACCAAGGCACTCAAACCTGGTCGGCGCCAGTATCAGATCTTTAATACCGGGTAGATAGACAGTATGGTCCAAAATAAATCTCGCAGCGGATGGACTAAGATCGTTAGACATTATATAATCTAGTCCATGAAGAGGAATTTTACCCGATTCATTGCGGCTTGGAGGTGGTCTAGATGCGAGATATTTATTCTGATTATGTCCACGCGATTCGGTTCGCACTGGAAGGGAAGCCTCAGGAAGCTTCACTTTTAGCAAAGCGTAGTTTTAAGTTCTCTGTCAAAAACAAGTCCAGAGCTGGCTCATGTGGTGACCAATCTATTGGCTCAATTTAGCTCTACCAAGCCTGTGCGCGGCAATGTTGCCGGAGTACTTCCGATAGACATGGATAGCCGAATGGAGTTAGTTAGCAACGAATGGGTAGTAATGGATAAAGAGCCGACTTGGCCAACTGCGGTTAATGAATTATTACTGTCCATAGTTCAAGAACGTGTCCATATGGACAATTTATTACAACGTGGGATTGAACCAACCAAAAGTGCCTTGTTTGTGGGTCCACCAGGGGTGGGCAAGACATTGGCAGCGCGATGGTTGTCGTTTAAGTTGGGTCGACCGTTGGTGACTATGGATTTAGCTTCGGTAATGAGTAGTTATCTGGGCAGAACAGGAAACAATATCCGAGCGGTTATTCAATACGGTCAGGAAACGCCGTCAGTTTTGCTTCTGGATGAATTTGATGCAGTGGCTAAGCGTCGAGGCGATGATAGCGAAGTGGGTGAGTTGAAGCGATTAGTTACGGTTTTGCTGCAAACAATTGATAGGTGGCCGGCCACTGGACTTCTCTTGGCTGCGACCAATCATCCCGATCTCCTTGATCCTGCTATTTGGCGCCGTTTTGATCGCATAATCGAATTTCCTGTCCCCTCTCGAGAAGTCATTGAACCCTTTATCAAGGGTTTGTTCGACGCGGACGATACCATAAATTCGTGGGGCGAATGGATTTCCATATTGGCGATAGCGCTAGGGGGATCCTCATTTTCTGACATTAGTCGTTTTGTCAACAACGCTCGACGAGAAAGCGTAATTAACGAACGCCCAATTCTGGAGGTATTAGAGAGTGACGTTCATAGTCTGCTTAGACACAGCGATAAGGCGCTTCGGTTGACGGTGGCACAGAACTTGCTACAAGCGGGATTCTCTCAACGGAGAGTGGCTCAAATCACTAGTCTCGCACGAGATACCGTCAGGCGACATGCTATAAACGACGCTCAAGAAAGGAATGAATAGAATGCCTCGGGAAAACAACTTTTTACTTGGAGATGGTGAGAGATTGACAAGTACAGTAGCGCCGGCGAGATCGAGTGGCCCCAAGAATCCGCCCTATGATTTCCTAACAGCGCGTAAGGACTCGCCAAAAAATAAAATGAACAAGTGCTAGGCATCGGCGAGCTTTCAATGGCAGCACTAGAAGAAAATCGTGTGACTCGACGACAATTGTGCTGAGGCCCTGCCTAATTAGACAGTGCACCACAAAAAAGGCTAGCCTTCGGCGAGCCCCCCGCAAATCCAGAGACTGAATCGTCGCAATATGGGATCGTACCCTCGATGGCGAGCACGCTACGCGT
>JAMCVM010000143.1 GCA_023475835.1 Bacillota bacterium | reverse complement strand
ATTCTCTTTCAATAGTGCGAGAGCAGCCCTCCAGCGGACGACGAGCTTTACAGCGAGTCCTGGGGCTCCTGTGAGATCCGCGCTGTCATCCGACAGTGACCTCGAACGACGGTTTACGAGGTTTTTTAACCAGGGATTTCGAACATGATTAGACATGTAGGACTTTTGGCGGCAATGCTTCTGGGAACTCTCCTACTATCGGGAGGCGGAATCGCCGTTTTCCCCGGCTCATTGTCGCCGCTCGGGGTGAACTCGACGCCAATCATGAGCAGGCCCGAGTCCCCCCCTATTTCTTCAACGATTGGCGATCCTTTATCGGAATGGCCCCTAAGTGAACGGCTGTTTCCGACTGGAACGAAGGGGCCAGCGCCGAAAGCAGGTCTGATTCGCCGTGTCGGTGCGGTCTATATTACCTCGGTCCGGGTGGTGCCAGCATCCCTCCTAGGGCGTGTGGTTTCGCCCAAAAACCCCCATGATTGGCTGTCGACGGCGAAATCTCCACCGATTCTTCACTTGGGGGCGGCGCGTGTTGTTCTTCCGGCAGGACGCTATGTCTGGGGCGGGGGAACCCTTTATCAGTTGGAAGTAGGGAGGCCAAGCGCTCGCCCTTACGTCGTCGGCGTGGCCGCGCATCGAGAGCGTGTGGTTACGCCCGTGGCCATCTCCGGAACCGCTAGCACCAGCCTCGATGGAACCCTGCTGCTCAATGTCTCGGGCCGACTTTGGCTTTACCGTCCAAAGACGGCAGGCCATTACCTGAGTCCTCATGTGCCCGAAGGCGCGCTCGCCTACCTCTCGCCAGGTGGACGATATGTTCTTCTGATTCATGCTGGCCATGCGAATGGCATCTGGTCGTTTAACCGTCAACATCGTGGGTATGGGTTAGCCAAGGAAGTGGGGTTGCCCCTCGGATCCTATACCAATGCGGTTTGGTCAGGGCAGACGGTCGTCGTTCAAGGGACGGATACTTTGGTGGACATTGACCTTCAGTCCCATCACGTGATTGATTACCAGCGAGTGTTTACGAGCGCACTCGGGCCTTTGCGCGGAGGAGCGTTTTGGCTGGGAGAGAGCTCGACCCCTAGTCGGCAATCTCTTTTCGTCATCGCGCCAGGAGGCATAGGTATCGGTCCTCTGATGGCAGATTCCGCCATGGGTTTGGCGGGACGCACAGCGCCCGGCGGACACGCGATCATCTTGCAATGGATTACTCATTACCCTAATCCCGGGACTGGCTATCTTCCACCGACACCATCCACCTACGAGGTGCGTCTAAAGTTAAAGCCGTGATGAGATGAGAAAAGGCTAATCGGCAGAGAGCTAGGTTACGGGATTTATCTTACGCTGGGTTTCACGCATCATCGGGCGTTCTTAAGGCGAAAAGCTTGGAGCCCTGCAATAGGCGCTCGGGCCGTTTCCTCGCGGTTTTGACGCCCTTTCTGCCACTTCGATCCGCGTCGGTCTATTTCTCGTGAGGCTCCGAGTATGCTTGAGTTTTGAGTGCGGGCCTCTAATCGCTCTCAGGCAAAAAGTGCCATGGTCTCGAGGCCGTGAGCAACGGCGTTTCAGGCCGGGGATTTGAAAATCGCTTTTGACTTTATGGCACAATGGGTTGGTGAAGGTTGATTTTGGGGTAAAGGTGGCATCGAAATGGCAGAAGCGGTAATTGAAGTGGATGGGATTGAGAAATCGTATAAAACCAACCGCGCTTTGGCTGGAGTGAGTCTTCGGGTGGAACGAGCGACCGTGCTAGGCTTGCTCGGGCCCAACGGTGCTGGCAAAACAACCTTGGTTCGCATTCTGAGCACGTTGCTCAAGCCCGACGCGGGTCGGGCGACGGTGGCCGGATACGATGTCGTCGAGGATGCGGAAGCCATTCGTTCGATCATTGGTTTAGCCGGGCAGTATGCGGCGGTTGATGAATTGCTCACAGGGCGTGAAAATTTGGAGCTCGTGGGCCGTCTATATCATCTCAGTCGCATCGAACGGAGAAATCGTGCGGAAGAAGTATTGGAGCGGTTTTCATTGACCAATGCCGGCGATCGTCCGGTAAAGACCTACTCGGGAGGAATGCGCAGGCGACTCGATTTAGGTGCGAGTTTGGTTGGTCGACCAGAGGTGTTAATTTTGGATGAACCAACCACCGGGCTCGATCCGCGGACCCGGATTGAACTGTGGCAGTACATCGAAGCCTTGGTTCGCGATGGGACTACGCTCCTTTTGACCACCCAATATTTGGAAGAAGCCGACCGTTTAGCGCATCGCATTGCGGTGATTGATGGTGGCAAGGTGATTGCTGAAGGTACCGGAGATGAGTTGAAAACACAACTCGGAGGAGCAGTCCTGGAAGTTGTCGTCGCCGACAGTAGGAAGTTAAAAGAGGCCGCGCGGTGGTTGGAGCGTTTGGGCGAGGGACGAATCCGATTGGATGAGACCCGGCGGTTAGTCACGGTGGGAACCGAAGGTGGTGCCCGAGTGGTGGTCGAGGCAGGGCAATTGTTAGTGGAGGCAGGTATTGAGATTGACGATATCGGGGTTAGGCGGCCGTCGCTCGATGATGTGTTTTTGTCTTTGACTGGGCATGCAGCAGGAGATGGAAGCGAAACTGAAGAAAATCCCAAGCAAGGAGGGACACGCCATGGTCGCGCCTAAGTCGCAACATTCAAGCTTAAACTTTGGTCAGAGGATATCGCTGGGAGTGAGCGATATTGTCGGAATTACCTATCGCAACTTGATCCATATGGTGCGGACTCCGCAGCTATTAGTCTTTTCGGGCATTCAACCGATTATGTTTGTTCTGCTTTTTCGATACGTCTTTGGTGGCGCTATTGCAACCCCTGGGGGGAATTACGTCGATTATCTTTTGCCTGGGATCTTCATTCAAACATCCCTTTTCGGAGGCGCATCGACGGCCGTGGGCCTTTCGGAAGATCTGAAAGGGGGGATTATTGACCGCTTTCGGGCACTACCGATGTCCCGCTCAGCAGTTTTGGCTGGACGGACCATCGCTGATCTGGCACGCAATATTCTCGTCGTGGTCTTAATGTTGCTGGTGGGCTTTTTGGTGGGCTTTCGGTTTCACGGCAGCGCGGCGCAGAATATCGTGGGTATGGTGTTGGTGGTGGCCTTTGGCTACGCGTTTTCCTGGGTGTTTGCCGCCGTTGGTCTGATGGTCAAGGACCCAGAGACCGCACAAATTGCGGGCTTTTTGCCAATCTTTCCTTTGGTGTTTGCCAGTTCGGCTTTTGTTCCAGTCAAGACGATGCCGATTTGGCTCCAAGACTTCGCCAACGTGCAACCAGTGAGTGTCACCATCGATGCCGTTCGCGATTTGGTGACGGGAGTTCCGGTAGGGTCGTGGCTTTGGCAGTCGGGCCTGTGGACTTTAGGAATTTTGGTCGTGTTTATCCCGTTGGCGGTGTACCGGTATCGTCATATCTAAGACTGACTACGATGCCCATGGCGTAGACTGAGCGTGCCGCAGGTGGCGGAATTCGACATTCGAACGCCGGTCTAGGCAGTATAATGATGACCGAGAATGGCGAGGAGGCTTTGGCTAATGTCACTCATAGGAAAGCGAGTCGTGGTGATCGGAGGAACGTCGGGAATCGGGTTGGCCACGGCGCGAGCATTTTTGTCGTCTTCAGCGTCAGTGATTATTGGGAGTCGTTCGTCCGCCAAAATTTCGGAAGCGATCCGGGCATTGCCCGGTCCGGTGGACGCGCATCCAGTAGATTTTCGGATGGATAATGAACTGGAAAGGTTCTTCGCCGCGGTGGGAGCCTTCGATCATCTGGTCGTTACCGCCGGCCAGGCAGCGATGGGCCCGTTTGACACCCTGCCCATGGACCAGGCCTTGGCTGCATTCGACAGCAAGTTTTGGGGGCAGTATCGCACCTTAAAAGCCGCCCTGCCATACCTGAACCCGCAATCGTCGGTAACCTTCACGTCTGGGGTGTACGCCCTGCACCCTCCCAAGGGAGGCTTTGTGTTGGCTGCGATTAACTCGGGCCTGGAAGGGCTGGTTCGAGGGCTAGCAGTGGAATTGGCACCGATACGGGTAAATGCGGTCTCGCCGGGGATTGTGGACACGCCCATTTATGCGGGACTCTCGGAGCAAGATCGACAAGCTCTGTGGCAAGACCTCGCGCAGCGGTTACCCGTGGGTCATGTGGGAACAGCGGAAGCTCTGGCCGAATGTTACGTCTTTTTGGCGCAAAACGATTTTTCTACCGGAACCGTGCTTCTTGCCGATGGTGGTGCGCACCTTGGATCTGCGTAGAAGAATTCGGCACCAAACGAGTGCATTGCCATGATGACGGCTGGTGAGAGCAGCCAACGAGGTATTCCACCGAAGTAATCTATCTCCAGGACTGGTTGTTGTCCCGTGGCATCGGGGTTTCAAGGGCCCGATGGGCGACTTGTCTCCTAATGCCTAAGTTGGCGAGGAAACTTCAGTGGAGACTATCCAGCCGCTGATGGCAGCCAGGCGATTTGTCCCAAAACCAAGGCCGGATGCACTAATTACTGCTAGCAATGACCTTTATTCCCCTTGGCGAATGCTCGAACAAAAGTATGCCTGTGTCGATGGGCCACAAGATAGGGGAACAGCTGAGCGAGAACTCCACAATACCTAGTTTATGGGTTATACTATTTGTATGATCTCGGTTGAGAGGGTGTTCGTAGATGGCTCAGAGTCTCATGGAGCTACGTCGGGTGGAAGCGTTATCCGGGCCGGAAATATACCTGGCAGGGGAAAAGTTATGGCGTGAACAAAAGGTAAGCTCTTTGACGAGAACCAGGGGAGATGAAGAGTGGGACTGGTCTGCCGTCGTGGTCGACGGAGGCGAGAACTGTTATGCGTTTATGATGGCAGACGACAACGACATCGATGGAGATTGCAGTTGCCACCGAGATAACGCGCGGGGATGGTGCCCGCATATGGTGGCGATTTGGTTGGCGATTAGGGACCGTCGCAACCCCGCCAACCCCCAAGGGGCTAGCGAGCCTTTAGGGGAGATCACTACCGCGGAAAAAAACCGAGTCAGATATCTTTTATCCCAGTTTGAGCCGGCTACCTCGGAGCAGTCATCCGGGTTAAGAGTGTCGTCCGAGCGCACAATGCTTCACGTTCAATTCAACTTGTTTTTGCATAGGGACTATTATGACCCAGAGCCGCTTCTGGTCGTAGGCATCAGCATTGGGCCCAAACGGTCTTATATTGTGAAAGATTTCGGCCGATTTTTGCGAGAACACTTGGATGGGGCACCAATGTGGATGGCTAAAAGTTTCACCTATGATTGCCGACTGCACACGTTTAACCAGAATGATTGGAACATCTTAAAGGCACTCCAAGAAACTCAACTCATGCAGACCACCCAGGCCAGGTACCACAGTCGCGTGGGACCCCCGGGCGAGTATCAACGCTACATCGACCTCTCACCATGGGCGTTCAAACGCATTTGGCCGTGGTTGGCTAAAGCTCCATTGATGTTTAATCAAATGCCAACGGTGTTAGCAGAGCCTCCATTGCCGATCCGCTCGAGATTGTTCATGAGTGGAGACAATGAGTACACGTTTTCGGTTGATGGTTTGGCCGGCCTACAGATCTTGGCGAAATACGAGTTGGCCTATGGCCCGGGCGTGCTTTATCATCTCCCTCCCGGCATTGGCCGGGGCTTAGAGGCGCTACAAGCGCTAGACAAATCCTCAAAGGAGGTCGCGCTGCGGGTCCCTTCGGACGATGTAGAAAAGTTCATTGAGCAAGTATTGCCGGCCGTCCGGGCCATCGGAGAAGTTCAGATCGCGTCCAAGTTGCAAGAACGGATTGTGGAAGCCCCATTGAAGGCGCACTTGTATTTGGATTGGCGCCAAGAGACATTAGAAGCGCGGCTTGAGTTTCGCTATGGCGCGGTAGTGATCGATGCTTTAGCGGATATGAAGGCCTCCAATGGCCCCCTGGTGGCTCGCAAGAGTGTGGAAGAGAACGCATTATTGGCTATCTTGGAGCAATCCGGGTTTCAATCGGACTCGGGAATCTTTGCGCTTAAAGACGAAGACCAGATCTTTCGATTTGTGTACGAGGTGCTTTCTGTCCTGGAGGAATCGATTGAGGTCTATGTGACCGACGCCTTACAACCCGTCTTGCGTGGACGTACCGTGACCCCTAAGGCTCACGTGGATATGGATTCCACCTTAGATTGGCTGGAGATTTCGTTTGAAATAGAGGATTTGGATCCTCGAGAGATTCGCGACCTATTAGCTTCGTTGGTGGAAAAGCGCAGATACCATCGTTTAGCCGATGGAGCCTTCGTATCACTCGAGGACGAGAGCTTTCAGAATTTGGCGGAACTGGTTGGCGACCTCGATTTGCATCGACGTGAGTTAGGGGAAGGGGCGTTGCGCTTGCCGGCAACCCGAGCGCTGGCTCTCATCGATCGCGCTGGGGATACATCCAACGTTAAGTTGGGACGCAGCCTGCGTCAGTGGATCGATAATTTAAAACACCCTGATAATTTGGAAGCAGCGGTACCGTTGGCGGTCCGAACGATTCTTCGCGACTACCAACGCCTGGGATTTCAGTGGATGAAGACATTGTCTCAATACGGCTTGGGTGGCATCTTGGCTGATGACATGGGGCTAGGGAAAACGATTCAAAGCATCGCCTTCTTGCTCTCGGAACGAGAGGCCGGTCCTTTCGAAGACCCTGCATTAATCGTATGCCCAGCCTCTTTAATGTACAACTGGGAACGGGAGTTTCAGCAATTTGGTCCGAATCTCAAGGTCGCGGTCGTGAGTGGAACACCCGACGAGCGGGAGAAGATTTTTGCCGACGCGAATCAGTACGATGTACTGATTACCTCTTATCCCTTGCTTCGCCGCGATATTCAGTGGTATGGGGAGCGTCGATTTCATGCCTTGATTGCAGACGAGGCGCAGTCGATTAAAAACCACGCAACCAAAACGGCGCAACATGTCGCCGATTTGGTCAGTCCTCGTCGGTTTGCCTTAACTGGAACTCCCGTGGAGAACTCTCTGGATGATCTATGGTCCATCTTTCACGCCGTGTTTCCGGCGCTGTTTCCCAATAAATCAGCTTTTACGCGGATGAGTCCCGAGACGGTCGCCAGGAGGACGAGGCCGTTTGTGCTCCGCCGTCTGAAAAAGGACGTCCTGCGCGAGTTGCCCGACAAAATTGAGACCGTCGAGACGTCGGAATTAACCGATGACCAACGAAAGCTATATGTAGGTTATCTCAGCCAGTTGCGCGATGAGACGATGGGCGATCTGGACCAGGTCGGCTTTCAGGCCAGCCGCTTTAAGATTCTGGCGGGAATCACTCGTTTGCGCCAGATTTGTTGTCATCCTGAACTGTTTGTGGAGAACTATGAGGGAGAATCTGGAAAATTGGATTTGTTGATAGAATTGGTCGATGAAGCCCTCTCATCGCAAAAGCGGCTCCTCATCTTCTCTCAGTTCACGGCGATGCTGACGATTATTCGCCGGGAACTCGAACAGCGCAAGTGGCCTTACTACTACTTGGACGGCGAGACACCGCCGAACGAACGGTTGGGGTTGACCGAAGAATTTAACCAGGGAGGCCGTCCCATCTTCTTGATTTCCTTAAAAGCAGGGGGCACGGGGTTAAATCTAACCGGGGCGGATACGGTCATTCTGTACGATCTATGGTGGAATCCGGCAGTGGAACAACAAGCGGCCGACCGGGCCCACCGCATTGGTCAAAAAAACGTGGTGCAGGTGATTCGTCTGATTACTAAAGGGACGATCGAAGAAAAAATGTATCAGTTGCAGCAAAAAAAGCGAGATCTTATTGATCGGGTGATAAAGGCTAACGACCATCCCTTAAGTGCCCTCAGCGAAGAGGATGTGCGCGAGCTCTTGACCCTATAATGAGGATTTCGGGTCGCCAATCCGTCAGTGGGGGCGGGGGGGCCGCTATAAGAGGAACGATAGCTGGGGTGGCCTCGTAAAGTGCACACTCTCGGGGTTCCGGGCCAGAATGGATGCAACTGGGGGGAAGGGGTTAGGGATCAGGGATCAGTGGATTGACCGTTGCCACCCACGGAAACGCGGCATGGTGGGCTTCAGGTGGAGTCAGCGTGCGGAGGTCTGATGTTCTGGTTTGGCGATGACGATGCATTATTTGAATCGTCGTCGGCAGGAAACGAGGACTGCGATCAAGAGGGGTTGCGATCGGTAAAGAGGTCAGTGGACGGGATGGAGGGATAACCGAGATGGCTACGGCTGTTATTCAAGAAAGTGCTGGATTTGAACTGAAAATCTCAAGCGAGTGGGTAGAGCTTGGATTGATTCCTTGGAATCCGGCGGTGGCGGAACTCATGGCAGCATATGCTGGCGAAGGCCGGAAAGTGGTTAGCCTGGAGGGGCTTCGAGATACGCCCATACCCGGTCAGGCGGATTTCCTTAATCAGGCGTTTACGATTCGTTCTAGCCGCTGGATGGGAACGGACCGCGAACGTTCATACCTAGTGGACGTGGTGCAGGGCGATCCGCTGCGAATTTGTTTTCGCCCGACGTTTGTGTACTCCGCCGCGGAACGGAGCAATGACGGGCGGGTCACGGATGACGACGTGCGATTGTTGTTTGCTGAGGTGGTAGCGGCCAACGAAGAGCCGGAATCCGGGTTCGAATTGCGCCAGGCGGCTTTAAAGCTTCAGAGCCGGCCCGGATTTGATGTTTTGCTGGCCCCCGAGGTGGTCCGTGAGGTGACCTTGTTTGATTATCAACTGAATACGGTGAGGCGCGTCCTACAGGATATGCGTGGGCGTGCTTTGCTGGCCGACGAGGTCGGGTTGGGGAAAACGATTGAAGCGGCGATGGTGCTGATGGAATATATCTTGCGCGGATTAGTGAAAAGCGCTTTGATCTTGTGCCCCTCTTCGTTGGTTGGGCAATGGCGCGAAGAACTGCAGCGCAAGTTTAACTGGCCTTTTGTCACTCACGACGACGAAGTATTTCGAAAGTCGTCCGATCCGTTTGCGGAATGTCCTTGGTTGATCGCTTCGATTGATACCCTGAAGCGAAGCGAATGGGCTGATCGGGTGAAGGCCAGCGCCTATGATTTAATCATCGTGGACGAGGCGCATCATCTGAAGAACGATAAGACTTTGGCTTATCGTCTGATCAGCAGCCTGCCTAAGAAATTTATCTTGTTGCTCACGGCAACTCCCGTGGAAAATCGACTCGACGAGTTGTTTACGTTGATTACGCTCTTGTCTCCAGGCCATCTAGCCACCAAAGAGGGCTTTCGACGGCGCTTTATTGAGGCGAAAGATCCCTTGAAGCCAAAAAATCCGGATGAATTGCGCCGGCTACTGCGCGGAGTGATGATTAGGAATCGGCGAAGCACCACCGGAGTTATTGCCACCCATCGTACCGCACATACCTTAGAAATCATTCCCTCGATTGAGGAACAGCAGTTTTATCAGCAGGTCAGTGCCTTCGTTCGCGATCGCTACCAGACGGCAACGAATTCTTCGGTTGCCGGGTTCCATCGCCTGAGCCTAAAGACCTTGCAAAAAGAATTGGGAAGCTCGGTGGCGGCGGTAGTGCCTACGTTGATTCGGATAGCCGAGCACTCATCTTGGGAGGAGTCAGATCGTCAGCAGTTGAATGGATTAATTCGGACTGCGGCGGAAATATCGGACCATCGCAAGATCGCTCGACTATTGGATTTCATCGCCCGTGTAGGCGATGAAAAAATGGTTATCTTTACCGGATATCGACGAACTCAGGAACTTATCGTCGCTGAGTTTGCAGCCCGGGGCATAAGGTGTGTAGAATTTCATGGTCAGTTGTCGAGATCCGCCAAAGATGCCGCTGTAGCGCGATTTGCTGATGACGTTCCCATTCTAATTTCTACCGAGTCTGGGGGAGAAGGCCGCAACCTTCAATTTTGCCATTACATGGTCAACTTTGATTTGCCTTGGAACCCGCTACGGATCGAACAGCGCATTGGGCGGATCCACCGGATCGGACAGACCAAAGACGTTCATATCTACAACTTGGTGGCTGAAAATACGGTAGAAGCAGAAGTCTTGCGGGTGCTGGATGCCAAGCTCAATATGTTTCAGTTGGTGGTAGGAGAACTCGATATGATTTTGGGCAAGCGGTCGAATGAGCAAGACTTTGAAGAAGCCATTATGCAACGACTGGCAGAGTCGGCATCGCATGAGGAGTTTCGCGTTCGGATGGAGGACTTGGGAGAAGAATATCGTAATGCCAAGTTGGCCTACGAAAAGGTTAAGGCGACCGATCAAGAACTCTTTGATGAGTTGACCGCCGATGCCTAAAGCCGATCTGCAACGGTTTGTTCTGGATGCCTTGCATCAAGCGGGCGGGATAGCGGAACCTAAGGGCTACGGATTGACCGAAGTATTGGTGCCGCAAGCGTTGGCCGAACGGTTAAATATTCCGTCTTTAGTCACGCTGGCTTTCGAAAGTGAAGCGGCACGGGAGGAGCCCCATGCTTTGCTGGTGACCTACGGGCACCCTTTGGTCGACGACTTGATTGCGTATATTCTAGAACGGCAGCGGGGTTTTCGCTTTTATGCTCATCTGGAGCCCCATGACTATGAGGTTAGCTCAGAGCGTGCGCTGGCTCTGGTGGAAGAGACGCTCGAATTTCGGAAAACCCGGAGACCGGCGATCGAGGCCATGAGCCCGGTGCTTTGCTATGATTTTTCGTTTGGGTTCCGAGTAACCTGGCAGTCCTCGAGCCGGATTGAAGAGACATTGGTGAAATTGGTCGACGGAAACGGGAACGCGTTAGCGGCCGGCGAAGCAGCCTATGATCGGGTTTTTTGGGCCAATCATCTTGGACCGCACGAGGAAAAGTTGCCTTCACTGCCACCGGTCGCCTTTCAGACCTTGTGGCAAAAGGCCTCAGTTGAGATCGAAAGCTTGGCCCGGCACCGTGCCAAGGACCTGGTGGCGTTGGACCAAGGCAAATACGACACCGAATATCAACGGATGAGTGTGTATTACAATGGTACGCTGAAAGATCTGGATGACAAGATTGCTAAAGCTCCTGTGGAGCGAAAAGAGGCTTTAGCGGAGCGACGGCAGGCGGTGTTGGCTGACCGGGATAGGCGATTGGCCGATCTGCGGGCGGCATATGACGTCGATCATCAAGTCGCCCTCGACCACGTGCGGATGTTCGTTGTGCCCAGAGTGGCGGTTTCACTGCGTCTGCAACAAAAAACAGAGCAGTTGCCGGCGCACGTTTTGATCAATCTCCTCACTCGGGGGCTGGATCCTTTTCCCTGCCAAAGGTGTGGGCTGCCGACGGTGACAGTGAGTTGGGAGGGCAGATGGGTTGGGGACTGCTGTCAGAGCTAACCCCACTCGGTACCCGGATCACCAGATCGGTATCGATTCAAGGATTTAGTGCCACGATGAAGCCACTTCGCCCGGGTTTTAACTGTTCACACCGTCAAAGCCAGCCCTAAGACGGGTCAATGATTAGTGCGCTGGGGACGTTAAAGGACGCGCTACCTACGGTGTAAAGATCGACAGGACCGTCCGTCCGATGAGGATAGGTCACGGCGCGTACGCGGGTGGCGGCAGGAGCGGGGAGGAACACTCGGCCCGATCGAGGGTTTCGGCGAGACTCCTTGCGGGGCTGACCTCGTGGTCCATCCAAAGGGGGGACTTCGGGCGCAGCGAAGGAAGTGGAAACGGTTGGCACCATTTTGGAAGGTGGGTTATCAAATGCGCCGGAAAACCCCTTGCTTTAGCTATGGGGATATCAGGCGCTCGCCGTGAGGCGAAAGTTTTGTATTTAAACGCCAACACGATTAGTATAATCATCTCTATCTAGAAAAAAGGCGGCAATTGTGTACCTGACACAGCGTAACCAAATCAAGGGACTCGATAAGAACGAATACGAAGCCTTGCGGGAAATGTGCCGGTATGCGAAAAATCTCTACAATGTGGGCTTGTATTCAATCCGTCAGCATTTCTTTTCCGAAGGCTATTACCTGCGCTACGAATCAAACTACCAAGCCGTGAAAGACAACGAGAACTATGCTTTACTTCAAGCAGGCGTGAGTCAGCAAATTCTCAAGGTGGTCGATCGCTCTTTCCGATCATTCTTTAACCTACTCAAGAAAGTGAAGAAGGGTGAGGATCGCTATCATGATGTGCGAATTCCTCACTATCTAGAGAAAGACGGCTACTTCCCGCTGATTCTCTCGACGAATGCGATTGTCATCAAAGAGGGCTTCTTGCAAGTGCCGATGTCGCACGGATTCAAACCGTCGCATCCAGACTTAGAACGTATCAAAATTCCGTTCCCTGCGCGATTGGAAGGCAAGAACATTAAGGAAGTACGAATCATCCCCATAGAACGTGCGCGATTCTTCAAGGTCCAATTCGTCTACGAAGCTTCAGAAGAAGCGCCCCTACTCTATCACCAGATAAGGCACTGGCGATTGACCTTGATTTAGACCATCTTGCGACTTGCGTGAACAGTACTGATGGGTCGTCGTTCATCCTCGACGGAAAATACTTAAAATCCCTTAACCATCAATACAACGCAAGAATGGCGAAGTTACAGTCTATTCTTGACCAGCAAAAGCTACCTTGATCAGAGCAAATGGCCCGTATTATGGTGAATCGTAACCGCCGTGTTCACGATGACATGATGAAGTCGGCAAGATACGTCGTGAACTACTGCCTCACTCATGAGATTGGTACTATCGTCGTAGGTTACAATCCTGACTGAAAACAAAATGTTCACATGAGCAAGCGGAACAATCAAAACTTTGTACAGATACCACATGGACAACTGCGTACCCAACTGGAAAACCTGTGCGAACGCTACGGATTGCAGTATGTCGAACAAGAGGAGTCATACACATCCCAGGTGAGTTTCCTTGGCGACGATGCGATACCGGTCTGGAACCGTATCCACCAAGAAGTCGCTTTTAACGGAAAACGTGTAAAGCGCGGATTGTATCGCACGAAAGATGGTCTTGCACTAAATGCCGATGTGAATGGTGCGGCAAACATCTTGCGCAAAAGTACCCATAGACTCACCAGTGGTGAGCGAGTGGCTAGGGGGCTTTTGGCGAACCCTTTGCAAGTAAAGCTCGCGTGAGTGGGTTCCTCGCAAGAATTCCCCGCCTTTAGGCGTGGGGAGTGTCAACCCTATGAGTATTTTAGAAGAGACGCTCTCTTTGTCTGAGAAAGACCTTCACGAACGATTTTGGGTCCATGACGCCGACCATCTTGGCTTTGTCATGACGCCTTTATTTCAGTCATTGTAACTACTCAGGGGGTCACGTGCGGGTAGT
>JAMCVM010000015.1:7253-13373 GCA_023475835.1 Bacillota bacterium | reverse complement strand
CAGCGAGCGGGATGGCTGAAGGCCTG
This sequence comes from Bacillota bacterium, assembly GCA_023475835.1. GTDB lineage: Bacteria > Bacillota > Sulfobacillia > Sulfobacillales > Sulfobacillaceae > JAMCVM01. Next base: position 13,347 of record JAMCVM010000015.1, on the reverse strand, counting down.
AGCGAGTGATGAAGACCAATGGGGAGGGTGCATCGTGGACAATGATCAAATCAGTCTTGACGGAGCATGGAAACTGCGGTGGTCGGATGGTCAACGGGGCGGGTTGTGGAATCACCATGGGCGGGCAACCGATTCGGCAAAGTGGATTGATGCGGAGGTCCCCGGTGAGGTCCACCTGGATTTGCTGAGGGCGGGCTTGATCGCTGAGCCCACGGTGGGTATGAATGTTTTGGCCGCACGATGGGTGGAAGAATCGTTTTGGAGCTATCGGCGAAGTTTTGCTGCCCCTGAGGAGGCATTGACAGGACGATCATGGCTACGTTTTGAAGAATTGGATTATGGTGCCACGATCTTTCTCAATGAGGAACGGATCGGTACCCATGCGAACATATTTCGGCCCTGTGAAATCGAAGTCACCGGGATTTTGAAGCCCGGTGAGAATCTGATTGTGGTAGAACTCGATAGCGGGGTACATGCTGTCACCGAAAAGCCGTTTGCGTCGTTTTACCACGGGGCCGAAGACGGGCGACTTTATAAGCGGATGTGGCTTCGCAAGCCACAGTCCACTTTTAGTTGGGATTGGGCGCCGCGACTGATCAACATTGGGATTAGTGGACCGGTGACCTTGGTTTGGGCCGATCGGGTTAAAATCGACACGATCGTGTTACACGCAGACTTGTCGAGTGACTTGCAACAGGGCACCTTGGTGGCTACAGTGCACGGGCGAACGCTGGGGGATGACGAAATCCACGGTGAAATCACGATGGACATCGAAGAGACCGGAGACCATTTGTCCGAGCCTATCGTGTGGACACCCGGGAGTCAGGTAGCCCAAATTGAAGCGCGTCTGAAAAATCCTGAATTATGGTGGCCAGTGGGCCACGGCCACCCGTTTCGGTACACGGTGCACACCACGGTCATGGTCGAAGGGCAACCGATTAGCTCAGAGACCCATCGCGTGGGCTTTCGACACGTCCGTGTGAATCAAGCTAAAGAGGCGAGCGGCGGTCAACGCTTCGTGCTGGAAATCAATGGCTGTCCCATATTTGCCAAGGGTGCAAATTGGGTTCCGGCAGATATTATTGTCGCTCGGGTTGATCTCGAACGGTATCAAACGCTGATTGAGCGAGCGTTAGAGCTCAACTTTAACTTTCTTCGTATTTGGGGTGGGGGAATTTACGAACGCGACGAATTTTATGAGTTGTGCGATGCGGCGGGGATTTTGGTATGGCAAGAGTTCATCTTTGCTTGCGCCAGCTATCCGACGACAGATGCAGAATTTTTAGCCAATGTGACCGAGGAGGCGCGGCACCAAATCCGCCGACTAGCTCATCGACCCAGCCTGATTGCGTGGTGTGGCAACAACGAAATTGAATGGCTGACCTGGGATCAACAACGCGGAGACGTTCGGCCCGACTACTCTTGGTTTCATCAGACGCTTCCCCGCATCCTCGCTGACGAAGATCCCACCCGATATTATCAGCCATCCAGTCCGTACTCACCGGATCACACGTTTCCCAATGCCGACGATCGGGGTGACCAACATCCTTGGAGTGTAGGATTTGGGAATGTGGATTTTCGAGACTACCGGAGCATGACCTGCCGATTTCCCAATGAAGGCGGAATTCTGGGACCATCGTCCTTGCCAACTATTGAGACGGCTTTAGCAGGCTGTTCCAAGACCATGCACGGGTTTGCTTGGGAGTTGCATGACAACAGCGTTGAAGATTCGTCGGTTGCGTCTCCCATCGACCGTTTGGTGGAGGAGTGGGTCGGAAAAGATCCACGGCAACTCTCTTTAGAAGAATACGTCTTTTATGGCGGATTGGTTCAGGGGGAAGGCCTCAGAGAGTATATTGATAACTTTCGACGTCGAAAGTTTGATTCAGCCTCGGCTATTTTTTGGATGTACAATGATTGCTGGCCTACGACTCGCAGTTGGACGGTGGTCGATTATGCATTGCGTCGGACGCCCGCGTTCTATCCGGTGCGACGCGCTTTTGCGCCCGTCTCGGTTGTGGTTAACCGAGAAGAACAGATGGTCAAGGTCTACGGAATCAACGATACTCCCAGCTCGTGGCGGGGCATCGTGCAGTATGGGTTGTTTACATTGGCAGGTGGCCGGCCATTCACGCAAGAACTAGCAGTTGAGGTGGCCCCGAACCAAGCGAGGGAATTGGTCGCGTTTTCTGCGGAACTTTGGGATCGATACGGCGAAACTCGAACGGTCGCGTATGCAATGCTTATGGATCGGCAATCCCTAGTTGCCAGAAATCGCTTGATCTTACCAAAGTTTAGAGATTTAGAGTGGAGTTCAGCAGTCGTTGAGGTATCCCGTGAAGGAGAATACGCCGTGTTTTCTAGTGATACGTTCGCCTGGGGCGTCTGTCTGGATTTGAACGGTGAAGCGGTGGGGGATAACTTTTTCGACGTCTGGCCGAATATCCCCTACCGTGTACCTTGGCCGACGAATCAAGCATTGCCCAAAGTGTGGTTCGTAGGTAACTTGGCAAACCCGTGATGGGCGGAGATCCTGTGCCAGCGTTGGCCTAGCGGTATTGACGTTAGCGGAGGCCGCGTCACAATGTTGGCCGGTTAAGGATTTCCCAACGGTTCGCGATAGGCAGCGAACCATTGATTAAGATCGTCGCATGTACGGCAGACCCCGGAATTTATTCCTGGGGTCAGTGCGACCTGCGACGTGAGCCGCAAACCGCTTTGGGTGGATGCCCCTGGCTTTAGCTACCGTTCGTCCTCGTAAGAGGATGGGGAGGACGTCCACTCCTGCACACTTTCACTCTCTCATTCTTTCACACCAACACTGCGCTTACGAAAGGATGTTTGCCTCGTGCTGTTCTATTATAGTTTGGCTATTCTCGGAGGGATTGTCTTCATCCCCGCCCTGTTTTTCATCATTCAGAGCGTTCCTCACTACAGTATTCCTCAATTAACTCTCGGCCTGGGGCTTGTCCTCTTAGGGATCTTCCTTATTCATTTTGGCGAGCCCCCGATCATCACCGCTGACCAACACGATCACGTGCGACAACAACTCGTCCACCTGCGTATTCCGTCTCATCAAGTATGGCTGGGATTCGATGGGAGTACGCCCATCCGGGTGGTGCTTGCAAAAGTAAAAGTCCCTCAGACCCCTCACCTTTGGACGGGCACATGGACCCTCCGCCCTCTTAGCTCTTTAGGAACCTTGCTCCCGCAGACAACCTATCCTGTCACGGTCACCGAGACGGTGCACCCAATCTCAGGGGTGTTGTCCCTGCAGGGCACCGTCCAATCTTCTCGTTTAGAGGGGCAGATCCGACTGCGATCGGTTCACCCAAACTTTTGGACCTCCACCGCTTGGCACCTCATCTCGCCGCCCGCTTGGGTCTGGCAAGGCCACCTCGGATATTTATCCTGTCGGCTTCACTGGCAACGATTTCCTCACCTATCCCCTGCGGTGACTCTGGGAAAGAGGTCCCTCTGACCCCCCAGTGAGCATTCGCCACGTTGTACTGAAGATCGAACACACCGTGAACATTCTTCCCATCCTTGGACTACGCCAAAACCAGAGTTAGGTCGAAAGTTCACACCCCCTTTGGTCAATATTTTTTGTGCAGATGATTATTATCCATATAAGGAGGATATTGCACATGCCTGGCGTTCCAGAACCCCTCCCGGCGTATCCGCCGTGGACATATTATCCAGCATCTCCGAATTCCCCCACTGTCACCGATGTGACGGATACGGCCTTGGGCCGCGAAATTCATTCGCTCTTCTGAGTAGGCCCGATTGTGGTATGGCGCTATGATCTCGCATAGCTGATAGCCGTCCACGCGCTGTCGGTTCAGCCGATGGCCAAAAAGAATGGAGTCTTGACGAAATCCTTCCCCGACCTTTAGGCCGGGGGAAGTTACTCATGACGATAAAAGGAGTGGATTCTATGCCCTGTGCCGTCCAATGTTCCTCCGAGTCTGTGCAACCTATACGCAAGCCGCACGATAGACTCATCACCACCGGCTCAGCTTGTTCCAAGCATCCGTGCGCTCTCGCACCCCAGGATGACCCCGTCTGCGGTTTTCGGGATCTCACTCCCGAAGAAAAGCAACGCGTTAAGATATTTTATGCTCAACGCGGCCGCAAACACCGACCGCACTCCGTGTTCCCCAACGAGGAGAGATCGCGATGATCACGACCGTCGACGGCGATGCCGTTCAAGCTTTACGCGAAGGATCCATTGGACATCCTTGGTCACCAGGTGAATCTTGACGGCGTGATGGGCGCGGGCATTGCCCGCCAGATTGCTCGCACTTGGCCCGCGATCGTTCCCGCCTATCGCCACGCGTTAGCCACCCAGGCTTTAACGCTCGGCCGCATGCAGACCTTCGAAGTGGCCCCCGGGCGCTGGATTGCGAATCTGGCTGGCCAACAGCATCCGCAACGGGCGGGGATTGCCACAGACTACCCGGCCTTGCACGCCGCGCTCATCACCTATGCCGACTGGGCTCACGCTCATCAGTTGCGAGCCGGATTGCCGTACGGCATAGGTTGCGGTCTGGCCGGCGGCGATTGGGCGACGGTCTCCGCCCTGATTGCTACTGCGTTTCACGCATCCTCGGTCACCCTTTTTCGGTGGATTCGCTAACGGCCCTCTCCCCCACAATCATTTCACCGTATAGTATTGTTGAGATGGTCCTAGACTCCGCACCTCAAGCCGGAGCCTTCTCGCGAATATTCAGTGAAAGGAACTTTAGTGATGAGGGTTTCTAAACCATTGTGTGGCTGGTTGATGGCGACGATGTTGATCCGTATCGGAGTGTTCGGTGACTCTTTTCCGAATAGTCATCCCGTCATCCATCCCTTTCTCATCTATTATGGGTGGATCCCCATCCTTCCCCAGTATTTCGTTCGCCTGAAAAATCGCATGTCGGGATATTCTACCATCGTGCTAGGCAGTGGAGATGAATGGTCATCTTCTGGCGACCTGGCCCCCACCCGTCGACTGATTGCCGAAATGCCCCACACCCGCTTTTATGGGTATGTCGATATCGGCGTGACCGGCCACCAGCCCGATCATTCCCTCCATTACGGGGCGCAAGCTCTCGCCGCATGGCACAATCTAGGTGCCCAGGGTGTGTTGCTGGATTGCGCCGGGCCGGATTATGGGGTCTCCCCTCAAAGACTGCGTACTCTGGTAGCTTTCGCCCATCACGACCATCTCCACGTCCTGGTGAATAGCTGGAACCCTCGGGCTGCGTTACACGCTTCTCTCGAACCCGGCGATGGCTGGCTCGCTGAGAATTGGGTCATTGCTGCAGGCCAGCCAGTCAACGCATCCCTGGCCGGAGAACAGGGGTCCGCACTCCCTATCCTTCGACAACACCATATTGCCATCTGGATGACCGCCACCGACCGCACCGTTCCATCCGCAACCTGGGTGGCTCATTGGGCGCACCGTACGGCCGAGCGAGTCCACGGAAGCTATTTGGCCGTCTCCGGACCCCAATATTCCAGCCGATCGAATCACATCATCCCGGCCCGTTGGTTGCGTAAGCTATCGATGTGAATGGTGGTCGGCTCTACCCCCGATTCGGGAGTGGCGGCGAATCGTGTCACCAGCGTGTGATGAAAGATTCCTTGAAACGCGAAAAAGGAGGCCAGTACGATGCGTCGACCGTGGGCAATAGCGGCTATGGCAGTCGCAGGAGTGGTGATGGCCACTGGATGGGCCAGCAGTATTGCGAGTTCGAGCCCTCCACCCCCCGCTCCCGACTGGGTAATGATTCAAGGTCGAGTAAGCCAGCGATCTGTGCAGTGGGCCACGGTGATTACGCCTCCTTGGCGGCCGTATTGCGCCCCGGGAACCCTGTGCCCCATGGTTATTATCGCCGGCCGGGTCTATCGTGTACGGTTGGTCGGATCTGTCGACGAGACCGCAGCCGGCATGCCCAGCGCGGGGTGCAGCTTAAGTTTGTTGATAGACACATACGTTCTCATGCATAAACTCGTGCGTCTTGGTCGACAGGCATCACGCGCGGCCCCGTAGGATCCTTCTCGGGGCAAAACGGTTGCTGAGCAGGCTACCGCCCACCCGAACGAT
>JAMCVM010000015.1:0-7243 GCA_023475835.1 Bacillota bacterium | reverse complement strand
TCAATACGAAATTATGGGAACATTCAATCTCACAAATTTAAGCTGCACCCCCCAGCGCGAGGCCGATGCGCGTGGGGGAGAACGTGGTGGTGGTGGGAATCCCGATGTTCACCAAGCGTCCATCTGGCACGTCTATCTCCCCAATATTCCGATTACAGGCCAAAGTGTGGGAGGCGCTTCAATCGATGACGCCCTATCCCGTCCCGGGCCGGCTTTCACTGGCACCACGCTGATCCGTGGCAGGCACACATTGGGCTGCGACTCTTCATGGCAACGACCATTCGAGCCTCACCCTAAAGGCGAGACTCTTCATGGCAACGACCATTCGAGCCCCACCCTAAGGCGAGACTCGAATGGTCGTCATCACTCACTCGTTCACTCCATTACGCTTGGATTGCGATGCGAGTTAGTACTGCACTGTGACATTCTGGCTGAGCGTTGATCCCACGGTTCCTACCCCTGGCACGTTCAAGGTGATCGTCGCGGTTCCAGACCCTGAAGCCGGGGCCGTGTAACTAAAAGAGACCGCTCCATTGGACGAGGAAACCCTCGGTGAGGTGACCGTGCCTTCACGACTGGGAACCGAAGCGGTGACGGTTTGCCCATGGACGGCATTACCCGAAGCATCCGTCAGCGTGGCATGGATGGCCTGCGACATTCCGTTCGCGACCGTGTAGGTAAGAGGCCCATCCACCGCCAATTGGTAAGCGTCCAGCGTGGCTAGCGGGGTATAGGTCCCCGTAGCGGCGTTGACGTAATAAACCGTTTCCGAGGTCTGCCCTGCGGGAATGGTGACGGTCGTGATCGGTGCTCCCGACGCCGTCAACCGAAACGATCCCCCGTGGGTCGGGTTCAGCGCAATTACTTGCGATCCCGTCGAGGCGACCGGATTGCCAGCAATATCCGTGGTTTCCACCATGACCGCCACGGGAGTATTCGCCGTGACCGCTAGTGGACGGTTGCCGTTAATGAGGCCACCATTGTTATACAGACCGACGGTGGTCGAGATTCCCGGTTGGACGAAGATACTCGCCGTAGCCGCCACCGTCGTGTTGCCTCCCGGTACCGAAGCGTTCAAGGTTGCCGACCCTTCCGACCACGCTTCCAGAGGAATCATGGCGTGTCCGCCTTGATTGAGCGCCATCGACAGAGTGACCGTGTTTGAGCTACCCTGAGTCCAAGCATTCGCATCGGTCGATCCTGACGGCGCTTGGCCACTGAGACCGGCGGGAATCGTCCACTTGACGGTCTGATTCCCGGTCAGAGGCACCCCGTACTGATTGTCCACGGTGACGGTCGCATCGACGATATTCCCGGCGACCGCATACCCAGTCGATTGGAAGTCGGCCCCCGTACTAACGTCTTGCATCGCAAGACCAAGGCCATCGACCACTTGATTGGACACTTGCATCGCAGGAGAAATCACACGCGTCAAAGCGGCCATCATCCCGCTCTGCACGGGCACGCTGGCGTCTAACACCCAGCTAGCGCCGGCGTACGCTTCTGCCGCCAAGGTAACGGTGGCCTGTCCTGCGGCGTTGGTCGTAACCGTCATCGGATGGCTAGCCGAAGTCGCGGTTCCATTGACGGTGGCTTGACCGACCGCTGCGTTCGTGGTCGAAGTACCGACCGCGTAGATTTGCACGCTCACTCCGGCCTGGCTGAGCGGATTGCCATACGCATCCTCTAATTGCAACGTATACGGTGCTGTAGGATGCGTCAACGGGACGGTCACTGCAGTGCTAGGTTTGGTAAAGACGGCTTGCGACAAAACGCCATCGGTTTCGGTGAACGTCAGCGTTTGACTCACGAAGGGTTTGCTGGCGTTGGCAGAGGGGCTAATAGTCACCGTATAGGTTCCCGCGTTCGCTCCATGACCGCTATCGGCTAGGGTGACCGCGATGGCGCCCGACCCGTTTAAGTTCACTTGCGTCGAAGACGTATCCGCGCTCCCATTGACCAAAATATTGCTGGCTGGGGTGGTACTCCCGGTTTTGGTCACCGTCACCATCACGGGCTCGGTGTCCGCCACCGGAGCTCCCCCGGCATCTTCGGCCTGGAGATTTAACGTCAGTCCTGCACTGCCTTCGGCAAAGCTATGGGCTGACAACGATGCGGTCATCTTGGAAGGGACCCCGGTCACTACCGCATTGATCGTACTCGTCGCCGACGCGAGACCCGTACTCTTCGCGGTGACCACGATGGGGCCCGTCAATCCTTGCTGACTGGCCACAGCGAACGTCGCCGACAAGTTGCTACCCGCCGCGTTCGAATCTCCGCTATAGGCTAACGCCAGCTGATGGTTGGTCGCGTTCACCAACGTTCCTGGACCCGAAACCGTCACCACGATGCTGTCGGTCCCCGTCAACATCGGATAACCGGACTGATCTTCGACCACCACGGCTATCGGAGCGGTTTGGGTGCTTTGGCTATTGGAATCTAAGTAAGCCGGAGCGTCGACCATTTTCAAACCGGTCGCTACCTGAGGAATACTGGCGATGGTGGTATTGGCGTAGGTGGGGCTTTGGGCCACGGTCTGGCCGTTGGTGCTCGTCAACCCACTTCCGGTAATAGCGACCGTCAGTCCTGGGCTGGTAATCCCCCCGACATCGAAGGTTCCACTGCCATTCCTCAGCATCACGGAGACTGCACCGTTCACCGGCACCAAAGTCGAGCCATTTTGAGAGTAGGTCACCCCACTCACCGCGTTCACTGTGACCGTCCCGTTAAAGTTGGCGACGGTATTGCCGGAGGCGTCGACCGCCGTCGCGGTTATCGCGTCTGTAGACCCGTGATCTGCGACGATCGTATTCGACGATGGGGTGAAGGAGACGCCTGCGGTCTGCCCGTAGACCACCACTTTAGCGGTTGCCGTCGCACCATCCACTAAGGCTTGTACGGTATAAGTCCCCTCTGCTGTCGCTACGAAGGAAGCCGTGTTGCCGGTTCCTGAGAGGAGTCCCGTAGACCCATTTTGGCTCACGATAGACCAAGTCACGGCAGCGTTATTCGGTATCCCAGTCGCGGTGACCGTATCTGCGCTACCCGTGCCCACTTCGGCGTTGGCCACGCTTAATGTCGGCGTGACCGATACCGGCGGCGTCGGTACCGTGAAACGGAGGGTCTCTTTACGAGCGGCCCCGAACGCTCCACGATGATATTGGGCGGTGCCTAGAGATTCCACCACAATCCGATAGGTCCCTGGAGCCAGTTGCGTCAACGCGAGCGAATCGTTGGGGGAATACGTTTGAGTGATTTTGCCATTGACCGTAAATTGAAAGTACGGGGTAGCAAAAGAATCGATCACCCGGGCGTTAATCGTGGTGTCTCCTGTTTTCGCAATGCCGTCAGTCGGACCACTTGCGCTCAGGCTGGGATTACCGACCATAATGTGCACTTCCGTGGATCGAAAATCGGCCCACTTTCCGCGAAGCATTTGGCCGAGACCCAAGGATCGCACTGTGACCAGATCTTTCCCGGCGGCTAAGCTATGCGAGACATAGTGATTATCGCTCGAGTAACGTTGTAGGATCTTGTTCCCCATGCGAAATTGGTAATAAGGAATGCCAGTCGCTGCCGTGACGTCCCCGGTCACGGTGGCGTTTGCCCCCACGGACACCGGTTGAGCAGGACCATGCGCGCTTAAATGCGGAGGACTAGCGGCAAATGTTTGCGAAACTGGCAGAACGGAAATGGCTAATAGACTTCCCGCCGCCATGATGGCCCCTGCGAAAGCCAGCCTAGGATTTTTAATGTTGGACAAATCAATCGCTCCTTAGATAAGCACTATCTTTGGGAATAACATCCGCAGCCAAAGATTGTCCGCACAACCCTGACGACGAGGTGACACCCGTCGCTGCGAGTTCAAGGGAACGTACCGGAGTCCGGTAGGTTCGCGAATTCGGTTGGAAAAGCCGGAGGATTTTTTCTCAGGTTTCATCAGCCACCCTCATCTTACCATATTTTCCGATATTTTTGACTAGTCCGAGAAAATGGAATTCCCAATTCCTATCCCATTGTTCCCGGCCACTCCACTGCAGTGATTCTCCCAAGACTCACCTCTCGGACCTCAATGGATCCTAAGGAGTGGATTTGATTGACCCTGTATACGCCCACAGATCGGCCGGATCAACCGGCCGATCTCTTTCTGGCCGGCAGTTGTGTTGCATCCAATCATTGGCGCGAGGCGTTACTCGCTCAGTTGGATTCGACCACCCTTGCCATTTTTAATCCGGAACGAACCGACTTTCCTCCAGAATCGCTGAACGACCCACGCTACCACGACCAAGTCGCCTGGGAACGCACCGCGTTACGACACAGCCGATGCATCGCTCTATGGCTCGACTCTGCCAAACCCACGTCGTATGCGTCTCGCCTCGAACTCGGTGTGGCGATCGGCCGGAGCATTCCGTGCATTGTCGGGATGGAGCCCGATTTTCCAGGGTCCATTTATTTACGAACGTATCTCGTCGACCCGGTTTATTTGACGTATGCCGCGTTTGAGAGGGCCGTATTGCAAGCCGCTTCGATTCTCGAGGCTCGACCCCCTCTCCTGTCTTCACCCCACCCACATAATTTACCGTCGACCCCAGACCGCACATCCCGCGAAGTGCCCTAGGAGTTTGTCCATTTATTGCCAACCCGACCTTCACGTGCTTACTACCACTCTTGAAAAATTGTGGAATAAGCCTATCTGAGATAAAGGGAATTTCCCGCAGGATGCCGAACCTAAGGAAAGGATTCTGAGATCCGTTCGGCTCGATCGGACTCTTCCTGTGGAGGTGCCCTCATGAAATTTCGGGTAGGCGTGCCGCGTAATCATCCCTTGGCCTTGCCGGTGCTGGTGGATGACTGGATTCCTGCCGACCATCTCGCCCGGGTAGTCGATCGCGTGGTGGACGCCTTGGACCTGTCGGAGGTCGAAGCGAAGTTTCATGACCAAGGGCCTGGAGCCCCCGCCTATTCGCCCAAACTCCTGCTCAAATTGCTGGCGTATGGCTATTTAACCCACCGCTTTAGTTCGCGGCGGATTAGCCTGGCCTGTCGCGAGGATCTGGGATTTCTATGGCTGGCCCGACTGGAGCAGCCGAGACATAGTGTCATCTCGGACTTTCGCCAACAGCACGTCGACGACTTACCCGAATGGCTCGCCCAAGTGGTGTTGCTCTGCATCGAGGAGGGCATGGTGGGATGGAAGTTGGGGGCGCTTGATGGAACCAAGATTCATGCGGATGCCTCCAAGCACAAGGCCATGTCCTTTGGCCGGATGACGGCCGTCATCCCCCAATTGGAAGAAGAATTGAAGAAGATCGTGGCGGCCCATGGGGCCGCGGATGACGCCTTACCTGCGGATCCCACGGTGGCCGCCGTGCCGGCCGACCATGAAGACCGGGTGCGGGAACGGCTGGCCGCCATTCGCAAAGCCCAAGCGGATCTGAAAGCCCAGTGGGCGAAGGATCACCCAGCCGACCCGGAACCGCCCGACTCGGCGCAAATCAATTTCACCGATCCCGAGTCGCATATTATGGTCACCAAAAACCAAGGAGTCCAACAAGCCTACAACAGCCAAATCGTGGTCGATGCGCAAGAAGGGATCATCGTGGCAGCCGTGGTTTCGGCCCATCCGAACGATATGGAAGAATTAGCCCCCGCGATGGAGGCGGTCCAAGCGACGGGCGGGCAGATGTTTGAGCAGACCGTGGCGGATGCCGGCTATTTTTCCGCGGCCAATGTGCAAAAGCTCGAGGCGTTGGGCTCGGAGGGTTATATCGCAGCAGGCTCGGATACCTGGCGGACGGTTAACGGGCAGAAACTCTTTGGGAAGGGGCAGTTCCGATATGATCCGACGACCGATGTCTTTCGATGCCCTGGAGACCAGAAGATCGAACACACCGGAGACGGCCAAGAATCGGTCGGCGGGGGCGAGACACGGGCGATTGCCATCTATCGGAGTGACCGCGCCACGTGTGGCGCGTGTTCGCTCAAAGCTCAATGCCTCACAGCGAAACAGTCGACCAAGAAGCTGACGCGAGGGGCGGATGATGCCATCCGCGATGCGATGAAAGCGAAGGTGCGTTCTCCCGAAGGCGACGCGATCTATCGACGACGCAAGGCGATCGTGGAACCCGCCATAGGGATCGTGAAAGAAACGATGGGCTTTCGGCAGTGGAGTTTACGCGGTTTGCGCAAAGTGCGAGGAGAATTTGCCCTGGTGGCGATGGCCTATGACATCCGAAAGATTTGGCGAAAAATGCGAACCCGAGGGCAGAAAGCCGTCGCGGCCTTCTCTGCGTAATCGCTGGGAAGGCCGGAGTCTGCCCAGTTCACCGTTTCCCAACGAAATCCAGCCATAACTCCTCCAATAGATTGCCTCAAGAGAGCAAAGTACCCCAGAGAAGAATCGGTGCCTGGCCGGGTGTGTAGCAGATGATGCCAAACTGCCCAATAAATGGACAAGCTCCTAGTGAACATCCTCCCCATCCTCTTACGAGGACGAACGGTAGCTAAAGCTAGGGGCATCCACTGCAAAGCCGTTTGCGGCTCACGCCGCCGGTCGCACTGACCCCATGGCTAAAGCCAGAGGTCTGCCGTAACCGCGACAATTTTGATCAAAATAACGAAGATCGCGAGATAGGATCACCGGCCCCCTCGATTTAGCGTTCCCAAAATCCGGTTCCAACGACGAGTTCCACAGATGCCCAAGAAACCTCGCCCTTGCTATAGAAAGGACCCTCCCCACGCGCTACAACTCTCGTCAGGAATAGCGCTAGTATCTCGGATGGCGAGATTGGATAGCACAATGTCATCAGTCTGGCCGTATTAGGATTCTATCCACCGTACAAGATCCAGCGACATCGGCATTGTGTGCTCAACTTGCACTGGATTCCCCCACCCTTTTGTGAATTCGATCGCAACTCCAAGGGGATAGCGAGGAGTGGGACCCTCCTGTGTCCACCGGGCATCCTCTTGCGAGGACGAAAGGTCGAGCCCATTGGCCACAGACACTTGAGCCCTAGCGAGCTCACGGGCTTACCTCCCCGGCCTTCAGCTTAACGTTATCCACAAGTCTCTTGCAAGATAGGTTGTGCAGTAATTGGTATCATTCCACCGAATAGAGGTTTCCCATTCGATAAGTCATCGTAATCCAAGGCGGGACTGGTCGAAGCATAGGTGATCACTAAGGCCCGCCACGACGGTGGCGGGCCTAGCGGGACCGCGCCGAACAGGGAACAACCTGAGAAGC
>JAMCVM010000202.1 GCA_023475835.1 Bacillota bacterium | reverse complement strand
ATTGTCGTGGCTCCCAGCCAAACCTTATCCAACGAGGAATATCAACGCCTTCGTTCAGCGTCGCTCGACATCATTCAGCATCTAGGCGTCGAGGGCGGCTGCAATGTGCAATTAGCATTGCACCCGGATGGGCGTTACCGCGTGATTGAAGTGAACCCCCGAGTCTCACGATCGAGTGCTTTAGCCTCCAAAGCGACCGGCTATCCCATCGCCCGGATAGCGGCGAAAATTGCGGTGGGCCTGGAATTAGATGAAATCGCTAATCCCGTGACCGAAAAGACCACGGCGGCCTTCGAACCGGCGCTCGATTACGTCGTGGTTAAAATTCCGCGGTGGCCCTTCGACAAGTTCCCCGATGCCGATCGGGGTCTGGGGACTCAGATGAAAGCGACCGGCGAAGTGATGGCCATCGATCGAACCTTTACCGGGGCATTGCAAAAGGCCGTGCGTTCGTTGGAAATCAAACGTCCCAATCTTTTCGGGGTATTGCCTGCGGAGATGTCGGACAGTGATCTGATAGAGGCGGTGAAACGTCCCACCGATGACCGCCTATTTTATATCGCCGAGGCCCTTCGGCGTAAAATTCCCAGTCAGTTGATTCATCAAGCGACGCAAATCGATAACTGGTTTTTGCACGAAATCGAGCACATTGCGACGATGGATCGGCAATTGGAAGAAGAGCCTGAGACTTGGGTCGAGCGACTCGGAGAATATAAGGAAGAAGGATTTTCCGACGGGCGCATCGCCCAGCTAGTCGGGGTGAGCGAACAGACCGTGCGCATGCAAAGACAGCGAACGGGCGTCTTGGTCGCCTATAAAATGGTGGACACCTGCGCCGGCGAGTTTCCCGCTCGAACCCCCTACTTTTACTCCAGCTATGATCGTCAGGACGAAGCGGTAGCGCTGGACGGAAAAAAAGTCCTGGTCCTGGGCTCCGGTCCGATTCGCATCGGCCAGGGCATCGAGTTTGACGCGGCGTCGGTGTATGCGTTGAAGGCGCTTCGCGCTCACGGCATTCAAGCGATTATGATTAACAGCAATCCAGAGACCGTGTCCACCGATTTTAACGAGTCCGATCGGCTCTACTTTGAGCCCTTGACCTTAGAAGATGTGCTCAACGTGATTGACAAAGAGAAGCCTCTAGGGGTGATGGTGCAGTTCGGCGGCCAGACCGCGATTAACTTAGCTCAGGGATTGGTGGAGTCCGGGGTGAAGATTCTGGGAACAGACCTTGAGGGCTTAAATGCGGCAGAAGATCGCCGCTTGTTTGATCGCGTATTGGAAGCGCACGGGCTCATGCGGCCCGAGGGGAAAACTGCGACCACCGCGGAAGAAGCCCGGCGGGCGGCATCCGCGATTGGCTACCCCTTGCTGGTAAGACCGTCCTTTGTGCTTGGCGGGCGGGCGATGGAAATTGTCGAAGATCCTGCCCAACTCGAACACTACTTGCAACGATTGCACGAATTTGGGCCAGATCAACCGTTATTGGTGGATCGCTACTTGAACGGACTGGAATTGGAAGTCGACGCGGTGAGTGATGGCGAGCGGGTGCTGATTCCCGCGGTGATGGAACATGTGGAGCGGGCCGGGGTTCACTCGGGCGATTCGTTGGCGGTGTTGCCTGCAAAAGTGGCGTCGTCCGAACTCATCGCTGAGGTGGTCCGGTACACTGAGACGCTCTGCCGAGCGCTTCAGGTGCGGGGACTTTTAAACGTCCAGTTCGTAGCCGTGCAAGAAAAGCTGTACGTGATTGAGGCAAATCCGCGCTCCAGCCGCACGGTCCCCTTCTTAATTAAGGCGACCGGGATCCCGCTCGTCGACCTCGCCGTCGAGACGAGCCTTAGCCACCCTCTTTCCGACCGTTATGGCTATGGCTTGGCCCGAGCGCCCGAACACTATGCGGTGAAAATGCCGGTGTTTTCGTTCGCCAAGCTGGGGCGGGTCGATGCCGCGTTAGGGCCGGAAATGAAGTCGACCGGCGAAGCCATGGGCATCGACCGAGACTTTGCCGGCGCCTTGTACAAGGCGCTTTTGGCAGGAGGCTTTCGACTACCCGCCGGGGGAAAAATTCTGGCCACGGTTGCAGACGTGGACAAGGAGGAAGCCATCCCTCTGCTCCGCGCTCTGGCGGCGATGGGCTATGGCCTTTATGCGACCGAAGGGACGCTGGCCCGTCTGTCGCTAGACGGAGTTGCCGCCACTCCGGTGCATCGGATTGGGACTCGGCATCCCGACATTGTGGATCTCATTCGACAAGGACGCTTTGATTTGGTGGTCAACACGATTACCCGTGGAGGCCGTCAAGAAAGTGAAGGGTTTTTGATTCGGCGGGCAGCGGTCGAACGAGGCATCCTCTGTTTTACTTCGTTGGATACCTTGCAGGCTGCGGTTACCGCGCTCAAGGGGCGCCAGCAGCAAATTCTGTCGGTGCGCTCTCTAAACGAATGGCTCAAGATGGGCAGCGTCTATTAATCGGTGGAGATAGGTTGGGAAGGAGGCAAAAGATGTGGAATCTCCGAGGGTGAGCCGCTATCGCATTGTCTCTAGGATGGAGAAAGCCAAAGACCACGTCGAATTGATTCTGGAGGCTCCCGTCCTGGCTCGAGCCGTGCCCGGTCAATTTGTGCATGTGCGCACTCCTGGGACCTTGAGGCGGCCAATTTCCTTTTCCCGGTTAAACCCGGTACGCGGGGAGGCTGGCCTGTTGTTTCAAGTGGTCGGCCCGGGCACGGCCTGGTTGGCGGGCCGGGAGCAAGGCGATTGGTTGGATGTCTTGGGACCGCTGGGGCAGGGGTTTCCTCGCCCAGAGCCCGACCGACCGTGGTGCCTGGTCGGCGGCGGGGTGGGCATCCCTCCGCTTTATGCCGCCCTTACGGCTTGGCAAAATGATGTGACCGCGTCCATCGATGCTATTTTAGGGGCTAGAAGCCAAGACTATCTGATCATGCTGGAGGATTTTGGCGCTCAGATCGATCATCCAATCGCGGTGACCACCGATGACGGTAGCGTCGGTGCGCAAGGCACCGTGTTAGGGCCTTTGGCTCACTGGCACGCTCGCCATCCTACGGGCCAGGTCTATGCTTGCGGACCCATGCCGATGTTAGCAGCGGTGGCGCGGCTGATGCAAACCTCGGGGGTGGCTTATTTAGCCTTAGAGCAACGCATGGGCTGTGGGGTAGGAGCCTGTCTGGCGTGCGTGGTGATGGCCAACGGGCCTGAGGGCCCCCTGTGGCGGCGGGTCTGCCACGATGGGCCGGTGTTTCGGGCAGAGGAGTTGATTTGGTCATGAATTTAGCAGTGCGGGTGGGGGCTGTCCGATTAGCCAATCCGATTATGGCCGCATCCGGAACGTTTGGCTTTGGGCCCGAATACCAAGGCTTAGTAAATATCGCGCGTTTGGGAGGGATTGCGGTCAAAGGGGTGTCGCCAGGGCCATGGCCAGGAAATCCTCCCCCGCGGGTGTGGGAAACTGAGGGTGGCATGTTAAACTCGATTGGTTTGCAAAATCCTGGGGTCGAGGTGTTTTGTCGCGAAGATCTCCCGTTTCTGCGCACTACCAAGACCCGTGTGGTGGTGAACGTCATTGGTCGCACGATTGACGAGTATTGTCAAGTGGTAGAGCGACTGGAAGCAGAAAGTGGCATTGATGCGCTCGAGTTAAATATTTCCTGCCCCAACATTAAAGAGGGTGGAATGAGTTTCGGCCAGGATCCGGAACACGCCGCTCAGGTCACGCGAGCGGTTCGCGCCTGTACCAAACGGCCGTTATGGGTGAAGTTGTCCCCGAATGTGGCCGACCCCGGAGCGATTGCGGCCGCCGTAGAGAGGGTGGGTGCGGACGCTATTAGCGCGATTAACACCGTAGTCGGCATGGCCATCGATGTCAAGCGCAGACGACCGGCCTTAGGGGGAATTAGCGGAGGCCTGTCTGGGCCGGCGATCAAACCGATTGCCCTTCGCGTGGTCTACCAAGTTGCGCAATCGGTGAGTATTCCCATCGTGGGCATGGGCGGGATTCGGAGTGTGGAGGACGTCGTCGAATTTTTGATGGCTGGCGCCAGTGCGGTCATGGTGGGCACGGCGACCTTTGCGGAGCCGGGGACGATGGAAGCGATTATTGAGGAATTGCCAGGGTATTTAGCTCGGCTGGAGGTGTCTTCGGTGCATGAATTAATCGGAGCCGCCTTGCCCGGCCGCTGAGCCCGGGGTCGGCCCGGGATTTGTGGGATTACTCAATCAGAGGAGAAATGACATGATCAGATTTTGGGTGAGCTTGGATGTGCGGACGGCTGAGGAAGCCGAGGAACGAATTTTACGGTTAAGCCCGCACAAGCATTTTAAAGTGGGATTGGAACTGTACCACAAGGTGGGTCCGGCGGGAGTGTTGGCCTGGACCCGGCGGGGTTATTCGATCTTTCTGGACGCGAAACTGCATGATATTCCGCGCACCGTATCCGCGGCGATAGCCAACATCAAAGACTTGGGCGTGGAATTGGTCACGGTCCATATTGGCGGCGGGGCGCGGATGCTTGAAGCGGCTCAAGCGGAGAGTGGTTCCGTTCAGGTGCTCGGAGTCACCGTATTGACCAGCCTCGATCAGAAGGATTTGTTTCACTTGGGCTACCACAAGCCGGTCGATGAGATGGTGGTCGATTATGCAAAAATGGCCAAACGAAGCGGAATTGCGGGCGTCGTGATATCGGCCAGGGAAGTGGAGTCGGTGCGTCCGGTTTGGCCCCAAGGCCGTCTGGTGGTGCCAGGAATCCGCTGGCCTGGGGATTCTCTCGATGATCAGCAGCGCGTGGGCGATCCGGAAACCACGCTGCGTGCTGGGGCCACCGACTTGGTGCTGGGGCGAGGACTCTGGCTCAGTGAGGATCCGCCTAAGCGTTTGCAAGCCTTGGTGCAATCGCAGCCCAAGGAAGCCGGAAAAGTCTGACCTAGGGCCCAAAATCGTTGAGACCGCACGCGAATGCAGGAGGAAGCAGGAATGGCAGAGCAAGAGCAGTGGATGCAGCAGTTACAAGACGTAGGCGCCTATCTCGAGGGCCATTTCGAGTTGACCACGGGTCGGCACAGCGGCCAATTTTTTATGCTCGCGCGCTTAACCGAAAGGCCATGGATATTGGCCCAATGGGCGAAGCAGTTAGCGCGCCAGGTGCACACTCTAGGCCCGTTGGGAGCTGTGGTCGGTCCGGCCATGGGCGGCATTATTCCAGGCTATGCGGTAGCTCAAGAATTGAAAGGGGTCCGCATGATCTTCGCCGAGAAAGGGCCTGATCAGACCATGGTCCTTAGACGCGGATTTCGGATAGAATTAGACGAGCCCGTGCTGGTCGTAGAAGACGCGGTGACAACGGGAGCTTCCGTAACTAAAGTGATAGAAGCCGTGGAGGGAATGGGCGGCCGAGTGATGGCCGTGGCCGCTTTGGTCGACCGCACGGGAGGACAGTCCCCATGGGCAATTCCGTTGCTGTCGGTGGTAAGTGTCGCTATTCCCTCCTGGATTCCGAGTCAATGCCCGCTGTGCGCGAGTGAGGTGGCGTTAATCCGGCCCAAGGCTTAGGACCTTTCGGGCTAGATCTCAAGCCCGTCGGTCTGAAGGAGAGGCGGGCGATGGCCAAAACCCCCGCCTGAGCGTCGCTAGGCGGCGGGAGCGTTCATCCGGCGCAGATCTTAGCAAAGGAGCGATTATCATGGCGGAGGAGAAATGGTCCGGTCCCACAGTAGACCAGGTGTTGGAGGAATTTCTAAACGAGCAAGAAAAGAGGCTTTCCGCCCGCACCTATCGCAATTACCGAAACGTCATCGCGTTGCTCGGCCAATGCATCGAGGACTATGCTACGCCCCCCTGCGACCCGGTCATGGCCCAGGCGCTCGAGGAAGCGCGTCAAGCTGGCGACGAGCACGCGCTGCGTCGGTTGTCCCCACCTCAACTGATTATCGACGAATTGCATCATTTTTTAGCCTGGTATATGGTGCGTAAAGTGATAGCGGGTCAAGATTTCATAACGGCTGCGGGCGTAGTGGCGCGCAAGTTGGTCCGGTGGATGAAGCAGCATGACTACATCCAGGACGATGACGATGGCAAACCACAAGACATCAAAGAATTAGGGCGTTCGCTGCCAAAAGCGACGGCGATGCGAGACCAGTTGGAGCGGTGGGTGAGAAGAAGCAGACCGAGCGTAGGGTTGGAACCCATCGAGGAGGGCCATTTTGAAATCGTCGAGATCACCGATGGCGGCTGGCAGATTAGGGCGGTGGTGGGAAAAGTCTCAGGCGAAGTCTCGGTCCCAGCGACAATCCGGGACCAGGCCGAACCTGGCTGGAGGGTCAGCGGAAGGGTGGCGCAAATGTCCCAAGGCTTGCGCTGGGTCGACGTGTGGAATGTGTATCCAACCCCATGGTAATCATGGGGCCCAGGCGAACATGGCCACCGAGGAGGCGAAATCTTATACCTGGAACGAGGTGATTCTTTCGGAGGCTCTCGTCTAAGAGTGTGAGACGGTCGTTGACGGACTCACCGAGGCGTGAACCAAAGCGCCCATGGCCTCCGTTGCGAAAAAAGACTTCAACCGGGGCTTTGGTCGCTGAGAGGGGGACGATCGCAGAAAGCGGACGGGAGGGTGTCGCATCCAACGCGGTAGCGCGTGATTCGGTTCGGCCTGCGGTCGGGACTGCAGGACGCCTTGCGGGGTTTTTCTTTCATCCCTTGAGCCTTGACGTCACTCAGCAGCTAGATGGCTGTCGGCAACTCGGGCGCAACACGAGAGGGCAAAGCGTGTGGCTGAGGTCGGAATGTTTCCGTTTTTCCCATTTGTCCCGGCGGTGAACGAGAGCGCAGGCAAAGTCCAGGAGTGGAATTGCCGGTGGGGACGGTCAAATATCCCATGGAAATCGTTCTTTATGTGGCCCATCGTCGTCATCGCGCCGCGTCGTCGATGACTATGGTCGTTCCGGGCGGCCAATGCTGGCTCCCGTCGGCGGAGATCGAGGCGTTCCGAAACCCTTCATGACCTCCGCTGGGGCAGAGGGTTGATCGCTACCCTGTCGAAGGCTCGGCGGAAGCCAACCCAGCAGCATCCAAAACCCGGGCAACGATAAGCCGTGCGCCGCAAGAAAGTGTCCAAGACGGGAACAGAGCCTATCGCAAAGTCGCGCGATATCAGCGGTACGACAAGAACCAAGGGCACGAGTACGCCCATCAAACCAGGATCACCTCATCGCCCATGCGTCCTATGAACGCTATCTCCCCGAGGATTTCAAAATTGCCGAAATGACCAAACGACCTGGGGCCAAAAAAGATGCCCAAGGGTGGTTTCTGCTCAACGGGGCGAAAGCCAACGCCGATCCGGAACGGAACCTTTTGGCGCAGTTCCAGGGTCCGAAATCACGCCTGGGGAGATCACGTAAGACGCGGAGCCGGGAAGGTCAATGTGCCAAGAAAATTCTGGAGGCGATCCTGGGAACGCCCGGATCAACCCTTCCGGCGAGCTGTACCGCCAGTGCTGATGATCGGGCGGGGCGTAGTTGATAAGATTGGCTCGTAGCGAGGAGCCTCTTTCCTAAAGAAGGTTAGTGGTGGCCGTTCAACCAATGAGGCCGCCTGCCGACCGCTTGCTCTATACCCGGCATTAACGATCTGATCCTGCTGCCGCCAGATTGGAGTACCTTAGCCTCTTTCATCAAGGAGTACGTGGCAATTCTTTAGTGCCGAATATACACGATGAAGAATTGTGGCATTATAGAAGGTGAGGTGAACAAAATGAATTTGCCACCAACCCTCGGCCCGACCATTAGCCAGGTGCTGGAAGAGTTTCTAAACTACCAGCAGGCAAGGCTGGCGAAACGCACCTACGATCATTACAAGAGCGTAGTAAGGTATTTGCGCGTTTACCTCGAAGACCATGCCACACCCAGCGATCCTGCCTTGGCCAAGGCCGTTGATGAAGCGTGGTCCGCGGGCACTGAGTGGGCCTTTTGCAGTCTGTGTCCTCCGGGAGAGATTATCGATAACCTCGACGGATTTCTGGGTGCATACATGGTAGGCCACTTGGGAGCGGGTCAGGATTTGATTCGGTACGCGAAAATCGTGACCGTGCGTCTCGGCAACTGGCTTGGCGAACAAAACTACCTCGATGGTCCGGACGCCGCGGCATTCGAGGATAGGGCCATCCGCCTCGGCCGGTTGTTGTCACGGGCAGTCGCCCTGCGCGACCGGTTGCCTGAGTGGGTGGAGAGTCAGTTACACACAGACGTGAAAGACCTAAATCAAGGGCTCTTTGAAATCGAGGCGATCAGCGCAAACGGATGGAAGATCAGGGCGGTAGACGGTGGTTGGTCAGGCAATGTCTTGGTGCCATCAAAACTCAGAGTGTTGGCAGAAGTTGGCTGGGAAGTTCAAGGAGGGGTGGATAGAAGGCCGCGCAGTTTACGCTGGATCTATGTTTGGAATGTTTTTCCTAAATATATCAGACAATAATTCGCCACATCTTTCAGGTGTCGATTCGTGCCCACTGACCATTTTTCGTCGATCAGAGCACCCCTAGCCACGGGCCTAAAAGGATGTCGTGAGTGGATATCGGGGTGCTTGTCTCATGGAAGCACGCCGGCAAATACTAGGACGGGTGCATCGAAGCGTTCCGGCAGCGGGGTTGGGCAGATGCTATCGGGCAATCCGGGACCAAGGGTCAGGAATAGTGCGTGAGCCGCGCGCGTTAACCCAGGCCAGCCAAGCCATGGGGTGGTGTTGCGGAGGCGTGGTTTGAAGAGGCTTTACCGTAAGTCTGCCATCAGAATGACATAGCCCACCACTTTCAGGGGCTCCAGGGGTGTCTAAAAACAGCGCGCGTGGGGACAGCGGATCCTTGATGAAGGGAAACTTGCGATCACTCAGGACGTGCTCTTTTTCCCGTTTTCGCACCCCCGCCCCTACAGGTCGAGAGTCGACTCAGCATATCCCCATGGACCGACCGCACCCAACCGTCTTCCCCGGCTACATGCCTGCGCTCCAAAGGCGCTACCCATTGCCTTCGGGGTGGCATCGTACTATTTATCCAAGGCGCGGCCGAGACTGTCATCCGAAAAGTCGTGCCGGTTCCGAGGAGAAGTATCGGTCCGCAACGCTCTCACCTGAGGCTTGAAAACGTTCGGCAGAAGGCGGCGGAGCGTGCCCAGGGCTCGCTTGTCTCTGCCGAGGACCTCTTTGCGGTCGCGACGGAGACAAGCGAGGGTTACAATTCGCCCAGCCGTTCTTTGACCGCGCCCAGGCGCTTTAAGCGGTCGCCATCGGGGGTAATGTAAAGTGTCTTCTCCTGACGGTAAAGGACTTGTCCTGGTTCAGCATGAGGCCGCTTTTTAACCAGCTTGCGTCGAGTATAGTCGACCGGAACCATCGAAGAGTGCTGGGCGGGACTATAAAATACAGCCAGTTCGGCGGCGTCCAACAAGTCATCCAAGGGCGGATTGGCTTTCCCACAAAATAGGATGACGTGGGATCCCGGAACTTGCTTGGCGTGAAACCAAAGATCATCCGGCCGGGCCTGGCGAAAGGTGAGGCTTTGGTTTTCCTCACGGCTCCGGCCGACCCAAATGGGATAGCCATGTTGGCTGGTGAAACGTCGATAGGTCGGTTTGTCGGCGCGATCGCCGCTGGGACGGGTCGGGTGGCTCGCTAAGTTGCGGAGTCGAGCGGCGATATCCTCGGCCGTCAGTTGGCCTGATTCGACCGCCTCCAGGTCCGCTTCAACCAGGGTCAGGGCGCTGGCAGTTTGGTCGACCAACCGCATGGCGACCTCTTGCCGACTTTTCGCCTTTTTGTAGCGCCGATAAGCTTGCTCTGCCATCTCGTGGGGGAATAGACCATCTTCCAAGCGGAGCACGATAGGGGTGCCTGGACAGCGAAAACTGTCTACCGTTAACGCCGATGGGGCGTCTTGAGCGGCGAATTCGTATTGATGGGCGAGCCATAAATCTCCTAATTCGCGGTCACTTTCGCCGTCATCGGCGAGCCACGTGTTCCATTCGGCGAGCCGTTGTTGTAAATGATGAACCTGATCTTTCAGTCGAGCGGCATATTGCGTCTTTTGACTGGATTCCCGAAGACGCCGTTCCTTTTCGGAAAATACGGCATCGACTGCTTGGTCGAGGTCTCGGACCGGAACCGATTGATAGCCGTCCAATGGATACACCCAAACCTCGGTTTGTTTGGGATTCTCGAGTCGATAGGCGGAAAATGTACCTCGCGAATAATCATGGCATAGGGTGTTCCAAAACTCGGGTCCCACTTGAGTGAGCTTCTGTCGAGCCAACGGAGGAAGGTCTTTGGGGTTTTGGGTCTGGCAGGGGTCTTTCAGGGCGGGTGGCGGCGTATACGGGTAACCCGGGAAGACCGTGCGCCCAGCACTGGAAGGAGCGACTCGCTTTAAGGCATCGACGACGATCTGGTTGTGGTCGACCAGAATGAGGTTGGTCAAATGCCCGGCCAGTTCGACGATTAAGCGTCGGCGGCGGATTTCTCCCAGATCGCCTTCTTGCTCCAACTCGAAGTAAACAATGCGCTCCCACGCCACCACCGTGATGGCTCGGACTGTGGCCGGGAGAAGACTTTCCAAGAACGGAGAACGGTGCTGCGCTTTGCCGCGGGGTTTTTGCGCACGCCCAGGCACGCGGTGGATGCGGGCGAGGCCGGGAGTGAGAACAATGGCCAGGTCGAAGCCAGTGCCGGATCCACCCAGTCGAACCCGTCCGGGTTCTATCTCCGCGTGAGTCCACTTTATGCCCACCACCGTGTCCTGCCAACCCACCGCTAATTGTCGTAAGATCAAGGCGTCGAACGGCATGATAGACTCCCTTACGCACCAGATTGCCCCAATCCGGCTTGTACGGATTGTTGGGACTCGGCGTTCTATCGCATTATAACAGCCTTTTTTCCTAGGATGGACGGCTCTTCTAGTGGCAGCAAAACGACAGCCGCGATTCATTTTCCTCGGATCGTGGCCGTAGCGACCGCCGTTCGGCCTCAGCACAATTCTTGCGGTTGGCTACGAACCCGTGGATTTTTGGCGGTGGCAGTGGGATAATGGTGCCAGTTGCAGAAAACTTGATACCTTGAGAGGAGGATCGATCGTTTAGGACGGCACGATATGAAACGATTCGGAGGGGTCCATAGTGTCTACTCGAGCCGGTGGGCGTAGGTTAGCCGCTTGGTGGTCATCATTACCATCGGAACGAGTGACCCAACGTGGGAATTATATATGGCTTGTGGTAGCTACGGTTTGTGTGGGTGCGTTTATGGCGGCGCTGGATGCCAGCATCGTTAACGTTGCTTTACCGGACTTAGGCTCGTATTACCATGCCGGTTCAACGGTAGGTTGGGTCCTCATTTCGTATTTGCTTACGCTAGCGACATTGTTAACGTTATTTGGCCGATTAGCCGACATGGTCGGGCGAAAGCCGCTCTATACGTTAGGATTTCTGATCTTTATTATTGGCTCGGCCGCCTGTGGAGCCGCGGTCAGTATGACCATGTTGATCATTGCCCGGGTTTTTCAAGCGGCAGGCGCCGCGATGCTGCAAGCGAACTCGGTCGCGATCATTACGGCTGCAGTGCCGTCGAATATGCGTGGGCGGGCGATTGGATTTCAGGGATCGGCACAGGCGATTGGATTGTCAGTGGGTCCTGCCGTGGGAGGCGCTTTGATTGGTCTCTTTGGTTGGCGGGCCATCTTTTATGTCAATGTGCCGGTGGGGATCTTAGGCACCCTGGCGGGAGCCTTGATTTTGCCCAAAGACTTCTTGAAGAAAACATCAACCGTCTTCGACTGGGTCGGCACGGCCCTTTTTAGTCCGATTTTAGTAGCGGTGATGTTGGCTCTGGAAGAAGGCGATAGCTGGGGCTGGGGTTCGGCTAAAGTCATCGGTCTATTCGCCACAGCGGCAGTGCTCACCGTCCTCTTTGTCCTCTGGGAAGGCCATGCTAAGTCTCCCTTGATCCATTTGAAATTGTTTAAGATTCCGGTCTTTAGCATTGGCAACTTCACCGGCCTGCTTTCCTACCTAGTGATGTTTGGGGTCTTGGTGCTGATGCCATATTACTTCGAACGCATTTCCGGATATCCTAGTGCCTTGGTAGGCTTAGTGATGACGCCGGTGCCTTTAGGCATGACCGTCGCGGCGCCTACGGCGGGGCGGCTGGCGGACCAATATGGTCCGAGGATGTTAACCACATTGGGTATGGCCTTAGCCGCTCTAGGCGCTTTTTTAGTGTCGATTACGGTAGGCTTGCAAACGAACGTGGTGTTGTTGGTCGTGGAACTGTTGATGGTGGGTGTGGGTCTCGGGGTGTTTACGCCGCCAAATAATAGTTCCGTGATGGGTTCGCTGCCTTCCGAGCGTCTGGGGGTGGGCGGTGGTATTTTAAACATGGCTAGATCGCTGGGGATGGCCATGGGTACGGCAGTTTCACTGACGATTTTAGCCGCCCTGCTGGCGGCCAGGGGTGGGAGCCTAAGCGGTGTGGGATCCCATCGGGCCTGGATCCCGGCCTTGCACGAAACCTTGTTGGTCTTAGTCGGCCTCTCGCTCCTAGCCTCGGCGTTATCGGTGCTTCGCACCTCTTCCCCGAAACAAGACCGAGACGACAATGATCGTGCGGAAATGGCCATGATTGAAATTTGACAAGGCGCCGTCCCGCGTCAGCATTGAGCGGGACGGGCATGGCTGGCGGGTATTTGATCGCGCTTGGTGCGGTGCAATGAGCGCACATACGATACAATGAGACTAACCGACTAGGACTGGGGGCAGTGTCATGTGGACAGTGGTATACATAGCGCCGACTGCGAGCGCTGCCGACAAATTGCGTCAGCTCTTGACTGAAGAAGGGTTGTTGGTCAATCTGAAGACGGTGGACCTGGACCAAGATGGTCGCGGTAGCGTTGAGGTGCAAGTGCCCGAGGGAGAGGCAGAAGAGGCTAATGAAATTATCACTCAACACCTCGGGCGGATACGTTAGAAAAAAAGGGGCTTCGTAACGTGGTGAAATCTCGAAGAACAAAGATCGTAGCAACCGTCGGACCAAGTTCCGATAGTGAACAACGCCTAGTGGAATTGTTAGCGGCTGGGGTAGATGTCTTTCGTTTGAATTTGTCCCACGGTGGGTTAGAATCGCACCGGAATCGGATTTCGCGCATTCAAGCGGTGCGAGATCGAGTCGGTTCGACCGCAGCCATCATGTTGGACACTCGCGGTCCGGAGGTGCGCTTAGGGACGTTTCCCGGTGGATCCATCATACTGAACGTCGGGGATCATTTCCGATTGTACGCTAAACCGCGGGAGGGCAATCGTTCGGGCGTGTCGGTGAATTGGCCAGGACTCATTGCCGCCAGCGATGTGGGCCTGACCATGCTCTTGGATGATGGGAATTTGGTGATGCGCAGTTGACCGTCCTG
>JAMCVM010000132.1 GCA_023475835.1 Bacillota bacterium | reverse complement strand
GCCGAGGATGCCGACGTTCGCAATCGGGCGTTTTGGGACTTTATTCATGAGATTCGGAAACACGTGACGCCGATTCGGCCGAATCGGCAGTTTCCGCGCCGACCCGCACCGCGGGCCAACCGCTATTCCCATAAACCTCGCCGTTCCCTTTAGAGCGATCTCCTAAAGGGAACAGCCCCCAACCCCTATACGGCGCAATATTCTGACGAATAATGCCTTTCGTCGGCTGAAAACCCCACGCCCTCGCGCTGCTCGGCCAGCCCCTCTCGTTCTCGAAGCCTCCGCAGGAATCCACCCATGCCACGCCTTTCGACCGCGTCGGGCTCAAAACGGCGCGTAGGCAATCCCGAAAACGCCAGCACTCTTCTCAAAACGCCGTATTAGAACCTCTATTCGGGGTATTCAGATATCGCTAGGTTGACACCATTGGATGGCGGGGGGGAGATCGGAGGCCGGGCTCCGCGGCCATCTCGACGATCCCTGATGGATGGCTCGAGCCGATTTCTTCGACGTCGGTGTTCGGCTTTCTTCCTGACTAGCTTTAATCCGTGTACGCTGACGCCTGAGTTTTTTGTAAGCGCTCCGGGCCATAGGCGGAGTCGTGCGGACCACATCCACTCGCCTTCTGAGCGCTTCAATCGCCAACAGAGGCATGTTCCGGAAGCCACCGTTTTCTTTTCTGATCGTTGCCACCGTCGTGATTTCCTCGTAAACATCTGGTCAGCATATCCCGGGCAGTTCCTTTAGAGGAAAGGGTAGGGGGGACCGGGACCTGGGAATGGTGGGAAAAAGTTGGGAACAAAGGGCTGACGAACATCTCTATAATGAACTTCGGTACCACTCTCGCCATCCGAGGTACCCTGGTAGCTATCGCGATTGAGGATCGCATGCACGTGGAAACCCGGGGGAGGACGGCTCTGTCCACCGGTCTCCGCGACCCCGCGTTTTTATCTTCTGAGCCTGATCGGGTACCACTCGGCTCATCTCGACCTGGCGGTCGCGCGGCGCATCGGCTGGAGGTTAGGACGTATGGGGCCCGTCGCCGCCAACGAGGTCGGGGTCGGATGCATTCGGTGAACGGTGGCACATGGAACTACGCCAACAACTCGCAGTGTGATTGATAGGGAGGTACAATCTTGTTCAAAAAAAATATGCTTCTCATGGCGGCTAGTGCGACATTGCTGGCGGCCGTCACCTTAGTCCCGTCCACGGCCTTCGGAGCCGGGAAACCGGCTGCCAATGGC
Source organism: Bacillota bacterium (assembly GCA_023475835.1). Taxonomy (GTDB): domain Bacteria; phylum Bacillota; class Sulfobacillia; order Sulfobacillales; family Sulfobacillaceae; genus JAMCVM01. Next base: position 1,274 of record JAMCVM010000132.1, on the reverse strand, counting down.
CATGGGGTGAAGGGGATTTTAGCTACCTTGGAAACGAATGTCGCCAGCATCGCCGACGCAATCGCCGCCCTAAAGACCGATGTCAGTACGTTGACGCAAACGACGAGTGCGCAGTCTGCCACGATTGACAGTTTGAGTCAGACCGAGAGCAATCAAGGTGCGGCCATCAATACCTTAAATCAAACCACGGCCACGCAGGGAACAGCCGTGAATACCTTAAACCAGACGGTGACGGCTCAAGTCTATGCCATTAACCGGTTGACACAGACCGTCGCCAATCAGGCCACGGAGATCGCGGCCCTTCAGGCCAGCAACAGCACGTTGACCTCGGAAGTCAACACCTTGGCCGATGCCGTCCCAGGCACCCTGTCCACCATTTCTGCTTTTTCCTACACCGGTACCGAGTCGCTGGGAAATCTGGGCAAGATGGCGATTTACTCGGGAACGTTCCAAGTCTTAAACGGGCTGAACAATCCCATAGAAGTCTATCCTTACCAACGGAGTGCCCTGGCCATGACCTTTGATGGGACGACGGTCAGCAATGAAGAGCAGATCACCGCTGGCGACCAATTTGATGTGACCCTCGACAACGCGGTCGGAGAGTTTACGGTCAATGCCTATGTTCCTTTGGGACAGGATCAGAAGAGTGGGGGCGATGTCATCGTCCTATCCGGACTGCCGGATTCGATTCCTGCTGTAACCATGAAATTATCGTAGCTGCCACCCGTTAGGGTGAGAGCGCATCACCGGGACTGGGATGAGCACCGCGTTTTCATGCGGCGCTGACCCCAGATGGCGAAGGAAGCAATCCGCGAGGTGCGTGTCGGGTGAGCCATCGACAGCGAGAAGACATAATCGCTGAGTGACAGCAAATGGTTCGGGCGTGAAAGTAGCCTGGCGATCGGGGGGTTAATCTGAGCGACGAGGACCATGGCGGCGGTGCCTGGCAACCCGAGTGGGGTGGGCTCTCCAAATGTCTTCATCCTGCTCGGACCTAGGCCCCTTGACCGAAGAAGCCTCCGTGGAGACTGCAAGCGCTCGTGCACGAGACCGCGTCGATCGTCGACCTGGGGGCCGATCAGGCCCAGGCGCTGGGCGATAAGGGAAATAGCACGGTGCAAGCGGATGGCGCGTCATCGCTGGGATATCGAGGAAAACATTCGACCTGTACGGTTGCTCAGATTGGCAGCCTATCGACCTCTCGCCCCGGTATCAGGCCACCCATTGCCATCCCAATTCTCCGTCCCTGCACCAGCGGTCGAGCTCCTGATTGC
>JAMCVM010000211.1:12693-13679 GCA_023475835.1 Bacillota bacterium | reverse complement strand
GTTATTAAGAGTCGACGTCGTAACAATGCAGCAACCTAATAGTAAGGGTTTGCGATTATTTCTTCGAAAGAATGATGGAAACTGGTCAAACAGTCCAGACACGGTGGATATGTTATGCGTATTTCCCGAGGTTCCGGCCGTAAATAGCAGGGAATACCCATAAGATCTCTGTTTAATCATTTTTTAGTCAATTAGTAATAACAGAAAGTGCGTAAGAGCCAAGGTTGTGATATCATGCCCCCAAGTTTTGCGAAGCGGAGGGGAAAAGGGTCATGGGATCCAAGGGTTCGAAGTCTGAGGTCATTCCGGCTGAACTCCCCATCCTTCAGGGACCGGGATTTGACTGAGATCTCGCTCAAGTGGATGAGGCTCAGGTTCAAGGGCTCTATACGCGGGGCGTTGAAGCGGTCCTGGCCATCGTGGCGTTGGTGCGAGGATGATAGCACGACCATGTCGTGCTGCGTCAGCGCGTCGACGCATGGGAACACCCACTCCACCAGGATAGCCACGACCGTTCGAAGCCACCCTCCAGTGACGGCATTCGCAAGCGGAAGGCGAAACCGCGACGGCAGCGGAGTGGGTGGGAAGAAACCCGGAGGCCCACGCGGCCATGTGGGCACTCCATGACGGCCAGTGGACCATCCCGATGTGGTGATTCAGCATACGGTCGAGCAGTGCGAGCACTGCCATCGAGACTTGAGCGAGGCGCCCGCGGTAAAGAGATGACGCCGCCCAGGGTTTGATCGGCCGCACCGTCCCTTCGAGGTCACCCTTCATCGAGCGGACCTTAAATCTGACCGGACTGCCACGCCAAGACGCAAGCCGCCTTTCCCCCAGAAGTGTCTACTCCGGTGCAATATGGGCCAGGGATTGTCGCAAGGTCCCGTCAAAGTCCTGCAACCCCCTGTAATTTCGCCATTTTTTAAGGGAGTGGACATTTTCCGATCGATCGGTTATAGTGAACCTCTATCAGGAAAATTACGGAC
>JAMCVM010000211.1:0-12683 GCA_023475835.1 Bacillota bacterium | reverse complement strand
TATGCTCTCAAAGCATAGACCATTGGACCTCACGACCACTACCGGCTCGAACATTTCCCATTCCGACGCCAAAGCTCAATAGACGCAATTGCAAGACAAATACTTTGACGGGACCTTGGGGATTGTCGCCCGCATCGTCTATATGCAGGGGTACCCACGGCTTCCCATCCAGCGAATTGGCGCATGGTTTCGCGATGAATGGCAGATTCGGTTGAGGTCCGGCCCGGTAATGCGCAGCATCCGTCAGGTGGCCGATCGCGGGGAACCGATCATGGAGACGGTCCGACGGGCGCTGCAGCAGGATCGTCACACCATCCACGCGGATGAAACCGGAATGCGCGTCCGAGGCCAGTGGGGGTGGGTTCATGGGGCCTCGAATAGCCAGTGGACGTGGTGATTCGCCCATCCTAACCGGGGACATAAGGCGATGGACGCCGCCGGGATTCTGCCGAATCGGCCGCCGGACAGCCATACCATGCATGACGGATTATCCGCCTATCGAAAACAGCCGGGAACAGACTCGCTTGGTAATGCGCATCACGGTCGCGAACTAGAGAATGCCAAAGAACGCACCCACCAGCCCTGGGCGGAGGAGTTGCGAACCCTGCTCTATGAAATGCATGATGCCACCGAGGCGGCCCGGCAGGCTGGAGCCAAAGCGGTGGCCTCCGCCCTCAGAGAGCGTTTGCGAGAGCGCTAGGACCCGTTGATTCGCCAGGGGCTCGAAGACAATCCTGAGACGTTGCCTGCCCCAGGGCGCCGACGGCGCCCAAAGCACCGAAGGACGCGAAACTGACTGAAACGACTCGATCGCGACCGCGAGGCAACGTTGCGCTTTTTGGATGACCTCGCGGTTCCTTTTACGAATAATATGGCCGAACGCGACCTGCGCATGCTCAAAGTCCGTCAGCACATTTCCGGATCGTTTCGATCAGACAAAGGAGCCCAGCGTTTCGCGCTGATTCGCGGCTCTTTGCAAACTGCGGCTAAGCAGGAACAATCCTTGTGGACGGTGTTGGAGTCCGTCGTCCATGATGAGCGGTGGAAACCCAATACGGGCCAACTGTTCTTAAAGTAGGGTTCGGGTTGACCCGTCATAGCGCAGTCCCACCCAACAACGCCGATGAAGGATGGCCGACCCCATCTCTTATCGGCGTTGCCCTTTGCCACGCTGGACGTACCGAAAATTTCGTGCCGCTTACAGGAGCCCAACCATTGCGATTGGTATACCTAAATAGTTACACTTTGTTGGTGCACGGTAGTTTACTTTTAACCATGACTTCTACCGCATCGATCTGGGAGGATTCTTGATCGAGAACCCAGAAGCCAATGTTGCGGCTTTGGGCTCGGGGCCGTAGCGATCCCGGATCTAGGTAACCCAGAAGGAGTTAGACTATCCGTAGCTGGATCGTAGCGATTAGTGGATAATGTTCGAGATGGAGTACACGATGAGCGCAGCTCAGGTAGCCGAAATATTTGCCGCGATGGTGAAAACTGTACAGCCCTGGGACCGCCAAGGCCGTCTGAATCCGGCGGGTTGCACGGTGACAAATCGCCGTTATTATTCGGCGGACCAAAGGGTCCGCTTTCGCCCAGAATCCCTCCAGGCGAGTCCTCGACAGCGGATCACGTATTGCCGTGTGAGTAGCCAGAGTCAACGCCCCGATCGGGCAAACCAGCGTCAGGTTCTTGAGAAGTTTTGCGTGGCACGCGGACTCGTCAATGCCGAGTGTGTCGAAGAAGTGGGTGAGGGCATGCACTCTGGCCTCAAAAAATTTCTGGCGTTCAGGGATGCGGTCGATGCGGGGCGGGCTGAAACCCTGAGTGCGGCCCATCGCGACTGACTCGCACGGTTTGGCTGCGAAGAGTTGGGACATCTGTGGCAGTAGCCTACTTCTGCGGTTATGGACCTCAATCAGGACGATCTGTCCCCAGAGGAAGAACTGGTGCAAGCCTTACTATACTGTTCGCGGGTCATAGTTTGCGTGTTTTGGAAGAATGCCATCGTGGTGGAAAACCATTATTCAGCAAGGTGTTGAGACACGCACAGCCTTGGTATCAAACCATCAAATTCGACCCGCGCGCAGTATAACCATTACGCAGGGATTTCAGCCCGATTGAATGGACTGCGTAACTATTGTCAGAGTTCAAAGGAGGGGCTGCATGCCGTCGTTTGCGCAGAAGGTCCGGCTCAACCCGACGCTGGATCGAGAGTCGGATTTCGACAGGAAAGCCACGCGTGTCAGAGACGAAACGAGAGCGGCTGGCTATAGACCGGCGGCTTCAAGGCACGAAGGGTCTTGTGATCACCAACGATCACAAGATGTATAGGAGAGATCATGTCTAGTCTATCGATGGACGACGACAAAATCGCCGTACTCATCGAACAATACGAAAATCGCGCGGAGGCGCGGGTGCCCGGCTGGGATGCTGACCGGAAACTGGTTGCGGCCACAGCTGAAGCAGTGGTCGAGATGTTGCTGGAACGATTGCGAAGTTGTCCCCCTATTGCAACTCGTAAAGGGCTGGTTGCGATTTCCCTGCTTACAATTCCGTCTGGCGCTTCAGATTTGCGCCCACCGATGGTGGTATATGCCCCAGAGGGGGTCATAGCGCTGTTTGAGGGTCATCTTAAGCCCATTCAGCCACCGCCCTTAGATGCCATCTGGATTAAGCCCGGAGAGCAAATTCCGGAGAATGCAGGGGAGCAAGACGTATTCGTGATTCCCCATCGCCATACTCTATTTAACCCCGACCTCGTGGTGATTCGCAGCAACCATGGCAGCCATCGCCTCCTACATCACTCGGGCGGTGGAGTACGCCTGAGCCCAGCTCAATACACCACTGCTACCGTCAGTCGGAAGACTGAGTCGTTCTCCAACCGGCACCCACGGAAGGCAGCTAAGACGCCAAGTCGGGAACCTGACCCGGTCATCGCAGTGGTAATAGAACAATACCGCGATCACGCAGAAGCGTATTTGCCCGGTATGGGCCCGGGATGGCATACCAACGACGTGACCCCAGACGGTGCTTTGGAATTTCTTGCGCAACTCATCGGTCGATATCGACCCATCGTGCCCGTTCCGGGCCTTGTGGCGGTATCGCTAGTCACTATGAATCTGAACGCAGTGGGCTTACATCCGGCAACGGTAGAGCGTGCGCCGACAGGCGTGCTCGTGTTGTTTTCTGGACACTTGATGTCCGGTGAGGGGCTCTTACGCACTTTCTGTTATTTATTACTAATTTACTCAACAACGACTAAGACGGTGATGTGCAGTGATTTGCCTATTATTTATGGTTGACACTATGGGAAATTCGCAATATCTGCATATCATCTCTCGATTTTCTGACGAGTTCCCCTAATTTTCACGAGGAAATAATCGCAAACCCGCACTATTAGGTGCTATATCGTTACTACGTCGACTCTTAATACCAGAAAGTGCGTAAGAGCCCATCGATAACGTTGAACACCGTTGGCCGTCAAGCCGTACTTCCTAAACTTGGCCGAAGCGCAAAATGGACATTTCGGTGGTATGAACGAATTGATCAACTCCGCTTCGCCACTGTTGCTCAGCTTCGGGTGACGTTGAGCATAATGCTCCTCAATCTTGTCTTTAATGAACGATTGTGTTTGCGTCAAGTCGTTCTTTTCTTCCCATAAAGTTATCCGACGAGATTCACCGTTTCGGCTGCGGTTCATGCTCCCCTTCATACCATGCTGTATGGTATGACTATAGCCAGAATTGCAACACTATGCAAATGATGATTTTTTGAAAAAAAGCCGGGTCAACCGAACATGTACCACCGGGTGGACGATGCAACAATGACCACATTGACCCTTTGTTGCATCACGTGGTTGCTGGGTGAGCCATTCTTGCTCCTGGTGAGACGGGTTTTCAAATCTAGCGCCGTCTGGTGGCGCGGTTCGCTGTGATTGGTCGTGAAGACCCAAACGTTGGTACCGACAAACTCAACGGTTATCAGGGTCGTCCCGATTTTCATAGGGGTGCCTACCATTAAGTCCTAAGGCGTATCCGGGCTTCAGCCGTTCGATTAGGCGTTCATCCGCCGCTGTGCGGCGGGGTGCCCGAAGGGTCAACGCATGCTGGATAGACCCCAGTGCAGCCTCCGGCGCCTGGTCGATCATGGGCTTGAGATCGTCCTGATAACCGAGTGCAGCCCTTTACTCTTTAGGCCTAGGTAGATTTTGAATGGACGAGACCGAGTGGTCGCGAGACGATCTTGCAGAGGGTACCTCTGCAAGCATGTAAAAGTGAGCTCGCACCGTTCAAGATGGCCATAGATCTCTGCGATATGGTGGTCAAGGTTGGGCTGATCCGCATCAAGGTCTCCATTGTACGCGGCGTTCTGTCGACCGCTATAATAGAACGAGAGAAGAGCGTACATCTAAGCGGACGATATATTCCTAGGGGAGGCGGTGCTGTTGTTGGAAAGTGGGGTTCTCGAAGAATACGTTCGACAAATTGTGAAAAATACTGATCCAGACGTAGTGGTTCTGTTTGGATCACAGGCACGGGGCACGATGACCGCCGACAGCGACGTGGATATTCTCGTCGTGCACCCCGGTCCGAGATTGCGTCGAATTCAGCGCACGGCTTACGAGTCGCTCAGAGGTCATAGCACCCCGGTCGACATTATTGTCCGCAGCCCGGAGGATGTGGAGGGTCGTTTAGCGTGGTCGGATCCATTTATCACCAACATTGTGAATGAGGGACGGGTACTTTATGGCAAACCCAGCAGTCGCGGAATGGCTATCTTTAGCCGAACGTGACCTTGAGGCAGCCAGGGTCTTGAGTAATCTGCCGAACCAAAGGACCAATGCCTGCTTTCATGCGCAACAGGCAGCGGAAAAGGCCATGAAGGCGCTTTATGCGATGGGTGGTCTGATACCACCGAGAATCCATGATTTGGATGTTTTACGGGAACGGCTTGGTGATGCGCACGACCTGTCTGAAATCGCGATCGCTTGTGCGGTGCTGTCGATGTATGCGGTCGATTCTCGATACCCTGGAGCGGTGGTCGAGGAAGAGGAAGTGGGACCAGCGTTGGCGTTTTCGGAAGAGGTGATGAAGACTGTTCGCCGAGTCATCGAGGCGAAGCAGCCCGAAGACACTTAACACCCAGAGAGGTATGACGGATGGGGCTTATCAACAGCGCACGGTCGATGGTATCCCAATATCCCCGGAAAGTGGCAGTGGGCCGTTGTCGCCCTGGTCGGGGCTGGAGGGAGTTTAATCGGCCTGGGAGTCATTGCCACGTTTCCAACCGCAGTCCTGTTCTTGATTGTTCTTAACGTGGTAAGGATTCTGTTCAACATTCCGGTCATGACATCCGTGCAACTATTGGTGCCAGAATCAGTTCGCGGTCGCGTGATGACCACGTTTGTATTTCTCATTCATGCATCTTAAGATGAGTCAGGTTCCATTCTCCAAGTGGAGGCGATGGCCTAAAATGATCCCAGAGTTTCTACTTCAGGTGGAGAAACAAAGGGGTATTTTCCTCACAGAGTTGGGATCCTGCCCTGCCACCTGACTCATCTTAGGATGCATGAATCCTTTTTATTTAAGAGGAGGTGTCGAACATTTTTCAACAGGCGGGCGACGAACACCTTTCATAGATTCCGGCAATAAATGGACGAACTCCTAGGCAGCCTCCACTCTAATATCATCTGAACACCCTTCCTGGATGTACTGCGAACCGGGCGTGGTCCACCACGCTATCTCGGCTTAGAACGGTCGTCCGTTCTATTCCCTGGGAGATCGATTGTCACAGAGAACCAATTTTTGCTATATTGTCGTCGATAAAGGATAAATAAACACTCAACGCCGTTGGACTTGTCGCTGTTCCGTCGATTGTCAATAACAGAAAGTGCGTAAGAGCCTCCGGTGAGGTCCCGAACACCCTGGTTCACCGCTTACAGCCTGGGGAACTCGTGCCTGCGGATGCACCACCGGGAACCGTATTCTTGCAGCCACCGCTAACGGAGGGGTGGGAGGACGAGGGACAAATTCCGCACGAGGCAGTGGTGATCCGTGCCCAACCGGGACAGGACCATCGTGTTTTAGCGCATGCCGGACCAGTGGTATTACAAATTCCCGAGTTGTTGGTACGCGTCCAACATGGCCGATGGGGGGAGCCGAGGCATGAAGTTTCTCCGGTGAAATAGAATCCTATGCGATTCGTTACCTAATCGCTTGATCACGCCCCACATGCTCTTGAGGTGCAATGACTCGCCCCTTTGACACCACTAAATAGGGGAACCTCTGCCATAAGGTAGGCATCGAACGAGACCCTGAGAGAGTCGCCCCGCGGCATCAGCCAGATCTGCGAGCGACCCAAGCGCTGAAGATCTTCTGAGTGATCTGTTATGGGGGTGGTTCTTCTGTAGGGAATCAAAAAATCCATCGGCGTAGGACAAAAGTCAGAGATCTCTGAGGAGAACATTTTGGGTTGGAATGGGGAGGTTGTAACTGCTACACTAATTACTCATAAAGATTGACAATATATGGTATAATGTTCCCAGATAATCAGCATATGGACGAGCAATTCGTGAGTATCGGCAAGGCACCCAAGATGATTGGCATGAGCATTCGAATTCTTGGACTACGCTAAGGACTTTCAACGGCGTTATCGGGCAGCGGGCTTACACGTCCTGATGCACGAGGTTTAAACCGCTTTCAGAAACCCTGTGGTTAGCTGCGATGATGTGGTACCATAATAATGTATTTCCCTGTTGCCACCACGTAGCGAAAGGAGTGACGGGGCATCTGAATGAGGAGCCGGGTAACACCTGGGCCGAGGGCACCACGCGAAAGACAGGGGCGAGACGCATAGCCATTCTCTTTCGTGGATCCTTGGCGGCGAAGGAGAGCGGGCCGTCCCGTCGATTCTCTTTCAATAGTGCGAGAGCAGCCCTCCAGCGGACGACGAGCTTTACAGCGAGTCCTGGGGCTCCTGTGAGATCCGCGCTGTCATCCGACAGTGACCTCGAACGACGGTTTACGAGGTTTTTTAACCAGGTTAGACTCTATGGCCTCGTGCCCGATGGTCCCTCGTCCGGTCGATGGTAGGGACCGATTGGCCTATGCGAAAGAAGCCCGTCAGAGGGTCTGTGGGACACAATGGCATTTACGTAGAGGCGACTAGGCAAGTGAAGACAGCGTTCTGATCCGGAAGATCGATGAAGAGGCGGTGAGCCCTGTGGCTGTGACAGATAGACAGCGAACCATCGAGCATTGCCAAAACGGTCGGAGATCTTCCGGTCAGCACCGAAAAGGAAAATGGGTCATGACCTCTAGGAACAGGCGAGAAGCGTTGGGCCGTTCTTTTCGCCTGCGAAGGCCAAGCTGATGCCCATTTATGGTATCAACGGGATCTTTGGATCTTTTTTACTTGTTTCTGATTGGATCCGGCTCTAGCCCACTGGCCACCTTTTTGACCGCCTTGCTGGCTGTGCTTGCAGCTTTTGCCTTGCCATCAATGACCGCCGACGAAGCCGCGCGCGACAGGTGGCGACTGGTTTTTGCCGCCTTCTCGACCAGGGTTGGATCCGGGTCGAGATGTTGAGCCAAATCCTTAGCAATTTTGCTGGCCTTGCGAGAGGCATTGGCTTGAGTCTCGGTGGCGATGGTGGCGGCGGAGTTCGCCAAATGCTTGGGCATGCCAACCACCTTATCGACCATATTTCCGGCCACGGAACCCATCCTTCCCATTTTTTCTTCGGCGCTGCCGGGTTTTCGGAGAAGGCTAAGATTGGTGACTGGCTTAGAGTTGCTATGATTTCGCATGTTTTAAAATCCTCCTTGGAATAGTTCGGCGACTCCGATCGGGTGGGTCGGAACACGTGGCAGCACGGTTATTCTCATCCACATTGTGGAGTCAGCAATAGCCTAAAAACGAAAACACATCGAAACAAGGCGTTCGAAATTGCGTGGACTTTCCTAGCGCAGAACGACGAACATGACTCAAGAAGATTTTCGACCAACAGCCGAAAAGAAGTGACGTTAGACTATTGTCTGCTCCTACCTGGTGGACTGGCAGCCTCGGGTGGTTGACCTCTTAATAATAGCACAATGTTCTTTAAATTATCAATCGTGCCGTAAAACCTTCAGCTCTGAAGCGTGATATGGTATAGACCGCAAGGGAATCGGCACAAACTGACTGGAATTCGTTGTTGAAGCCTTCGAGGGGGAGTGAGTGTCAGCCCTCTGAAGACCCCTACCATGGTTGGAACAGAACCCATCGGCGTTCAGGGCACACTGAGCAAGAAGGGGCCAGCCCCGTCTATTTTTGAGAACGAATGCCGTTGACATCCCCCGGTGACGATTGGGCTTTTACCAAATCAGCCGCCATCGGCGCTGCGGGATTTGCTCCCTCAGCAGGGCTAAGCGCTCACGATTCGGCCAGCGACCGGCGATCCACTCCCTCATCCATTTCAGGGTACCTTGGACGGTCAGCTTCAGCACGGTGGACCATAAATCCTGATGGTGCAATGCCAAAACGTGGAGAATATGCGCCATGCGCATCAGCGCATGGAATCCTTGCATGCCATTCCAGTCGCGAGAATACCTATGGGTATCGTCATAGCCGTGACGTTTTTCAACCAGGATGTGTTCTTCAATATCCCAGCGATGACGGGCCATGCGATGACATCGGGTAGCCACATTCTGCGTGGATAATCGTTTCGAGGAGACCCACGCCCTCGTGCTCGACCGCTCGATCCCTTCCGCGTCGGTCCAGGTTTCTTCGCAGACCACATAACCCACATTTGGCGCCAGATTTCTCCAGTCATTGGACCGCAAGGGTTTCGGGGATCGATAGGAAAGAATTAGGGAATACCACCAGGATTGCCTCGTCTTTAGGATAGGTTGGAGCGTCGTATTGGCGATGAGGGATTCGCAATCCAGCGCCTGACGATAGGTGCGTTGCTCGGGTGACGATTCGGTGAGGATTAACCAAGTTTGGTTGGTCGATTGGATTTTCAGGCGATGGATCTGCCTAGGAGCCTGTCCATTAATTCGAATTTCCTCCCGGATCAACACCACATATACGTATTACAAACAACTCGTATCCATAGATCTTGTGGAATAGGCTGGAAAGAAGGAAATAAATGGGCAAGCTCCTAGACGCCAAGGCGTCTAGGCCCGTCGCGGGAGACTCAGCCAGGGACTCAAGTCGGAGACGTTCTTCCATGGCGTTATCGATCCCATAGGCCAGGACGCAGGCCAGCCCATGCGCTCGAATGCGGTGACTGCGACCGAGAAACAACGGCCGCAAGGTCAGCGGCGATTGGATTTCGTGAAAGGCTTCTTCGACGCGGTTTTGGCGGCGGTACCAGGCGATGACGGCTTCCGTCGACCTTTGGGCCGTCGTAGCATGGATCTCAAAACAGGTGACCCCGAACACGCTTTGGGCCGCATGACGAGCCGCCGGGTCCCCCCGGAGCGAGACCTTCCAGGACTTCACCGGTGTCCGCCGCGGAGCCTGAGGTTCCACCGAGCACGGGGTGTGAACGCCCGGTCCATATTGGACCGGCGCCGGCACCGTGGAAGGAAACGCGCCCACCGTCTCTTCCCCACACTCCTCACAGACGACCGCCAGAGTGCGATGTTCGGTCATTTTGAGCACCATGTTCAGGTCAAAAACTTGCCGCCGGTCGATATCGTCTGCGGCCAGCAGATCGTCGGTCGGTACCAAGGGGGTGCCACATCGCGCGCATTGCGTCGGCACATGAGGGACCCCCTGATCGGGTTCCTCGCATATTTCCAATTGGGCCCCTGGGTGCCCCACTGGACCCCCACTGGCGCGACCACTTTTACCGCGAAGACTTTTGGGTTTGGGCGGTGGAGGATTAAAGACATCCTCTTTAGACGGGGGCTGATGACTATTTTGGCTCGTTTGGTTCACTGGGCTTGGCGATCCAACTCCCGCATGCGTTCCGCTAGGGCTACCAAGGCCTCCTGCAGGGCCAACACCGCATCGGCGGTAGGTTCAGGCTCGGTCGCAAACAACGTCAACAGTTCGTCCCGAGTACGCAGGGTCCATTCCATCAGTCGGGCCATCCTTTCATGATCGTTGGGGACAGGATACCTCCAATCGCAAAGAAATATCAGAGTTGTTTTTGGGATCCCCTACCCGCACGTGACCCCCTGAGTCGTTACGAATGCTCAATATCGCGAGTCCGCTTCGCGTGTGGGCTTGCCCAGCCGAGAGTATCCCGACGTGGTCTGCCATTTGCGTTGCGATGGCATTCGGTGCCATCGGCACCGCACGAGCATTTCGTTGGACTCACCAATGCCTCTTTAATGGGAGCGATGGGACACAGGGTCCCGGGTCGGTCGGGTCGTCTGCGAGATTTACGATTCGACTGAATGGGGGAGAGCCGACCCGCGAATCCAGCCAGCGACCGACCACCGAATGCGGAGCACGGATGGCGATAATGGCCCCAATGACGATTACCCAGAATGCTGCCCGACCGATTGACCGCAAGACCCGCCCAATAAGCCGGATGGCCAGGATGGCGATGCCCACCACAATGGCCCAGTGGATGATGACTATCGGAGCCCTGGTCTCCCTCCTGTCCGCCGTGATTGGCGGCCGGCAGAGGTCCGAGAACAAACCGCCCAAAGAAGAAAACGGAAAACACTCCCCGTGTCTTGCCTATTATCGTAACCCTGAATTAGGGGAGAAAGCGGGAGAAGCCACGCTCGCAGGAAACCGCGTCGTGGCCCCATCTGGAAGTTACTCAGCCATTCTTGCCCCGTGATGCGCCTGAATACTTATGCATTAGCCAAGAGTTTTCCTCGCGTGGGCTGGAAGGCCATACGACGGTTACGGATCATTTTGCACGATGCCCGCCGATGAGTCCCCTGCGCTAGCGTTGCGGAGCACCTGCAAATGATCTTCGATGTGCACCACAATTTGTAGCAATTCCGGGACCACGCGAAATCCGATCCACCACAACATGCTGACGGCCCAAAGGACCAGCATCAGGAAAAAGCTGACGAAACCGTGACCGGCAACCAGCCCGGCAATGAAGATCACCAAGCCGGTGATACCTCCGGCAATGAGGCCGAGCCAAGACACGATGAGTGCAATTCGAATAAAGAGGTGGATGGCGGGATAGGGCTGATCGCCCCGATGCAGCCAGGATTCGATGGGATTCTGGGTTAACGTGGGTTTCGTGCTCATGACACCCTGCTCCTTTCGTTGGATCGCACGCATCAAACTGACCGCGCTAAACCTTATTATAGCCCACATTTGGCGCTAGATTTTGCCAGTCATTGGGCCGCAAGGGTTTCGGGGATCAATACGGAAGAATTAGTGACTACCACCAGGATTGCCTCGTCTTTAGGATAGGTTGGAGCGTCGTATTGGCGATGAGGGATTCGCAATCCAGCGCCTGACGATAGGCGCGTTGCTCGGGTGACGATTCGGTGAGGGTTAACCCAGTGTGGTTGGTCGATTGGATTTTCAAGCGACGGGCCTAGACGCCAAGGCGTCTAGGCCCGTCGCGGGGGACTCAGCCAGGGACTCAAGTCGGAGACGTTCTTCCGTGGCGTTATCGATCCCCTAGGCCAGGACGCAGGCCAACCCATGCGCTCGAATGCGGTGGCTGCGACTGAGAAACAACGGCCGGAAGGTCAGCGGCGATTGGATTTCGTGAAAGGCTTTTTCGACGCGGTTTTTGCGGCGGTACCAGGCGATAACGGCTTGCGTCGACATTTGGGTCGTCGTAGCATGGATCTCAAAACAGGTGACCCCGAACACTCGTTGAGCTGTATGACGAGCCGCCGGGTCCACGCGAAGCGAGACCTGCCAGGACTTCACCGGGGTCCGCCGCACTGTTGTCAGGTTAAGGATACGGAGAACTTTTGTTCCGGTCGTAATATTGTTCTTTTGACTTAAACAACCTAAATAGGACCAGTGATGTTAAGCTAACATCGTTGCTAAGCAAGATTAGATAGTGACATATCAAACAATTAATAAGCGGTCGCCTCTTTTGACCAACACGAAGCCACTCTTCGAAATGCGGGAATTTTTTCGAAAGTGGTGGTCAACGCCCTCGGATTGGAATGCGGGCCTACTCGGTGACTGCGCGATAGAGAGCGGCGTCAAGGGATCACGAATTTCTTCGTGCGGCCGCGCTTTTTGTTTCGAGGCGTGATGATCCCCGGAATCCCGGGCACAATATCACGCATCAGGCGGACGATCGTGCGCTGAAATCGCCGTGGTTGATGCTCAAAGTCCGCGGGCGGTTTCGCCCACAACCAGCGAATCATTCGGGATTTCAGGGTGGCCATCCACCACCGATAGTTGATCCGATATCGGTCGTACTTTCGCTGATACGGATCGCGACGAGCGTCCCATTGCGGTTCGGCCTCTTGCTGGATCCCAGCGCTCAAATTTGCGAACAGGATCGTCGCATGGTCGTCTTGTGCGATCCCTCACGGGGTGATCCCCGAAAAATTTTCAATTTCTAACGCATACTGCTCCTGGCCATCATGGACTCCGATCCCCCACCGCAGGGCGTATAATTCGCCAAAGGCTGCTTCCGGCATTTCTTCTTCTGTTCACGTGGTGACTGGGGTTTCGATCTGATCGGTGGGTAAACAAAGTTTGATGACGCGGAGCCGGACCGCGGTGCCCGCGGTCGCTCCGAT
>JAMCVM010000098.1 GCA_023475835.1 Bacillota bacterium | reverse complement strand
TGGGGCCATCCGTGAATCTTCGTGCATCGAATGGAGAAGTTACCGATGATACGGGGCTATCGCTCCCATAAATACCGAATTCATTGAACGTAAGGAATATTCGCCTATCGTTAACTTGACACCATTGCACTGCCACTACCGCCTCGCAGTGTAATGCCATCACCGTGCTCTGGGTCCGGTGGCGGTCGGCACAAAAGGCGGCCCACGTGCCTCTTAGCGATCTGCCGTATGGAGAAGCGGCATCCCAGTAACCGCTTGGATAGAGGGGGCTTCGGGGAATGATTTTGCTCACTTACAGTCCTGATCAAGGCGGTCGAACACAGCCTTGATCAGGTTAGTCCCACAATGTCAGCCGAGGACTGCAATTGAGATCGGATGACGAGATGGATGAGTTGGATCAAATCCACTTTCATCCGTTCATATGCGGTTCGTATGATTCATGATGGTTATGAATGTTGCGAGGGGTTGAGCGAGACGCCTACCAGTACACGGCTCTATTCGCTTCGCTCACCGAACTCGCCAGAAAGTTTGCCCTTCTGGTCGATCCTCTTGCGCAATGGCGATGGTTGCGTGCTAAGTCGCCTTATTTCTTATACCCGTTTCGAGGGCGTCAACGCTGAGTGATCCGAAGCTCAGAAAAGAAAGCCTCGGTCCCGATGTCTACGAACAGACCAATATTTCCCGTGGTTACCTCCGCCTTAGTCTTGTCTAATGAAATGCACTCGGCTCCATCGACAAACACCGTCAGATGGGTCTCGTCAATTTCCAGCGTGAGATTAACCCATTCGGCAGGGCCAATGTTAGCGCCGGACTCGAAACGACCGTCTGGGTATTCCTGTCTCAGACGGTCGAACCGCCACTCAGGGTATGCGAAATACTGGACGGCACGCTTGTCGCGAGGCGACTCGGGCTTTGTCTTTAAGCCGTTTAACGGACGAAGGTAGACTGCTTCAAAGACATCCCCACGATCGCTTATGCGATATGCCAAGCCTGCGAACCCGCGTGCATAAGCCGGAGCATCATCTCGCAACTGGCTGCACAAGTCTACCGATATAGTTCCGTTCTTGAAATCTGCAGGAATCATCAAGAATGTAGGCATATCGATGAAATCAACGTTGGGCTCGCCTTTTGAAGCTTCATCCGTTAGCGTAACGCGGAGTGCCTCGCGCCCGCCTATTGTAATCGGGCCGGCAGCCACAGACTGAAGTTGGGCTCCTTCTGGCAGCGTCCCGAGGTAGTAAGTGATGGTCTGCGTGCCCATATTGGTTTCCCCCCTTACTCAAACCTTCTGGGTAGTTTTGGTTCCATGGCAGACCGTTATCATACCCAATCCTTGTGTATACCATTTGGGATAGTCCATGGTTACCTCCGTTGGAATTATACACGAAGATCCGACGCGATAGCAGCATAGACACCATTACCTGTTTCCGCACGCAGACTATTAACAAAATCGTTAGGTGACTCTCCCTTTCGTGAGGGATTTCGTTGCAGGACGGGGAGAATATGCCCCAGTGCTTGGGGCGCATACAGGCAAGAGTGCGCCGTAAGCCGGAAGCGAACGATTCTAACGCTGAACCAAGAGATGGCAGTGCCTTTGACTTATGAAAAGCCCTACACCTAAGGCAGGATCGGTGAAACCAAACGTCCTGGTCGCGCGTTATCTCTTGTGAGGATTCGATCGGACCGACCTGCACAGGAGGGAATGAGCGTGCATCAGCCGCATGAAGAGCAACCGAACTGGCGCCGACCAGGGCGTTGGGAGGTGGGAGTCCTGGGGGTGGTCGCGAGTGCGTGCCTCAGTGGAGCTGCCAGCAGTGTCCCGGCGGCTAGCGCAGGCACGCCCATCCATTTAGTCAGCGTGACGATGAAAGCGACGATGGTAGGCTGGGGCATCGACCGCCATTTGGGGGGGCAACTGGTGCATACCGTTAATGGCGGGCGAATCTGGATGAACGTGACGCCTCCCGGGGTTCCACTTGGGATACCCACCTATCGAGACCAGCAAGCAAATGCCTTGCCGGAACCACCGGACGACACGGCTATATTGACTCCCACCAGGTCGACGGCCATAACCCTCACCGAAGTCGCTCGGGCGATTGACGGAAGCGGTGTCTTGTTGTGCAGCCACACCTCCGACGCCGGTCGCCAATGGCGGGAGTGGACCGTGCACTTACCGCACCTATCCGATACGGCCATAGACGATCCGAGCTTGTATGGCGCGGATTTTGTCAATGCAAATGATGGGTGGTTGCAGTTTGAGCCTGGTGCCTCTTCGTCTGCGAGCATGACCATCCTGGGCATGGAACTCTGGCACACGACCAACGGCGGCCACAATTGGCATCGCGTCAGTCAAATCTCCCCGCAACGCATGGTTGGGGTAAGCCCGGTGACGTTCACCAGTGCCACCGCAGGTTGGATCACGGAGTCGAAAATCTATCACAACCCGATCTTGCTGCACACCATCAACGCCGGTCGAACATGGATTCCAGTTTCAGTCGGCGGTATGGGACCCGATGGCTGGCCGATCTTTCGCGGGGCGGACGGCGCACTGCTGGTCTACGGTTCGCGAACCATACAAGTTCGCACCACAACAAATTTCGGCAAAACTTGGGGTCCCTTGCGGCGGTTGCCGGGACAACCGGACTCGACGGTAACGGTGGCAGTCCTGGGACCTCATCTGCTCTTGGACCACAGTGGAGCATTCTGGTGGATATCGCGCAATGGGGGACAAACCTGGACGCGAACCGAATGGACAGACCGGGCTTTGCGGCATTCCGCCATGGATCTACTAAACAAACGAGTGGCATGGGTGTGGAACAATCGGACTGGGCCATCCACCATGGCCAAAACCACAAATAGTGGCAGGACGTGGACCTCCTGGACACCGATGCTCGTGCAGCGATGACGCCAAGGTTGCCGCGTTAAGGTTATACATCCGGCCGTCCCCAGTGGGATAAACGGAGGCGTATGTGCCTTAAGAGGCCGGATAATCCCCCAAAAGGCTTGCGCGTTCTGATCCGGACCGGACAATAATGGGATTAGCAAATTCGGGGAGTGGGTCTCGTGGTCACGTACGACATCATAGACTTGCATGTCTCAACTTGGGATGAAGACACATTCCTGGCGACCATCCGGGAATTGGCACAGAAACTTGGCTTGATCGTCAAAGAAGAGACCACGTTGCTGTCGAAAAATGGGTCGGTTCACTGCCATTTAGGGCACCCGCAGTACCCTGGCCTTCTTGAAGTGACGGTCTGGCCCCGACGGAAAGCCGGCGGGAGCGACATGCATGAAAATCGGCGGGCAGGCAGGAATGAGGCGATGATTCCTTCGGTGGCTGGACGACTAGCCGACCGACTCGGAGGCCACGCGGAGAAGCGCCCCTCATAAGGTCGCGTAGCGCTCCGTTAGTTGAGCGAGGCGTTCACGGAGCGCCGCGATGACGAAATCCGGCGCTCGCACAGTCGCCTCGGTTCCCCACCCTCATAGCACGGTGGTAGCCCATTCCACCTTGCATCCAGGCAACGGAGCATGGTTCGGGCCCTGTCGCCTCACGAGCAAAGGGTCCGTGCCCATTGCAGGCCGCCCGCGGTCTTGGCCCCTTCGCCGGGCAACCCCTGCGGTGCTGGCCAGTCTTCGGGCCAACACGGCGGGCGGACTCTCAAAGGGAATCCCCAATCCGATAGAAGAAAGAGGTTGGCAGAAGTCGGGCCAGTGGATGTCGAAGGATGGTGGTGAGGTGAGCAAGTATGCCAAAAGAGCCCAAACTCCCCTATGCCCAGCCCTGGTGCAATGGTGATCGGGTCAACGGCAAGGGCGAGTGACCTATTACGACCAATTAGGGAAACGCGACGACACGATGCAAATGTGTTCCACCAAGCTGTTGGCGCTAACCGGTTTTGTCATCACTTCGACTAACTTTCGTGTCATCAGGTACACAACCGATGAGCGAAAGACGTAAAGCCGAAATCAGCCCAAGGGACTGAGATTCGCTGATTGACGCACCACCAGTATTCGCTGTAAAGCTCACCAGAAACCCACTGCCTACGCCAATCAGCGAATACTGTGAGTACACCTGGGGGAGTTCCTCGACCACCGGTGCATCCTCGGAAATAGGCTAGAACTGATGACCACTGACTTAGCTAAACCAAAGACAAAAGGAGTCAGCCACAACACCAAGCGCCAAGCGAATGGGTTCAGCGCACAGCCAGGAATCCTCCCCACACCCTGGTGAGGAGGGTTCCTGGCGGAAAACGCGGGCACGGGGTCTCCGCCCCGTCACGTTACGACCCGATCTGGGTTAGCGCCCAGCGCGCGGTAACGTTTGGTAACTATTTAGGTATACCGATCGCCATGGTTGGGATCCTGTGAGCGCGACGACTTTTTCGGTACGTTCAGCGTGGCAAATGGCAACGCGGATGAGGGATGGGGTCGGCCATCCTCCATCGGCGCTGTTGGGTGCGACTGCGCTATGACGGGTCAACCCAAACCCTACTTTAAAGAAAAGTTAGCCCGTGTTGGGTTTCCACGGCTCATCATGGACGACGGACTCCAACACCGTCCACAAGGATTGTTCCTGCTTGGCCGCAGTCTGCAAATAGCCGCGAATCACCGCGAACCGCTCGGCTCCTTTGTCTGATCGAAACGATCCGGAAATGTGCTGACGGACTTTGAGCATGCGCAGGTCAGGTTCCGCCATATTATTCGTAAAAGGAACCGTGAGGTCATCCAAAAAGCGCAACGTTGCTTCGCGGTCGCGATCGAGTCGTTCCAGTCAGTTTCGCGTCTTTCTGTGCTTTTGGCGCCGTCGGCGCCCTGGGGCAGGCAACGTCTCAGGATGGTCTTCGAGCCCCTGGCGAATCAACGGGTCCTAGCGCTTTCGCAAACGCGCTCTGAGGGCGGAGTCCACCGCTGTGGCTCCAGCCTGCCGGGCCGCCTCGGTGGCATCATGCATTTCATAGAGCAGGTTTCGCAACTCCTCCGCCCAGGGCTGGTGGGTGCGTTCTTTGGCATCCTCTAGTTCGCGACCGTGGTGCACATTACCAAGCGAGTCCGTCCTCGGCTGTTTTCGATAGGCGGATAATCCGTCATGCATGGTATGGCTGTCCGGCGGCCGATTCGGCAGAATCCCGGCGGCGTCCATCGCCTTATGTCCCCGGTTAGGATGGGCGAATCACCACGTCCACTGGCTATTCGAGGCCACATGAAACCACCCCCACTGGCCTCGGACGCGCATCCCGGTTTCATCCGCGTGGATGGTGTGACGATCCTGCTACAGAGCCAGTCGGACCGTCTCCATGATCGGTTCCCCGCGATCGGCAACCTGACGGATGCTGCGCATTACCGGGCCGGACCTCAACCGAATCTGCCATTCATCGCGAACCCATGCGCCAATTCGCTGGATGGGAAGCCGTGGGTAACCCTGCAGATAGACGATGCGGGCGACAATCTCTGGCCCATATTGCACCGGAGCCGACACTTCTGGGGGAAAGGCGGCTTGCGTCTTGGCGTGGCAGTTCCGAAAGATTTTTCTTGCACCGTGTCCCTTCAATGCTTGCCTGACCGATCATCGGTGCACGGGTCACTTAGTGACCCGTGGGTTGGGCCGTGGCAGACGAGGGCTACGCCCACCGAGAAGGGCTGTGGATCCCAGCCCCCTGCAGGACACTGCACCCCGAAGTTCGAAAAACCCCTCTGCCCATACTGAACGACCCCGCCATCGGGCGAAGGGTCACTGCGACGATGGGGCGGTTGCGATGGCGCGGAGGCGACCTATCCGGAGTCGTTCGACACCGTAGACGGGACTTGCCTTTACCGTATTCGTTTCGGTTCTTCCCCCACTAGAGTCGGTGGGGGGTTTTCTTGCTCGTTCATCTTCGGATGGTGCCAGACGAATGCAGGCGTGGGCAGAAAGCCGCTAGGCTATAGTGTGGGTAGTCGGGATTTTAGGGTGTCTAGCGGGCATAGGAAAACCCCGCAAGCCTTATGCTGTGCGGGGTTTGTATGGTGGGCACGGGTAGGATCGAACTACCGACCTCTTGAATGTGAGTCAAGCGCTCTACCACTGAGCTACGCGCCCATACAAATATTCTACGTTGGTCCCTTCTATGGATACCCATGGTGGGCCCAGAAGGATTCGAACCTCCGACCAACCGGTTATGAGCCGGCAGCTCTACCGCTGAGCTATGGGCCCCAATAAAAATGGCTCCTCGAGCAGGACTCGAACCTGCAACCACCCGGTTAACAGCCGGGTGCTCTACCAATTGAGCTATCGAGGAGTGCCGACGTGGTCTATCTTAACAAAGGCTCTGGCATCGGTCAAGGTGCTAACGAAAAATAAATCGGTGCCGAACAGTAGGGAATTTCGCCACTCTTGTCGTATTTTACCCAGGACTAGGATGAATGGAGGTTTCAGAGTGGCAGGCAAGATTAAAGTCATTGCCGGTGAAATGTTCTCCGGAAAATCGCGAGAATTGTCCCGATTGATAGAGCGTGCTCTAATTGCGGATTTAGAGGTGGCGGTAGTCTATCCCCACTTCGCCGTGCGCAGTTCACCCCGCGACATCGCTCGCCGAATGTCCGAATTGATAGGACGCTGGACTCTTCATCCGATTATGGACGGGCGTTCCGATCTCATACATCGCTCCATTCCCGGCACTGTAGACGTCATTGCCATCGATGAAGCCCAGTTTTTTGACGACGACCTGCCCGCCTGGGCCAGGCGCTGGCGTCACCAGGGCAAAACCGTGGTGCTGGCTGGACTGGATATGGACTACGAAGAACATCCTTTTGGTTGTATGGGACAGTTGCTTTGCCTAGCGGATGAGGTCATGAAAATTCATGCGGTCTGCACTATTTGCAAACAACAAGACGCGTTTATTTCCCACCGCCTCACCCCCGAGACCGATCAGGTCGTCGTTGGGGATAAGAACTACACTGCACTATGCATCGATTGCTATGATCGTATTCAAATGTCCACCACGAACCCCATCGAGGCCCAACTTGAAGAAGCGTAAACTGGACATCCGAAGCACCTCCGGCACAGATCGCCACCGCGTCGATTGCTTGACGGGTGGCAGTGCCTCTCGCTAAAATAACACGTCAAGGTGGCTCGGGTTGATCGGTTCAAGAAGGGATGCCAGCCAGTATGAAAGAAGTGTACACCGACGGAGCCTGCCGTAATAATCAGGCACCTGGCGGCCAACTGGGAGGGTGGGCTTGTGTATTTGTGGACGGTCCCTCGTATTCCGGGGCAGATCCCTCCACCACCAACAATCGGATGGAAATGACCGCCGTTATCGAAGCTTTAAAACATACCGCCACCGGTACAGACGTCACCGTCTACAGCGACTCAGCCTACGTTATCAATGCCTTCGTCCAAAATTGGTTTCGCGGCTGGGAAAAACGCGGATGGAAAAATGCAAAAGGCCAACCGGTCGAAAACCAAGACCTCTGGCGGCAGTTACAATCTTTGGTTCAAGACCGTCATGTTCACTGGGTCAAAGTCAAAGGGCATTCCGGCAATGTGATGAACGAACGGGCCGATCAGTTGGCGGTAGCTGCGATGAGCACTTTGGCCGATTCCCGGTAAGCTGGCAGACGCGCCAACACTTGTCATTGATTGTTCGGACCAAAGCGGTCATAATAAGATTCTCGGGCGCGGAGTTAGCACGACGATCGCGCGTGCCAAGCCGCAAGGCGGCGCGTGAGGAAAGTCCGAGCTGCGTAGAGCAGGGTGCTGGATAACGTCCAGTGAGGGTGACCTTAAGGAAAGTGCCACAGAAAACAAACCGCCGTTTTTCGAAACGGTAAGGCTGAAACAGTGCGGTAAGAGCGCACTAGGGACCAGGTGACTGGCTCTCTTGGTAAACCCCACCCGCAGCAAGACCTAATAGGGGAAGGATGAGGTTGCTCGCTGACTTCCCGGGTTGGTCGCTGGAGGCGTCAGGCAACTGACGTCCTAGATAGATGATCGTCCTCGACAGAACTCGGCTTATCGCTGACTCCGCCTCGATATTTTTTATAGCACCAAAACGCCCAGGGATGTCCCCGGGCATTTTTTGTCTGGCGATATCGGTGCGCCTATTCTTCCGTATAAAAAGAGTAGGCCTGGATCCCACGCGGCGGCGGCAATGCCTACGTCGAGTATGTGCCTTTTTCATCACCTCAGGCAATTAAAAATGCTGCCAGCACTGGGGTTTGGCGTCGACCCGAAACAGCGCTCGGAGTCCGGGCAATGGTTCGATTGAGGACACATGCACAAGCCCCAAGCGAATGGCACTATCGATATCGATGGCGCCCATCCACAGCGAAGAAAACGTGGCCACATCCGTTCTTAATTCTACATCGATGGGTTGCTCTGAGCCCACCCGGAACTGCCCATTTTCTACCACCACCACCGTGGTGGATTGATGTTCAGGCAGAAAATCATCGCTAATCACCAATTTCACGGCAAGATCGGGACCGGCGATGGCCCAAGACCCCATTGCGGCAAAGAGCGCGGGGAGATCTACCACCCGATATAAGATCCCGGTCGCCGACGTATGACTTTCCACGAATTGAGACTGAAAGGCTTCGTAGGTACCTGCATCGACATCGGTTAAAATCATTGCCAGGGCCGGATCTTGAGTCTCCAAGACGATTTTCTCAAACTGATCGACCTGATGATGAAGGAAACTAGCCAACGCATATAACGCCTCGGGCGTGTTATAGACCCACTCTCGAACCACCAAGTTGTTCTTCATAACGTAGTGGCGTTCGAAATCAACGACTAGGTAGCCCTCCACGCGCCCCTGGCGTTCATAAACCACCGGAGCCAACTCTGATCGGAATGCCTCTTCCATCGACGGATTTAGGCGCGAAATCATGCCGTGGGTTTTTCGTAGCGATGTCTGGTAACAAGCTAAAAGAGCTTCACGCTCGCTTTCCGATCCACGATAGCGGCGAAGCACCCCGGGTACCCGCCGATCGGGAAAGTGGGCTGGGTCCACCCGGTATCGGCGCACCTCGGCCCCATATCCAAATCCCATCTTCCGATAAAACCCGAAACGAAATGGATACAAGGTTACCATGCTTACGTTGATATTGCGGTAGTACAACAACCCAGCCCTTAGCAAATCCCTGGCCGCTCCCTGCTTGCGATGGACCAGAGCGGTCGCTACCGATCCTACGCCTCCAGCTCGGATCATTTGCCCTCGGCAATTCAGGTCGAAGGTCAAGAGGCACATCTGAGCTAAGAGCTGTCCCTGTTCTATCAGGCCGTAGTAGGCTCGGACATCGTCCTGGCGGTCCATAATTTCCCCGATGGACCGCCGGATGCGAAGCTTGTCCTCCTCGCTATGGCCACCGGCTGGATACGATTCGGTCTCTAGCACCACGACCTCATCCAGAAATTCTCGATCCAACTTCCGAAACTCTCTCCCCACGCTTCCTCCCGGCCCCCTTCTAGTCACCTCGCTGCCAACCAACGCTTTTGAATCCAATCTTGATGGTCACCGACTCGCAAAATCCCAGAAGTTTTGCTGGAATAACGCTTTGACATCGGCTTCAATCCTCGCCGAGTCCACAGTCCAACCCACCTTGGCCAACTTCTGGTATTTGTCTACCAGCACCCGGGCCACTACCCGACGAGTTCGCGCCCACTTATAAATTAGATGCTCCAATACTCTGGCGTCAGAATGTTGAGCAATAAACGTCGGCCCAATCAATTCCACACGCATTCGCATAATTTCTTCGACAAGAGTGTCAGTGTTGAGAAACCACCAACAACCGAAAGGCATTAAATTGCCAAATTTTCTTGCGGTCACAATCAGTTCGTGCTGGTTTTCACGCGACAAGAGACTCACCAGGAACTTATTATCTGGGAAGTCACGACACAGATTTTCTAAAGGGGTCATGGCTGCCTTGCCGGTACTATCGCCCGCCGGGCCGAGGCTCGGATTAACCTGCCGTTTGGCGCCAATCATGAGCGCCAATGGCAACTTATGTTGTCGACAGAGCGGCAAGATCACCGCCTCTAAGAGTCGACTACGCACGCTCAGATCGGGAAAATCGAAGCTATCTGGTAAGGAAATAGCCAAATACACGGGAGCCATACGGTTCACCCAGTCCTCCAAAAAGCGCCGAACTTCCACCACCCGCCCGTCTTGAAATTCGGGACTTACTCTATAGCCCAGGCTGCTTAGGGTTGAAGCCGCCTGAGTCCACTGATTGACTAAGGGATCGAGCCTCAGGGCAGGAACAAAGTGAGGGTTCAAAGGCGTCTTGTTCTCCCAATATCCCCGTTCCACTGGATCAAATGGATCGTTGGTCATGACCACGTTGTCAACCCCGGCCATCTTCAGGATACGGTCAATGTATTCATCGTTGGCGTCCTCACTGAGCGCCCCCCTTAGGCCCAACAGCCCGTCAACCTGCAAATTCACCGAGAACTGGCGAGCAATCTCCACCACCCCGGACGCCGCCTCGCTGAGCGGACTCATCTCTTGGAACAGTCGATGATAGATCCAGTCCGCTTGAGCACTGGTTGAAAGCTTCCAGAATGCTTTCGGGTCGGTCGCCCCGGTGCGAAACGCTTCCGCAATCAGATAATGGTAAGTTAAAACATGGTTCGCTCCACTCATTTGCAGCGAACCAAAGCTAGGCGGGAACAGGTGCGTGTGCATATCGGTGATGGCCACCGACGCCACTTTAGATTCGACTATCCTTGACAGCGATTGTTCTTCCATCGTCGACTTCACTCCTTCAAATGGTCATGGCACTAAATCCGCCGTCTACCCGCACCAAGGAGCCAGTAACAAAGCCCGAAGCAGCTGGCGAAGCGAGCCACACGACGGCCCCTTGGAGTTCCTTGGCATCACCCAGTCGAGCCATGGGCGTGTGCTGGCAGATATCGCGAATCCGAGCTTCGGTTAAAATCTTTCGATTTTGCTCCGCGGGAAAAAATCCGGGTATGATGGCATTGACTCGAACGGTCGGCGCGAGTTCTCGCGCCAAATATTGGGTCATGCTATTGACCGCCGCCTTAGACGCCGAATAGGTAAAAACGCCCGACAATGGCGGGCCCGACGAGACCGAAGAAATATTGATAATCGACCCTCCACCCACCGCCAACATCTCTGGCGCCACCACTTGGCAGGCCAAAAACACTCCTTTGGCGTTGAGATCCATAATTTCCTGCCACTCTGACTCGAGGATCTCGCTAAAAGGCGTTCTGCTATTCACACCCGCGCAATTCACTAATATGTCGATTCTCTCACCCCAGGCAAGGACTGCCTTCACCAAGCTCGCCAAGCTCACCCGTGAGGTGACGTCGCAGCGAAAGCCTTCGGTGGAAAATTCCATTTTCTGAAGCTGTGTGACCACTCCATCAATCTTCGCGGGATTACGCCCCGCCACCGCTACTCGGGCCCCATGCCCGGCCAATCCTTCAGCCAGAGCACTCCCAATCACCCCGCTGCCTCCAATGACGAGGGCAGTCTTGTCTTCTAACGAAAATAAGTTCATCCAATTGCGCGGGAAACCTCGGCCCTCCTTGGACTATGCCAAGGACACGGTCCGGTCGAGGAGGGATAGCGCGGCAGGCTCGGCCTGCCCCATTCCCGCTTCTCCTTTCTTCGATGCTATCTTGGTGAGCCTATCCCCATACCTATCCGTACGCTGAATGAGGGCGCAGAAGCGATGGCAGATCCCTGGGATCAATCCCTGCGCGGCGTGGATGGTAAAGCAGCCACTGGCGCGGCGGCCACGCGACCCAGATAAGTCCCGCTCTTTTTTCCTGTGGTGACCACGGCTTTGACCGTATCCCCGGTCTGGAAGCCACCCCGCCGTTTTGACCGGGTCCGGTATCCCCCGAGGAAATCCATCTTTATCAAGTCGTGTGCGCGGGGAGCGGCCACGTCCGGTGGCATAGCTGTTCATCACCGATGGGTCCCAGAGTTCGAGGGTGTTCACCTGACGACCGACCCACGCACCATCCAGAGTTCGTCAGAAACTCGGCGAGGACCTTTTTGCCCTTGCACTGATTACAGGGATGACCGGCGACGCTGAGATTGCTGACGCGACCCGAGCCCCCTTTGACTTTCGGGTGAAACCGCTCCCTCTTCAGTGGAACGTTCTGCGCATCCCCATCGGCGCATTGCCGTCCCCACTTCTCCAGCAGGAACTTGCAGGCCTCGCAGCGTAAGAACGCTCCCGGCTGGCCCTCGACGCTACGAATTTCAGGATGCTGCCTAAGCTGCATATCGCAGCCCACGAACGCCATGCCCGTCGTCTGACGGCCGGGGTCCAGTTTCAACCGCACCGGCTGGACCAGGGACTCCGCGGCCAGGCGGTCTTTCAGTCGGATCGTCAATGGCACCATCCGGTGGATCACCGCGCGACTCTTCTCGAGTCGCCACCGCGTCCGTGTCTCTCGGCACGGCGTCAGGGAGTGCTGATGTTTGTCGAGCACAAATACCGCCATGGTTCTTCTCCTTTTCCCTGACGGGTCTGGTGACGGGGGCCTTTAGAGCCCCGCTCCCCTCGGGCAAGTCTGCCATCGGCTCTCCCCTCGCCGGGACGGCAGGAACCGTAGGATCTTGGCCTTTCGCCGGCATGATCTTCGCCTTACAGAGCGGCGAACTGATGAGTATTGCAGCGAGTACGGGGAAGAAGCATTCGCCGGTGGGTCTTGACGACCTATAGCCAACGGAGCCGGTTGGGTCCCGCTTTCTCTGGTCCACCTAGCCTAAGTTCCCTCAAGCTCCGCCCTTTAGGGCGGGGTAGTTGACGCCTAACCTCATTTCACTGCTGAATTTCCTCTAAAATCCTAATCGTTTCGAGTATAACAAACTGGGAGCGCTGATCGGGGTAAGCAAGAATCGAAACAGTGCTTTTTTGACGGCAGCCGCCGACGGGTTATGTCGTTCCTCGTCAAAGGCACTGTAAAACCCTTCGCGTTATACTTTTCGCGGACGGCAATTGGCGAAAATTCGCAACGATCGGCGACGGCTCTGTGAGCGAACTCGGTGATTTTACTCCTCAACTCAAACCATCCATTATGATCCTATGATCCGCGAGAAGGATAGCTATAGGGATATAATGCACAAGGCACTCGTCGTCAGACGAAAGTTTGCGTGTGTCATACCATATTTTGGTCACTTCGTGCTATACTCATGTTATGTTCGCCCTTTGAAAATTGGATCCGTTGGTGGTTGATTCTCGCCATCGTGAGAAACGTAAACTGCATCGCGTCGTCAAGGCCAGACCTAAACAGGATTCGGCCAACCTTGGATCAAGTAACCAGAGACCTTCAGGCGACTGGATCGCGGGAGGTTGGCTCACCCTCTGCGAGTAAAACTCCCATGAGTGGTTCCTCGAAAGAACCTCCCGGCTTTAGCGGTGGGAAGTGTTAAAAGGAGGTTTATGATATTAAAGCGGTACTCTATCAGGCACCCCGCCAATTTAGCGTCAAAGAAGTTGATAGACCCAACCCTGGTCCTGGCCAGGTATTGATTAAAGTCGCTACCTGTGGCGTTTGTAAGACCGATGTCCATATTCACCACGGAGAGTTTATTTCCGAGTTTCCTCTGGTCCCTGGCCACGAATTCGCCGGCACGGTGGCAGCTCTCGGCCCTGGCGTGTCTGAACTAGCCCTGGGCACACGGGTTGCGGTCGACAATACTGTGCTGTGTGGCCATTGCTACTATTGTCGCAAAAACCAGCCGCTGTATTGCGAAAACTTCTACTCCCTGGGTTGCAATGGTCCCGGAGGATTCGCAGAATATGTGGTCGCCAACCACGATAAAGTCTTTGCCATTGGCGATTTGTCCTTCGAAGAAGCCGCGATGATTGAGCCCACAGCCTGCGCCGTCCATGGGCTGGACCGGATTGATCTTCGCCCCGGCGCCGATGTCTTGATGTTCGGCACCGGGCCCACTGGCATCGTATTGGCTCAGTTGCTGCGACACGCGGGTGCGCTCAACTTGGTATTGGTCGCCTCTGACCCGAAGAAATTGGAAATGGCGGGACGTTTGGCCGAGGCGGATACGGTGCTGATGGATCGCTCCAACTATGGCCAGCATCGTCAAGAAATTCACCGCCGCTATCCTCGAGGCTTCGACGTAGTCATCGACGCCACCGGTGCCATTGATATTTTGCAAGAGTGTCCCGACTATGCCCGATTTGGAGGAAAGATTGTGGTCTACGGTGTGACTCACGAAACCGACATCATGCCCATTCGGCCCTATGATGTTTTTCGCAAAGAATTGACCATCGTGGGCTCGTTTGCTCAAACCCACGCCTTTGACCGGGCCATTCAATTTATCCAACTGGGGCTGGTCAACGTCCGTGACATCGTTAGCCACCGTTTTCCGCTAGACCGCTTCCAAGACGCACTCGATCAAGTTGATCATGGCCAAGGCCACATCAAAGTGATTATGGACTTGCAAAGCCAATCCTAATGGTCCCGGGAACGGCGCCAAAAGCGGTGTCGTTCCCGGGAATCAGCGGGCTTCGTCGCGCCGTTGAGTCTCTTTCCGGCACGAGGCTCCAGCCCCGGCTGGCGGAGACATCATTCACCTTAATCGCGAAAGCGCCTCCACGCCCGCCTGATAAGCCTGCAAAATTCCATCCATCTCTCGATTCCATCCTTCGTCTACGCTCATCCTCTGCGGGTGACTCTCGAACCACGCGATGGTTCGCCGCATTCCTTCGGCAAACGACACCTTCGCTTGGTAATCGGGCACCAGCCGCTTGATTTTCTGATTGTCAAAGACCCCACTGGGCGTCTTGTCGCCGATTAGACCCCCTTCATGTTCGGGCACGGCGGCCACGATAAAATCTGAAGCGATATGTACCAAATCCGGGGTCACTCCGGCGGCTTGACCGATGATTTGGTAGATCTGATTCCAATTTAAGACCTCGTCAGAAGTAATATGAAAAGCGTGGCCAATGGCCAAAGGATTGCCCAACAGACCGATAAAGCCATGGGCAAAGTCGGTATTGTGCGTCATTGTCCACAAAGACGTCCCGTCCCCATGGACAATGATCTTCTTGCCTCGGCGCATGCGGTCCACGAGCGACCAAGGGTGCCCCCAGGAGTTCAAGGCCGCGGGAATCATGGTGTCGCCGTATGTGAAAGACGGCCGGACGATGGTGATAGGGAAGCCATCGCGGCGGTAGGCTTCCATTAAGAGTTCTTCCGACTCAATCTTATCTCGGGAATACTGCCAATAGGGATTAGCGAGCGGGGTGGATTCGGTGATTAGATACTGCGTCATGGGCTTTTGATAGACCGAGGCACTACTAATGAATACGAACTGCCGAGTTTTTCCCAAAAACCGGGCGATATCCGCTTTTGTATGCTCCGGACTAAAGGAAATCCAATCGACTACCACGTCAAACGCTTCGTCAGCCAAGATCTCTTCGGTTTGCGGATCGCGGATGTCTGCCTGGATGACCCGAGCCCCCTCCGGCACGGCCTCTGATCGTGTGCCCCGATTGAGCAGCACCAGGTCGATTCCTCGCTCCACCGCAAGTCGGGATACCGCCCGGCTGATGAGACCCGTTCCCCCAATGAACAACACTTTCATGGTCCTCACACCTTTCGAGTAAAGCCGCACCCTCGCCGGCTCGAGGCTTCGTTCGGTTTGGTCAATCATCGTGTCCCCACCCCGATGTTCAACCCCGAGCGACGGGCAGTACATGCCTACTTTAGCGTTATTCGGGCTCTTCTGGCAAATTTCCTGCTAAGGAATCCATGGTCCGAGGGCGACAGCCCCGCATGGCCTGGGTGAGAAAATCCCCACTGGTTGGCCATCGCTGAAGCAGCGCGACCATTCGTCATTTTTTCGCATGGCAGGGGCACCTTTTTGGTTCTCCTAACCTCAGGTTATCCGTCCCCGGTCGTCTGTCTCCATGCCGTCCTGGGTTCGAATCTCAGGGAAGCGGTCAAGGCCGCTATATCCGGTTTGATCGGATCTTATCCCACCAAATTCCACGGTCATACGGTCATTAGGTAACCATGTTACGCTTTCGTGATAGAATCGATTTGTGTGCATTAAGTGCCTTCACAGCATGGCTGAGCGCTAACGCGGGGCAAGGCGTTGGAGAAACTGGCCCCAGGGCGTCGCTGGCATCAGCCTTGCTCTTGGTTTCAGAATCGCTTTTATGCGTGAGCTTGGCCAATCAGATGTCCCATCATTGAGGGCAACAGGAAAGGAACGTTCTATGTCTTCCTCTACCACCGATCGCGCTAATTTAGCCTTAACCGTCATCGTCATCGGGGTATTAATCACCGCCGTCGACAGCACCATTGTGGTATTGGCCTTGCCGACGATGATGCGTCATCTGCATGCCGGCCTCGGCACGGTAGTCTGGATTGTGATGGCTTACTTACTGACGATGACCCTTTTAACCACCCAAGTCGGACGACTGGGCGACGTGCTGGGTCGAGTACGTATGTACGAGGCAGGATTCATCATTTTCATCTTCGGTTCCATCTTATGCGGTATTTCCACGGGATGGGTTGACCTGGTCTTAGCTCGAGTGGTCCAGGGCATCGGCGGCGCTCTGGTGGGAGCCAACAGCGGGGCGGTCATCGCCGACGTCTTTCCTCCCGAAACTCGCGGTCGAGCCTACGGCTATAATTCTATCGGCTGGAACTTAGGTGCGATCTTAGGCATCCTTTTGGGAGGCTTCATCACCACATTCTTCTCTTGGCGATGGATCTTCTTCATTAACGTCCCCATTGGTGGAGTCGCCTTTGGGTTAGCGCTTTACGTCCTGCGGGAAAACAAGGTTCGCCAGCGACACCACTTTGATGCGGGCGGGCTCATCTCCCTGGCGATTGGTCTTTGCTCTATTTTACTGGCCATGACGAACCTCGCCTCTCACGGCTGGTCGGCCACCATCTTGTGGTTGGCCATCATCGGTATGCTCGGCTTAGCCAGTTTTGCTCTGATAGAATCGAGGCAGGCAGAGCCGCTCTTGCGGCTGGCTCTCTTTCAAATCCGGGTGATCTCATTTTCGTTACTGGCAGCATTTTTTCAAGGCCTTGGTGGCTTTGCGGTGCTCTTCTTAATCATGATGTATCTGCAAGGAGTGCGGGGTCTGACTCCGCTCGACGCCTCGCTTTTGCTGGTGCCAGGATACTTGGTCGGAGGCATCGCCGGACCGTTCGGCGGTCGGCTCGCCGACCGATTTGGTTCGGTCCTACCGGCCACGATAGGACTAGGGATTCAAGCTGTGGCCATCCTGGTATATGCGCAGGTGGGCATCGCTACCCCCCTTTACGTCATTATTATCGCCAGCATTCTCAATGGAATCGGCTCGGGCGGATTTTTCCCTGCGAATAACTCGGCGGTAATGAAAGGGGCACCACCAGGAGAATACGGTATTGCCTCAGGCATGTTGCGCACATTTGCCAATGTGGGCATGGTGATGTCATTTGCCGTCGCCTTAGTGATGGCCTCCACCCGCATTCCCCGGGGATTGGCGTTTGCTATTTTTGTCGGCAGCACTCATCTACATGCAGCCCAACTCAACGCGTTTGTGTCGGGCCTACATGTTGCGCTTTACATCTGCATTGGCTCGTTGCTGTTGGCAGGAATTGGCTCTAGTGTGCGCGGCTCCACCACTCCCACCGCCCTACCCAACCAGCGGTCCCTGTCCACCGAACCTTGACTGTTTCAGGCGGGGACGTACTCCCCCGCCTGCCGCCGCGATTGCCCCGTTTCTATGCGCCCTGACCTTCGTCAGAGTGGAGGGCATGGTATAATGCTTCTCGGTATGTTGTCAGCGAACCGAGCAGACTCATTATCTGCGTCTAGAGAGAAGGACAAACCCGTGGAAGAAACGATAGGGATGACTCCGGCGATGATTAGTATGACCGACGCTGTTGACCAAGACAAAATCGAGGTCGCCGTGCGTCTAATCTTGGAAGCCATCGGAGAAGATCCAGACCGAGAAGGTCTATTAGACACCCCTCGAAGAGTGGCCGCCATGTATGCAGAGATTATGGCCGGGCTTTTTACCGATCCGAGAGGTGTTCTGGCTACGCGGTTTCAGGTAGACCACGATGAAATGGTTCTGGTCAAGGACATTCCGTTTTTTTCGGTCTGCGAACATCATTTGGTCCCGTTCTTTGGTAAGGCCCATGTCGCCTATTTGCCCGCTCAAGGGGTGGTGACAGGACTCTCCAAACTCGCCCGACTGGTCGACGTATCAGCCAAAAGGCCGCAGGTTCAAGAACGCCTTACCAATGAGATCGCCGATGCCGTAGACCAAGAACTTACGCCTGAGGGGGTCTTAGTAGCGATTGAGGCCGAGCACTTATGCATGACCATGCGCGGAATCAAGAAACCTGGAAGCCAAACCATTACCCTAGCCACTCGCGGAGCGTATCGCGACCAAACTCGCGCAGATTCTGTGCTCCGCATGATCCGTCTGTAATCACACGCATACTAGCGTCCAAATGGTCGATTTCACCAGATTTAGCAGGGGTGTTATAGCTTGCGCCCCGTCTCCCCCTCCTTGTCTTGCGAGCAGCGCGAGCAGCGATCGATGTCCTCTCCCATGCGCTGTCCGATGGACCCTCCCCTTCTTAAATTTTCCTGCCTGGATGGTTGGGGGCCCTTCTCCGGTTTCCGTGGCTCAGGAGCTAATCGAGCCTTTGCATTTAAGACCTCAAGAACATTCAGCCGGGAGATGCTTCTCTGAATCAATCTGCCGAGATCGGTGACGGTGAGCGCCAAGGTGCGCAGTTTCCTTGCGACAGGGTCTGTTTCCAGCTCGAGCCCGCCTTTGAGTCTCCGTTTCGCCACGGAAGACTAAAGGCTGACCATTCTTTCGGATGCCAAGCAAACGCTATGGATGCCCTCCCCGCACCACGACAAGTCCTGCTCTTCCTCTGGACCGCGTCAACAACCGCTCGCCAAGAACCAAAAGCCTCACAAACCTAGACCCTGTCGCCAATCACCCGGTACCGAGGAGGATATCGTCAGTCGTTTTCTCTGTCTACGCGCTCGGATCCGTGTCGCCGATCTGGACCGGGGCGTCTAGCACTGCTGACGTCACATTTCCGAGGCTGTCAAGACATAAATCGAGGCCGTTTCTGCATACACTGGGAGAAACGACGCGAGGAGGCCGCCATGGACCGGCAAACCGAATTCCAGCAAGCGGTCAAAGCCTGGAACGAGGCGTGGGCACAATTCAACCAAGCCGACGAAGACACCTTGAATTACGCCATCTATCAATTGCAGGCGGCTGAAGAAAAGATGGCCATGCTCCTTCGCGAATCCCGGAATGCCCGGGGAATCAGTTGGGATAGTCATTCTCTTCCGGCAGTTTCCGAGAACCGCTAAGATTCTCGCGCCGGCTCGACTTGAGCCCGATGCCGAGAATTTTGCTCTCGTGTGCTTTGCAACCAGAATTCAAGCATCAAGAGCGCATAGACTTGGCGAGATAACTGACTGTTCGGTCGTTTCAACCGACGCCAAGACTCCATGAACGCCCGTATCGCCTCCGGCTTCAACCATTCGCCAAGCATCAGCCGGGAGCCGGCCAGCGTATCCCAAGCGATTTCCTGAAGCGGACCCGACAACCACGCGGTCAAGGGCGTCGGGAACCCTCGTTTAGGTCGTTCGACCACTGTCCGAGGGAGATAGCGTTTGGCCACTTGTCTTAAAATCCATTTGTCGCGATGATTATTTCTTCGCAAGGCGAGCGGAGATCGCATCGCCCACTCGACAATCCGATGGTCACAAAAGGGGGTCCGGATCTCTAAATGATGGTGCATTCCGATGCGGTCGGTTTTCAAGAGTACGTCATCGGCTAGAAACCACTTGAGATCAAATCCTTGCATGGCCTGCAAGGGTGATGTTGCGGCCATTTGAGACCAATAATGGGCGATCGCTTCCGGGCGATCAGGAAACATCCACTCTCGGCGTAACAACGCCTCTTGCGCGTTCTGATCAAAGGTAAACCCGACTCCACGGTATCGCTGGCTCATGGGAGTCAATGTGCGCCGCAATGCCCCGCTGCCAGGCCCACCCAAGGCAATCCAGGCCCGCTTCATTAGGGGTGGAATCGAGTCGAGGGGCTTCAAGCTTGCGGGTTCACCGTAACCCGCATAGCCTGCGAACATTTCATCGGCTCCTTCCCCGGACAGCACGACCACCGTCTGGCCCCCCACGGCCCGCGCCAACCCGTCCAGTGGAAGGACTGTCGGATCGGCCATGGGCTCGTCCAGGATGTAGGCCAACTGTTTAAGCCGCTCTGCGGAAATATTCCAGTCCACCTCTACCCTTTCTAACGGCAACGCCCATCGACCCGCCACCTCGGAAGCCCACTCCGACTCGTCGCATCCGGGATAAGCCGGAGGAAACGCCGCGGTCCACGCCTTCAGGCGGCGTCCCGCAGCACCGGCCATCGCCGCAATCAGGCTGGAATCGAGGCCGCCAGACAAAAAAAGTCCGATCGGAACGTCCGCCGCCAACTGTTCTTGCACCACCGTGGTCAACAAGGCGTCGAGTTCGCCGGCACTACGGTCGATGTCCGCCGCCCTGAGCGGTTCAATAAGCGGTGGTTGCCAGTAGAACCATCGTTGGCGACGCCCATTGCCATAAAACATCGTCGCTTCCCCGGGCTGAAGTTTAGTCACGCCTTGCACCAAGGTAAACGGTGCCGGCACATAGCGGTGGCCGAGATATGAGGCCAAGAAGGCCGGATCGACCTCTGCCCGCCAATGCTCTAATCCATAAAACGCCTTGAGCTCGGAAGCAAAGGCAATGGTTTGGGTATTTTCCAATACGTACAGCGGTTTTTGCCCAACATGATCTCTGGCCAACAGCAGTCGCTGATGACGACTGTCCCACAGGGCAAATGCGAACATACCGCGAAGATGGGTCACCATGTCGGATCCATACATCTCGTAAAGATGCACCAGGACCTCGCCGTCGGCCCGACTGATCAGTCGATGACCATGATCGGACACCGTACCGGCTAATTCGGGATAATTGTAAATCTCACCGTTAAATACAGCGACCACCCGACCATCTTCGGAACGGTAAGGCTGTCCTCCGCCCGCCACATCCATCACGGCCAAACGCCGCATGCCCAAGCTCACACCCTGTTCAAAAAACTTGCCCTCGCCGTCCGGGCCGCGATGCGCCATCCGAGTCAGCATCGCATCCACCTCAGCCGACGGAGCGGGTCCAAACTTTCGCCATATCCCCGCAATCGCGCAGATAACCTGACCCTCCTTGCCTCCCCTAGGGGAAGGTTCGTTGTAGTCAGGTTACCCGGTTTTGTGAAAAACAATCTAAGCCTAACCCAAGACTTTTCCTAATCGAGATAGTCTTTCAACTTTTTACTCCGAGTGGGATGCCTAAGCTTTCTGAGCGCCTTGGCTTCAATTTGCCGAATGCGTTCTCGAGTCACGCCAAAGACCTGCCCCACTTCCTCCAGCGTTCTCGCCCGGCCGTCATTGAGCCCAAATCGGAGCCGCAATACCTTTTCTTCTCGGTTAGTCAGGGTATCCAGCACTTCTTCTAATTGCTCTTTTAGCAACTGGTATCCTGCCGCTTCCGCCGGAGCAGGGGCATCTTCGTCTTCAATGAAGTCTCCCAAATGGGAATCCTCTTCTTCCCCTATCGGGGTTTCCAGAGATACCGGTTCTTGAGCAACTTTCAAAATTTCGCGCACACGTTCCACGGTGATTCCCATCTCTTTGGCAATCTCTTCGGGTAAGGGATCCCGCCCGTATTCCTGAAGCAGTTGGCGCTGAACACGTATTAGCTTGTTAATCGTCTCCACCATATGCACCGGAATACGGATGGTTCGCGCCTGGTCAGCAATCGCTCGCGTAATCGCTTGCCGAATCCACCATGTAGCGTACGTGCTAAACTTGTAACCCTTGCGGTAGTCAAACTTCTCCACGGCTTTGATGAGTCCCAAGTTTCCCTCTTGGATCAAATCTAAAAACAACATTCCGCGGCCAACGTAGCGTTTAGCAATCGAAACCACCAACCGCAAATTAGCTTCTGCCAGGGCTCTACGCGCTTCTTCGTCACCGCGTTCAATCCGTTTGGCCAGATCCACTTCTTGCTCAGCGTTGAGCAAGCGCACGCGCCCAATCTCTTTAAGATACATCCTGACCGGGTCGTCTATCGCAATGCCGTTGGGCACCGAAACATCGGCTTCTTCCGGCTCTTCTTGAGCCTCCTCATCGTCAGCGTCAGCGATTTCCACGCCTTCGGCATGAACCTGGTCGCCCACCAACTCAATTCCCATCTCATTGAACAACTCGTAAATGTTGTCGATTTGATCGGGTGGAAGTTCTATGGACTGCAGGGTATCGACGATTTCCCCATAAGTCAATTTTCCTCGTTCTTGCCCGCGACGAACAAGATCTTTGACTTCATCAATCTGTGGAACCTCTTTCTTTCCCTGCGCCACATTATCCCTCCTTTCTGCGTTTTAGCTGGTGAAGGCGTTCGGCCGCCTCCCGTACTTCCCGCATCAAGTCCTCTTGATTCTCTCCTCGTCGCACTCTTTCCTGCAAGGTATGATATCCTTCCTGCTCATAACGTTCTTTGATCCTGGCGACAAAATCTAAAATCGCCGCTTGGCCTCCGTCCGGTCCCTGCCAGGCGTTGGCTTCCATGACCATCCCCCGAGCCTCGGACGGCACCCCATCAATCCACGAAGCCACGCCACGCCCAGCGTTCTGGGCGATCCACTCCAGGGCCTCGCTCATTCCTTCTTGGTTCGTCCACTCCGGCAATTGTTTTCGCACCTCGCCAATAGCATCGGGATGTCGAAGCAAGGCCGCCAACAATTCTACGTCTACGCTAGGCAATGTGGGTGACAGCTTTTGCCCCGTTCTCCCCATATTATGCCTATTTTTTCCGGATGTATGCTTGTCCTCTTGTTTCGACCCAAGACTTTGTGTTAAAATACTAGGATCAATGTGCAACATCCTCGCTACCACTTCGATATAGCCCGCTTGCTCCACCACATCTGGCACCGCCAACAGCAAGGGCCTGATCATTTCTACCGCTTGTGCCCTTTCCCGCGGAGTGCTCGCTCGGATTCCCTCCGCCACCGCCATCACATAAGGCCTCGCTTGACTCACCCGAGCCTTCAACCCCGCGTCGCCCTCTCGTTGCCGCAGTTCATCAGGATCTTTAGCGTCCCCTCCCAGAGAAACCAAATTGACCCTCAGGCCCGCCTCCGATAGCAGCAAAAACGCTCTGCGACTAGCCTCCCGTCCGGCCTCATCTTGGTCGTAACACAAATCCACTTCGGCGTGAAAACGCCCTAAAAGCCGCGCCTGTCCAGAAGTCAATGCCGTCCCCAAGGTGCCCACGGCCTGAGTCAAACCCGCCGCATGGGCGGCGATGACATCAAAATAACCTTCGACTAAGAGCGGCCGTGTGCCCTTTTGCCACGCGGGCCGAGCCAAATGGAGCGCGTAAACTAATTGTCCCTTATGAAATAGTGGAGTTTCGGGGGAATTAAGATACTTTGGCTGTTGTTCCGCATCCAACGCCCGACCCCCAAAGGCCACAATCCTCCCCGTGCGATCCCAAATGGGAAACGTCAACCGATGGCGCCACCGGTCATAAAGCCCCCCCTGATCTCGCCGAACCGCAACTCCCGCCTCAATCATGGTCTCGGGTTTGACTTTGTGACGACCCAACCATTCCACCAAACCATGCCAGGAATCGGGGGCATATCCCAACTGAAACTGTTCAGCCACGCCAAACGACAATTTGCGCTGCGTCAAATAGGGTTCAATCGTCGAACGCTGCTGTAAAAAATATTCCTGCGTCCACGTCATCACGTCATAAAGTGGTCGATGATCTTCGCCTTGGCGATCGTTTTTGCCT
Source organism: Bacillota bacterium (assembly GCA_023475835.1). Taxonomy (GTDB): domain Bacteria; phylum Bacillota; class Sulfobacillia; order Sulfobacillales; family Sulfobacillaceae; genus JAMCVM01. Next base: position 26,422 of record JAMCVM010000098.1, on the reverse strand, counting down.
TTCGGTTCGGCGATTCCTGCTTCTTCAGCTAAACGCCTAACCACGGACATAAAATCGAGGCCTTCGTGCTGAATGACAAACTGATAAACTGAGCCACCCGCGTGACAACCGAAGCAATAAAATAACTGCAACTCCGGATCGACGCTAAAAGATGGCGTCTTCTCTGAGTGAAACGGACAAAGCCCCCAATAGTGCTTTCCACGACGACGCAAGGATACTGTCCGTCCAATGACATCGACAATATCGCTGGCTTCCCGTACACTATTAATCCACGAATCATATTCGGGGTTGGCCATAAAGCGTCACTCCCGTCTTCAAATAGGTTCGCCATCGAAATCGATATTCCTCCTTGATTCGTCATGGCGAAGGAAAGACCTTCCAAACTTTTCCCGATAGCGTGAGTCCACTGTCGCATGGGAACCCAGCCTGCGATTGTCAGCTAACCCCGACGGCATCCTCACCAATAGCTGGACCCAACCCTCTGGAAGTCGCTCCAGATGGAAGGTGGACCGTAACCCGTCTGTCCGAATCGCGTCCCGAGTCAAGACTGCCCCGCCCGCGATTCGCCATAGAGAAAGCGGCCATTACGCTGGTCAGCCCAAAAGCCAATCGGTCCGCAAAAGGCGACGGTCACCAAGAAATATGGACCGCCCCTCGATAGTCTCGTACGCCAATCCCATCCGCCTTCCTAGACCATTGAAGTCCAAACCTATTGCAAAAGCGTTACCGTTGGGCGCGACCTCTCGATCGCAGATTTCCAAACTCGGGTGACTCAGGAGGGGAAATGAATGCCCCTTGTCACCGAGTCTTTTACAAATCAACGAATAAGAGGGTCGAAAAATGGTGGAAAACGATACATTGGGCCTTCCATCCGCAGGTGAATCGCACCTAAATGCGACACTTCGCAGCCTGCATCACTCATTAATCCGCTTTGGGGCAGCGCCGACTCCCGCAGATCATTTGGCTTCACAACTGGACCCTGACCGTGGAGGTGCTTTCCCCGGTGCATCTTTTGATGGAGGGTCAGTCGAATCGGACTGCGGGAAGAAAAACTTCCCGGTTCGGCCTCTGGAACACACCCTAGTCCCAGCATCGCAACGATATTGATCAGCCTATCCTGGCACTCGCGCCGAAAAATGGCTAGCGCCGTTCCCTCAACCCGCCCACGAGATCGACCGACCAAATAGCAAGGAGAATCCCGATGGCCACTATCAACGTCAGGGCGCTGGCTTGAAACCGAGGGAACTAAGATCGGTCGCGGCCATAACCCACGGAGCAGAATCAGCAATCACGCTGAGTCCCCCCCCTGCCCGTAGCCGGCCAGCTAAACCCCAAGGCTTGGCGATCGACCCATTCGATAGCGAACGCCACTATCCTAAGAAGACGTATCGCCATGATGGGGGTCCTCGTCCAGGGCCACCGATCAGCCAGCGCTAACACTATATATGATATAGCGTTAGCGCTGGCTCGTCCATATCGCTGGTCTCTTCGAACAAGGCCGGAACAAAAGCCCACCCACCCTGAAGCTTTTCCTCTTTGGATAGCTGATGGATATTTTCCAATCTGCACAATTCTCACGTACGGTGCACCTGACGGCCATTGTCCTTCCTTCTCCAGCGAGGTCCAGGACGTCCAAGAGTCCCGGTAGGACTTCAGTCCTAGTCCGGGGCAAGAAAGTCCCGCCTGCCCTTCACTTCGCTGCTCATTGAATGGCTCCAGCCATCGGCCTAATCACGGTGAAATGCCTCTCTCTAGATGCCTCCTCGCCGGCCCCAAAGTTGGCGCCAGTATCTCATTCAGATAAAAAGATTGACGTTCGCCTCATCCGCTTCGCCCAGATACGAAGCCACTCCAACAAATTCGACACCATCGATGAGGTCCTCTGGCCCAAACCCCATCACATCCATGGACATCGTACAAGCGAGCAGCTTAATCCCCTGTTCCTTCGCCGTGGCCATCAAGGACTGCAATGACGCCACATTCTTTTGGCGCATCACGGTTCTTAGCATGGGTGCGCCCATCCCAGCGAAGTTCAACTGAGACAACCGCAGTTTGTCCGGTCCCGACGGCATCAATCGGCCAAACATGGCCTGTAGTCTGCTTTGCCCCGGATGGCGCACCTTTCCCCGTCTCGGCTTGCGAAGAATGCTGAGACCCCAGAAGGTAAAGAACATGGTCACCTCGTCGCCCATCGCCGCCGCCCCGTTGGCAATGACGAACGCAGCAATGGCGCGATCCAGGTCCCCGCTAAAAACGATAAGCGTTTTCTTGTCGGTACCCATCAACCATCCCTTCTCTCGTTACTCCAGTGTCAGCGGCACGTCCATCAGTGAGGAACACAGCCACTCTGAAATGTCTTGAAAATGGATGCGACCGTCCGTCGCTTTTTCCAAATTGACCCAACAGATCGGGCACATCGTAACCCCCAATGATGCGACTTGCGCCAACTCCTCGACACGCCGTTTCGCCGTGGCTTCCGCCTTGTCTGGAAAGAGTGACTCCGCAGGACCTCCACAGCACCAGGTTTGCGTCCTGGCATGCGGAGGTTCCTTCACCTCCAATCCCAGTCCCTTGAGCAAAGATCGGGGTTCTTCGATCACGCCCTCATATCGGGCATAGACACAGGAATCGTGAATCGCCACGGTAGCGCTCAATACACGGTCGCCAACGAACCCCCGCTCGGCTAAGACTTCAAGATAGCTTTGGACCTTTAGCGAATAATTAGGAATCCACCGCGGATATACGGAACGCAGCATATTGGTCGTGTGCGGATCCATTGTAATCACCCGCTCCACTTTATAGCGCTGAAACATTGCGTAGACCTTGCGCGCATGATCCGCCACCACCTCATCCTCGCCCAGGTCATAGAGCAACGCCCCCGAATACCAATCGTCTTCGTAGAGACTGCCAAACGCGACTTCAGCCTGATTTAGCAAACGAGCCACATTGCGCGGAATCTGTTCGTAGCGGGCTCTATCTTCCGCCTTAGGGTGCCCCATAAAACCGGCAAGATTAATCCCTCGATTTAGGGCACGGCCAATGCCAGACAGGGAGGCCATCCACGAATCTCCCAGTTTCTTCTCCTCTGCCACCAAGGCCTCGATGTAGGGAATCAACTGGTACATTTGGCCCGTATACAGTACGGTTGGCCCGCCGCGCGGCAAATGGAGACCTTCGGTCCAGTGAGTCACTGCAGTCGTCGGAATGGGCAGTACCGAACGTCGTTTTTCTAGGTTGTCCGCTAGGATGCCAATCGTATCTTTCGTCGAAATCGGCATGGTTTCGCCACCTCTCTCAGTCTACCTAAAGCAAACACCTATCCTAAGGAACTGCCGGCGCGTTGATCCGGGGGCCCGAATCCCTAGAATTTTGCGGGCCAAACCACGATCCGACCTGGGATGCCCGTTTGCTGCGAAAAATTTCCTGGTTGAAATAGTGACGGAGCGCGCGGACATTTTCGGTAATATGCACTCCGGCAGGACAATTCACTTCGCAAAGTTTACACAAAAGACACGAATACACCGCTTCCTGGTGAGCCCTCACTTCCTCGTCGAGCCCCAACACCACGTAGCGAAACAGTTCTCGGGGCAGATGTTCCATGCCCAGCGGACAGATGGCCGTGCATACTCCACAATTCATGCACGCGTCGGCGTCAAACCCAGTCGAGGCATCGATGTACTCGGCGAGTCTCGGATTCACCCCTACAACCACTTAGATCGCCCCCCTTGGGCCGACTTGATACCGGTAATATCCGTCTTCGGTGACGTCCGGCAACTCCGTTAAAAATCCGTACTTGCGCATTCCCATCACCCAATACACGAGTTCCTCACTGGAATACCCTAAAAGGGCAGCGAGTTCGGGCACCGTCTTGCCTCCGTCCGTGAGTGCGGTTTGAATCTCCCTTCGATGGATCGGCTCCTCGCGAATGATTTCGCGCACATCTCGTCGGCCAGACATCATACCGGTGCCACCACCTCTCGAAGCAATCCATCGATCATCGCCCGAATTTCATCCGGCGTGTAGCCTTTGACCCCAATCGCCTCCACTGGACACACTGGAACGCAGCCGCCACATCCCTTACACGTTGCCGCATTGATGACATAGCGGCGCGGCCCTTTGTCGTCATCGGTCAAAGGCCGACTGGCGATGGCTTCGTAAGGACAAGCGGACAGGCATTCGCCGCACTGGTTGCAACGCGCCTCATCGATGACCGCCACCTGAGGGTCCAATTGCACCTGGCCCTTTTTTAATATACTGGCACTCTGGGTCGCCGCTGCCAGACCAGCGGCCACGCTCTCCGCTGCCGTTTTCGGATTTTGGCAGGTCCCGGCTAACATCACCCCATCCACCACGGTCTCGACCGGTCTCAGTTTGGGGTGAATCTCGTTATAAAATCCGCCCTTGCCGACCGGCAATTTTAGCGTATGCACGAGATCCACGTTTTCCCGAGGAATCATGCCCGTGACCAATACCACCAAGTCGGCCGAAATCGTTAGTTCCTGATTAGACGTTAATTGGTCGTGGACAGTGACAGTCAGATGCTCGCCTTTGGGCTCGCCTGCCTTTTGTATCGACGGCGGATTCTCCGGGGCAAACTTCAGATATCGAGAACCCTTTTTCCGCGACTCTGAGTACAGTAATTCATATTCTCCATACGTACGCATATCGCGGTAAAGATGGTACTGGCGCATCTTCGGGTTGTGTTTGAACACCTCAAGCGCGGTATGCACCGTGGCCGTGCAACAGTAGCGCGAACAATAGGTGTGAGCGTCCCCTTGATCCTCCGATTCACGGCTGCCTACGCAGTAAACGTAGGCAATCGTCTCGACTGGACGCCCGTGATATTTAAGCGAACCTTCACTCTCCCGCAGGACTTCTTGAAATTCAGGCAAGGTGAGCACGCCCTCAATGCCATAACCGTACTCCCCGAGTTCCGGTTGGTAGACGTCAAACCCGGTGGCGACAATAATCGAACCCACATGAATAGAAATCGGATGGTCCTCGTTGCGTCGGACGGCGATGGTCACCTCGTAATTGCCAAAGGTTCCACCTTTGGCAATTACTTGAGCCTCGGTGAACACGGTAATCCCCGGTCGGTGATGGATCGCCTCGCGGAGTCCGGCGATGAGTTCTTGCGGTCGCTGCCGGCTGGAATGCATCGTCGCCAAACGGTCAACCCATCCGCCAACCTCCCGTTCCTTTTCCACCAGCACCACCTCAATGCCGATGTCTGCTAAACCGATCGCCGCCCGCAGGCCGGTGATTCCTCCGCCAATAATTAAGGTGCGAGGGACCGTCTCGACCTTCAAGGGCACCAGCGGTTCGGTCAAGCGAGTCCGAGCGACCCCAGCCTGGACCAAGCGCTCTGCTTTGGCCGTGGCCCCTTCCCGGTCATCCGTATGTGCCCAAGAACACTGCTCACGCACGTTCACTTGAGTGTACTGATACGGATTGAGTCCGGCGCGTTCCGCCACTGCGCGGAAGGTCAGAGTGTGCAGCTTGGGCGAACACGAGGCGACCACCAACCCATCCAGCTTAAATTGCCGAATGTCGTCCTCCATCTCGGACTGGGTCGCATCTGAGCACGTAAACATTGCGGTCTTGGCGACCACCACATCCTCCTCTGCGCCAATCTCTCGAGCCACTTGTTCGACGTCCACGTAATCAGAAATATTGCCGCCACAATGGCACACATACACCCCGATCCGTCGCTGGCTCATACGGGAAGTCGCCTCCCTTCGATATAGGCTGAGGCTTGAGCCACGGCGGATCCGGCGTGCAAAATCGACTCCGGAATGTCCTTCGCACCCGCCGCGGTACCCGCCACGTACACCCCGGGCACATTGGTTTGTCCGGGACTTAAGATCTCATCGGCTTCGTTGACGTAAGCATAGTCATCGAATTCCAACACTCCCGGCTCAAAAAAACGCTCCACATCATGGTTCGGCTGCACTCCGACCGCCAACACCACCAAGTCGTGTTCTTGCTCAAGAATCTGGCCTCCGTGGTCGATGTCTTCATAGCGGACGACCAGATTTCCGTTATCTTTCTCGACGATTTCCGCGATTCGCCCTTTAATAAAGGTGGTGCCCATGGCCCGGGTCTGCACGTAGAACTCTTCGTATCCCTTGCCCGTGGTGCGCATGTCAATGTCGTAGACGGTAACGTCCGCGAGCGGAAGTGCGCCCATGATCAGCTGGTTTTGCTTATTGGAATACATACAGCAGATCTTGGAGCACAGCGGATTGCCCACAGTCTGGTCCCGGGAACCGGTGCACATAATGTAGGCAATACTCTCGGGCACCTTCCCGTCTCCAGGTCGCAAGACGGTATGATAGGGTCGAGTAGGAGCCAATAACCGATCCATCTGCATCCCAGTAATGACATTCTTAAATCGTCCAAAGCCATACAATGGCTTACGATCGGCGGCAAACAATTTGAATCCGGTCGCGATGATAACCGAATCCACGGTGGTTTCGAAGCGTTCCTCCCTCGCATCCAAATGAATCGCGTCCGCCGGACAGGCGGCAACGCATTCCTGACACTCCGAGCACACGCCACAATCCAAACAGCGACCGCTGTTGTCACGCACCTCGGACTCCGTCAGTGCCGGTTCGACCTCGGTAAAGTCGTGAGGATGAAGGACGAGCGCTTTGTTCCCTCCCCTGGGCGGACGAAGCGCATACTGGGATTGGCGCGCCAAGACTTCCTCCTGGGACACTCTCGGCAGACGCATGGGTCCGGGAGAAAAAGCACTGGCACTAAGCCAGGCCTCCACCGCCTCGGCTGCCTTTTTTCCGGCGCCAGCGGCTTCGGCAATGCTGGTTGGACCCGAGACCGCATCCCCTGCAGCGAAGACTCCCGGCCAAGACGTGGCCTGACTTTCGGACTCCACCGCGATTCGACCTCCACCCGCCAACGTGAGTGTCGACTGCCAAGCCTCGGTCGCAGGCCGCATCCCCGCCGCGACAATTACGCGGTCCGCCGGCACCGACTGAACTCTGGTCCGATCGTATTGGGGATCGAACCGTCCTTCACGGTCTAAGGTCGCGTCGCAACCCATCAGGTGAAGTTCTGATTCACCGATGGATTCTACCCCCCAACCATTCAGTACGAATACGCCCTCCTGTTCCGCTTCCTCAACCTCCCAAGAAAAGGCAGGCATTGCCTCCCGACTTTCCAGGCTGATCAAGCGCACCACCCGGGCGCCTAGTCGCAGTGCGCTGCGAGCCGAATCAATAGCCACATTGCCTCCCCCGACCACTGCCACCGTCATTCCCTCCAAACGCGTTCCGACCCCGGTCTTGACGGCTTTCAGAAAGTGGAGGGCATTGTCGACATGAGAGGCGTGGGCCCCCGCAACCAAAAGCTGCACCGGAGACGTCGTCCCAACGGCTAACACGATCGCCGAAAAACCCTGGTCGAAGAGGTCCTCGATTCGGTGCACTGGGGTATTCGTCCGAATGCTCACGCCGATTTGACGAAGGTTGTCCAGGTCTTGCCCAATGACTGCTGACGGCAAGCGATACGCTGGAATGGTCCATAGTGCCCCGCCGGCCTGGTCTTCAGCTTCAAAGATGGTCACCGGATAGCCCTTGCGCGCTAGTTGCCAAGCTGCGGTCAGACCCGCCGGCCCCGAACCCACAATAGCCACACGTTCGGTATGCGTAATCTCGGGAAGGGCTTGCAAGCGACGGTGTGCATCGTAATGATCGTCAGCAATATAGCGTTTGATCCGCCGAATGGAGACCGGTCCCTCTAGACTTCCGCGTGAGCATTCCGACTCGCAAGGAGCAAAACACGCTCGACCCAATGTGCCCACCAAGGGCGTACTTTGCAACACCAGTTGAAAAGCCTTCTCATATTCTCCGCTGCGCGCCAGGGAGACATAGCCGTGCGCCTTGACTCCCGCAGGGCAAGTCTCCGTACAAGGCGACGTTCCCGCTCGCTCGAGCACCGCTTTTTTGGGCACCGCTTGCGGAAAGGGAATATACGCGGCGTGGCGAGCGACTAAATCCGAGTTAAACTGGTCAGGCACCGATACCGTGCAAGCGGTCTCGCATTGCTGGCAACCCGTGCAAGCGGCCTCGTCCACAAACCGGGGATGCTTCACCACCTCCACCTGGAAGCGACCGTCTAGTTTTCGGATTTTTTCGACCTCGGCATAGGTCAGTGCGGTCACGTTGGGATGATGAATCGCTGCCGCCATTTTGGGGGTGGAGATGCAACTGGCGCAATCGAGAGTCGGGAAAACCTTGCTTAATAAAATCATCTTCCCGCCAATGCTGGCTTCTTTTTCGACCAATAGGACACGGTAGCCCATGTCCCCCAACTTGATGGCCGATTCCATCCCACTAATCCCACTGCCGATGACAAGTGTGTCATACTCCATGATCTTGTCCTCCTCGCGGACCCAACTGAGCCAGCGTGTGAGAAAACCCCTGAACATAACTGACAAAGGACTCCGCGCACACCGAGCAAATCGCTCCCATTCGTAGCCGTTGCGGTTCCCAATGGTGCGCCTCCATCCACTGTTGCACCGTGGCAAGATTCCGTGCCGTACGCTCGCTACAATCGGAGAGATACGCACATTCTTCGCCATCTGCCGCCACAAAAACGCCGTCAAACCCTTCTTGCAGAGCGTATTCAATGAGACTGGGCCGAATGCCGCTGGAACAAGGCACGGAAATCGTCACCACGTTCGGTGAGTAGTGGAGATGCGCACTGCCGGCAAGATCCACCCCGGGGTCCGAAATGTTATTCGTGGAAAAGACGAGAATTCTGGGCAAAGCCGTATCTTTGATGGTTTCGGAGGCGGTCATAGACGCTCACCTCATCCGCTTAACATACAGTTTCCAGGCTCCAGATTCCTCGACCGCCCCCAAATATTCGTGGCCCATTTTCTTGGACCAAGCGGGCAAGTCACGTTGCGTTCCGGTATCGGTCGCCAACACCATCATCACCCCGCCTACGGTCACATCCACAATCCCCTTTTTAGCGGCCAATATCGGTCCCGGGCACGAAGTGCCTCTAGCGTCCACCACTTTGTCCACTGTCACCGCATTCAGTTCCGTCGCTGTCATCGAGAATGCCTCCCTCTACGATTCGATCCTGTGCATCGTTGTGGAATCATCGGCATCTTAGCCCCGGTCCCGGGGTAAGACTCTCGAACCGATATTTTGTGATGCACTTCACTTATCAGTATGAACGGATGGCCCTGGATGAACAGGGACGATTGACCCACGGGGTGCGGTCTGTTGGACCCCAGATTAGGTGGTCATTTGTCAATGACTTTTGACACTCCCCTCCCTGAACGGAGAGGAGTCTTACGAGGAACCCACTCCGGTGAGCTTTACTCGCAAAGGGTGCGCTAAACACCCGCTATCCGGTCGCCCGAAGGTCTCTGGTGACTTGACGTGATGGTTAGACTTCGCTAACCACCTTGGTTAGACTTCCCTAACCACCTTGGTTAGACTTCGCTAACCACCTTGGTTTGCCGAATCCTGATTACGTCTGGTCGTGACGACGCGATACCTTTTACGTCCCCCACGATTGCGAGAGACAACCGCACGAACGTATCCTGCGTTCAAAGAGCGAACATGCGTGTTTTAGCAAAGGATTTGCCTCACGGCAAGGCCTTGTCTCTCCGCCCTAAACGGCGGAGTTTTACGGCGCATCTGATAAAAATGTGCTATCGGAGTCGAATACCTAAGGCTTAACCCCAACCGATCCGTCCAGTTGCGTGCAGTCTCAAATTCCACGATGGTTCGCTCTTTATGCAGCACTAGCGCTGGCTGCAAAATCTACCTTCCTATCACGCTCTTTCATCCCATCCCACCAACAAATCTCCTTACCCACGGTTCACTGGAATTCATTTCAGAGAGACCTCCGGATGCCTCGGCAATTTTTGGACAGACGGCGAAAACGAACACGATTTCCTGGCAACCGTTCCCGTGCGATCCGTGCGCGATGCCATCCAGCCGACTTTAAGGGGATCCGTGCGCGACTAAGATCCCCCCTTTGACCCGGGGAAGAATTTCTTAGACAGGTTTATACTGAATGTGTCATGATACAGTTATTGTCAGTAGATAATGGAGGTGATTTGATGACGTCGGCATCCCCAACGAGTCTTAGGGGCGTAAACGATAAACCTTCGTGGAAAGTCGGGTATTATACTCTGGCGCATTTTCTCAACGACGCCTACCCCAACTTGTTCCCATCGCTGTTGCCAGTGCTGATGGTTTCTATGCACTTTTCGATTGCTTTGGCAGGCCTCTTGGGGTCGATTGCCGCTCTGACCACGCAAATGCTTCAACCTTTGATGGGCTTATGGGCCGATCGCGTCGGTACTCGACATTTTGTGGTCGGAGGGCTATTGGTTGGGAGCATGATTTCTGCCACCGCCCTAGCCTATGCCCCAACCTATGCCATATTTGTGCTGGCCTTGTTGATAGGCGGACTGGGTAATGCGGCATTTCATCCCCACGCCTCAGCTCTGGTCGGTGAACTCGCTGGATCGCGCACGGGTATGGGCATGAGTCTTTTCATGGTGGGCGGCAATTTGGGACGAGCAATGGCCCCAGTGGCTGCCACGACCGCGTTTTTGTACTGGGGTCGCCGCGGCTTGTGGATCCTTGCCCTGCCTGGCATGGCCATGGCCTTGGTGATGGCCCTCGTGCTTCGCCCGGCCCCCATCCCCGAGCGAGGACCGGCGCGCTTTGGACCCCAGCTTTTCGCCACGGCTTGAAAGCTGCCGGCAATTTACTCGTCGTCGTCTTTCTCCGCAATCTTGCTTCCACTGGAACGCTGACCATGGTCCCTATATTGTGGCATGCCTTGCATCGTCCCTTAGGTGAAGCTACAGGTTTGTTGACGACCATGTTTTTAGTCGGCAGCGTGGGAAATATCACTGGCGGAATGCTCTCAGACAAGTTCGGGCCCAAACCGACGTTGGTAGGCTCAGCGGTTATGTCTAGCGCAGTCTTGTGGTGGTTCTTGCATGCCCATGGCCTCGCCATCTGGATCAGCGTGGGCCTTTTAGGATTTTCGCTTTATGCCACCAGTTCCGTGGTGATGGTGTACGGCCAGGCGTTGTTTCCTGACAATCAAGGAATGGCCTCAGGATTAACTTTAGGGGTGGGCAACACCTTGGGAGCGTTAGGTGTAGGCGGATTAGGCCTCTTAGCCTCGCGCATCGGCGTCGTCTCCACTCTCGAAGTCACCGCCGGGCTTTTGCTATTGAGTGTGCCTTTTTCGCTGCGCTTAAAGCCGCCATCCATCTGATCTCTCTGCTCGACGCTAACGCTGTAGCAAGACTTGATCCCAAAAAACCTAGCCTATTCGCGATCCGGGTTAATCAGAACGCGATAGGCTAGCGACAAAGTCTAGGGCTCGCCCCACCTGGTTGGAGATCATGACGTCCACCCCTGCCTGCACCATGCGGCGCATGGTCTCTTCGTCGTCAACGGTATACACGGCCACTTCCAACCCCTGTTCATGGCATCGAGACACCACCGCAGAATCGACCGCGCCCTGCCACAAGTGCAAGGCGATCCATCCCTTGTTGGCAAGAAGCGGGCCGAGGTCCTGGGGTAGATTCGTCAGCAATAATCCCGCCTGAGCCCGCGCATCCTGGCTTAACAGATACTCCAGGCTCGGTTGATGAAAGGAAGAATAGCGGATATGTTGACGGAGGGGATGGTCACGGCAGACCCTGAGGGTCTGATCGACTACCTCCCGCCAGCGCCCGTCCGAGACTTTAATTTCGATATTGTACAGTCCGTGCGGATGGACCTGATACAAGTCGTTGAGCACTTCTTGTAAGGTCGGTACCGGTTCCCAAGCACTCGTCGTCCACCCCTTGGCGGCATTCAATTTGCGCAGCGCTGCATAGGAGAGGTCATGAAGAGGCCCATGGCCATCCGTGGTCCTATCCACAGTCTCATCATGCATCACCATGACCACATCATCACAAGAAAGATCGACGTCGAGTTCAATACCATCGGCTCCCGCCTCCATCGCCTTAACCAAGGCCAAACGAGTATTTTCTGGGTATCGTGCACTATAGCCGCGATGTCCCAAGATCAATGGTCGGATCATTTCTCGCTCCTTTTGGCGACTCAGCTCTTACCGCCGGGAATCTTTGTCCGTCATTTAAGGCCAGCGCGCCGGTCACGACCACTCTTTTGGCGACGGTATTGGCGCACCAGTCATTGCACTGCGGCGCGTCTTCCAAGTACGAAGCACTTTATCGGCGGTTTCTTCGACCGCTTGGTGACTCACGTCAATCACCGGACAATGCAAACGTTCGAACAGCCGATGGGCAAACGCCAACTCCGCTGCGATGCGGTCCTGAGACGCATAGGTGGATGCGCCCAGCATTCCCAAACTCTTCATTCTTTCCCGGCGGACGGAAAGCAGGAGGGCAGGATCGATGGTTAGGCCCACCACCTTGCTGGCTTGTTCCTCTAAGCGTTCTGGCAACGGAAGTTCAGGAGCCACGGGGATATTGGCCACTTTAAGCCGACGATTGGCCAGATAAAGACTTAGCGGTGTTTTCGATGTCCGAGAAACGCCGAGAAGGACCAGATCGGCTTCGCGAATCCCCTTCGGGCTCTTGCCATCGTCAAATCGGACCGCGAACTCCGCGGCCTCCACCCTAGCATAGTAATTGCTGTCGACACGATGAGTCAGCCCTGGGATTTCGCTAGGCGACGCTGCCAAGACTTCACTCAGCCGATCCAAGATCGGGCCCAGCAAGTCGATGGCCGTCACCCCAATCGCCTCCGTCTGCCGCTGTAAATATTGTCGCAACTTCGACTCCACCAACGTATACAGCACAACCGGCTCCCGGCAGCGCCGAACCTCCTCCATCAGGGTGTCGATTTGTTCCTGACTGCGGACGTGCGGTACTCGCTTTACTTCCAACTCGCGGTTGGCAAACTGAACTATGGCCGCTCGGAAAACACGCTCTCCCGTCCCCGCCAAGGCGTCGGATATAATGAAGACCTGAGACGATTGGTCCTGACTCATTGGGTCACCCCTTCTGGCTATCCTGCGCTGAAAATCTCGAAGGATCCCAAAACCGCGCAAGTTCTTGGCGACAAGCTGCGAGCAGACTTAACCGTCGGCTGCGCACGGTCAAATCGGCATCCATGACCAAGACTCGCTCGAACAGTTCCGTCAGGCCATCGAGCACATTGGGCATGGCCGCCCACCAGGACGACACCCCGCGCTGAGACGCCGCGGCAGCCTGTCGTGTGGCCGCGGCCAACCGCTCTTCTTGAGGATCGCCATAGCGAGGTTCGAGATGGGATTGGTCCCAGTCGCGCACGACTCGATCGATGCGTTTGAATCCTGCCAAATAAGCATTCCAGCCCGCACTATCCGCGACTTGCTTCCACTCGCTGACCCGGCCGGCCAGCGTACCTAAGGCGTCGTCCTTGGCCAGCAGGGCCTCTACCGCTTCAACCTGAGACTTGTCTGCCCAAAAGCTTTTCAACCGGGAAATCACCAAATCGCGCAGTCCGATCAGATCGAGGGGATCCAGCCCATACAGAACCTTGGCCGTCTCCAACAGCGTGATTAAACGCAAGCCGGGAGCGACATCAGACTCGGTCCCAATCCGTGCGATCCCCAAAGCCGCCCGCCTGAGCCCAAACGGATCTTCAGAACCCGTTGGCTGGATATCATGAGCCCACGACATCACCAAGGTATCCGTTCGATCTAACAATCCAATCACCGCGCCCACCCGATTTTTCGGAATCCGATCGCCTTGCCACCGGGGCAAATATTGATCCATGATAGCATCGGCAACCATGTCAGATTCGCCGTCGTGCTTGGCATAAATCCCACCCATCACCCCTTCTAACTCGGGAAATTCCTCCACCACATGGGTTAACAAATCACATTTCAGCAATTGTATCGCTCGCAAAACGGCGCTGGCCTCCGTCGCGTCCAGGCTCCACAACGACCTGGTCTCTTCCCAGAGCTTCATCATGCGCTCGATTTTGTCCGCATACGTCCCCAACTTGGCATGAAAGACCACCTGTGCCAGCCGTGGAATGCGAGTGGCTAAGGGTTGACTAATGTCTTGGCGGTAGAAATAATCGGCATCTTTCAATCGAGCGCGCAGCACCTTTTCATTGCCATGACGCACCGTGTCAAGATCTTTGCCCTCGCCATTGCGCACCCCAATAAAGTAGGGCAGGAGCCCTCCGCTGCGATCGTACACGGGAAAGTAACGCTGATGGACCTTCATCGCGGTGACCAAAATGGGCTCCGGCACCGTTAAAAACTCCGGGTCAAAAGCGCCCCGGAAAGGCACCGGCCATTCGACCAGAGCCGCCACTTCGTCGAGCAAGGCGTCATCGGCTGCCATTTCGCCGCCAGCCTCCTCGGCCAAGGCCCTGCCTTTGGCCACGATGGCCTCCCGGCGCTGATCCTGATTTAAGATCACCTTGAGCACGGACTCCATCAGTCGGGGATACGCCTCGGCCGATTCCACCACCAAAGCGCCCGGGTGATCGGTCCGATTGCCATAACTCAGTGAACCGGAAGCTACGCCGACGATGGTGAAGGTTAGAGCTTGATTCTCCAACCACAACCCGGTCCAGCGAACGGGGCGAACAAATCGCCATTGGCCGCTTCCCCAGCGCATACTGCGGGGTAAATTCATTGCCGAAAACGCCTTCGATGCCGCCCTCGGCAACACCACGGCCGCCGATTCTTCCGCCTCGCGACGTCGAGCGACCAGATAGGGTTTGCCGTCGATCGTCTCTTCAATCAGTTCGTCAACCGGTACCCCCGATCGACGCAAAAAACCTTCCAGCGCAGGCGTGGGTGCACCGTTGCGATAGGCCGCTTCCAGCCGGGGTCCGCGCAGGCTAGTCCATTTCGGATCTTGCTCAGCGTGCACAGAGCCGTAAACCACCAGCCGCCGAGGGGTCGAATCTGCCTGCAAGGGTCCTGCCGCAATGCGCTCGGCTGCCAACGCCTCGGTCATTCGTCCATAAAGTTCCCGGGTAACCTCAGTCAGATAGCGACTCGGAATTTCCTCCACACCCACTTCCCATAAGAAACGGAGCTCCGTCACCCAGTCACCTCCATTGCTGCTTTTGATTGTTCTAACCATTTTTCTGCGGCGATGCGCGCTAGCGATCGCATCCTGGCGATATAGGCTTGGCGTTCGGTGACTGAAATGGCCCCCCGCGCATCCAAGGTATTGAAGACGTGAGAGGCCTTCAACAGAAACTCATACCCGGGTCGCACCACGTCTTGGAGCAACAGCCGCCTCGATTCGGTTTCATACCGCGCGAACCACTCCGTCAGTAAGCTGGCGTCGGCCAGTTCAAAGCTATAAGTCGCCTGTTCCCATTCGTTGCGGCGATACAGTTCGGTGTAGGGCACGGCGGGCGCCCACAAGATCGACCAGACATCGTCGACCCCGGCCAGATAGCTCACTAGGCGCTCTAGTCCATAGGTAATTTCGGCGGTAACCGGCCGACATTCTTGTCCGCCAATCTGTTGAAAATAGGTAAACTGGGTGATTTCCATCCCGTCTAACCACACCTCCCAGCCCATTCCCATGGCCCCCAAACTCGGATTTTCCCAATTGTCCTCGACGAACCGGATATCATGAGCCTCACGGTCAATCCCAAGCGCGCTTAGGCTATCCAAGTAGCGATCGACCACATCATCGGGAGACGGCTTTAAAATCACCTGAAACTGATGATGCTGATACAACCGATTCGGATTTTCGCCATAACGACCGTCGACCGGTCTTCGCGACGGCTGCACATAGGCCACCTTCCACGGTTTCGGACCCAGGGCTTGGAAAAACGTCAATGGATGCATCGTGCCTGCGCCCACTTCTAAGTCGTAGGGCTCAGCCAAAAGGCAACCTTGTTCCATCCAAAACTGTTTGAGACGCATGACCACATCTTGGATCGTTGCTGTCAACGCGGTTCCTCCACTTCTTGATCCAACAATTGGTTGATAAAGCCCAAGCTTTTTGGGATCCGATGAATTTGGCTTGCCAAGGTCATCGACAGCCAGTCCACCATCTCCTGGATTAGCCGACCACGCACTTCCACCCCGCCAAATTTGTCGGGCGTCGCCTCAAGCCAGCGATTGACCGTCTTCACCGCACCCGACGAAAATGTTTTGGTGCGCTTTGATCCGGCGCACAAGGGGCACGAAGGGTCTTTCGCCCCGCTGACCCAGAGCAGGGGCCCGTCCAATCGCACTCCGCAATGGGGACAATAATCAAAACGATCCACAAAGCCGGCCGCACGAAGTAATTGCCAAATCGCCGCCATGGCCGCCGAAGGGGGATGCCTCCCCTCGTTCAGGGCTTGTAGCCCGGCCACTAAAATATAAAATGCCTCAGGAGCAGGGTCATGGTCAGAAAAACACTCGTCGACGACCTCGGCCAGCACACTCGCCCAACCGATGCGATCGAGATCGCCCCGAATTTTGCCGAATCCACGAATCACATCGGCGGTGGTGATCGATTCTAGAGAACTTCTGCCCCGGTATAACTCAAACCCACTATAGGATAACGGATAGAGTCCTCCGTTTAAAGGACTCTTAGGGTTTCGTACTCCCCGACCTACGGCGGCCACTTTGCCGTGATTAATTAAAAACAAGGTGACCAGGCTATCGTTATCTCGATAGAGTTTGCACCGTAGCACGATGCCTTGATCGCGATAGGCTGGCATCCACCTACTCCGGGGCCTGGAACCCGAGGCGGGTCAGCCACTCCTCTTGTTCTCGCCAATGCCGCTTCACCTTCACCCAAACGTCGAGATAAACCGCATGCCCGTAATAGGTTTCTAATTCACGCCGAGCGTTCTCTCCGATGCGGCGCAGCATGCGCCCTTTGGCACCAATCAGGATAGCCTTTTGACTCTCCCGCTCCACATAGATAGTGGCTCGGACATACATCATCTCCGCGGATCGGCGGGTGCGCTCGTCGACCACGACGGCCACGGAGTGGGGTACTTCATCTTGGGTGGCCATTAAGATTTGCTCGCGAATGGTTTCACCGACATAGGTGTCTTCCGGCTGATCGGTCACCATATCCTCCGGAAAATAGGGGTCGCCTTCGGGCAAAGCCGCCAAACCGTCCGCAATTAAGCGCTCTAACCCTTCTTCGCGCAGCGCAGATATCGGATACCAGGCGGCATAGTCCGAGATCTGCTGGTAGGCCTTAATCCGCTCGTCCACCCGACCCACCAAATCACTTTTGTTGGCAATCAACCACGTGGGCGACTCTGCCGCCCGGCACATATCCGCTGCCCATTGATCCTCTTCCCGCGGTGGCCGGCTGATATCGACAATATGCCACAGGGCATCCACCCCCCTAGCCTCCGCCTTAGCCGTCTTGACCATCCGGTGCCCCAACTTGTTCGTCGCCCGATGCACTCCCGGCGTATCGACCAACACCAGTTGGGCATCTTGGCTGTGTAAAATTCCACGAATGCTAAGCCGCGTGGTTTGCGGTTTCGGCGTGGCAATAGCAATTTTTCGACCTAAAATAGCATTCAACAAGGTCGACTTGCCCACATTGGGTCGACCCACCAAGGCCACAAAGCCCGATCGATAGGTCACAAGAGATCGGCCTCCCCGAAGGATTCAGGCAGCAATTGGCTCAGCCGATATTGGCGAATGGTTCCATCGGTACCGCTGGCGGCAATAATCCACAGATCCCCAAACTCGCTTAAGACCTGCCGACACCCTCCACAAGGAGTCAACGGCCTGGGTCCTGATCCTACGACTGCGATCGCCAAAAACCGATGATGACCCTCAGTCACCGCGGTGGCGACCGCCGCCCGCTCAGCGCAGAGCCCGAGGGGATAGCTCGCGTTTTCGACATTACACCCTAAGATCACGGACCCGTCTTCGCAGTAAAGGGCCGCCCCCACCGGAAATTTAGAATAGGGAGCATAAGCGCGGTCTCGAACTTCGCGGGCCTGATCCACCAGCGAGCGCACACGCTCGCCTTTCATCTCTGTCATTGTCCCTGCCCCCCGCTTCTGCTCTCACTCTCTGGACTCCGTCGGTGCACGATAACCCGCTTCACCCGCCGCCCGACCACTTTGGCCACTGAAAATTTGAGTCCATCCGCACTCACCTGTTCCCCTTCCACCGGGGCTCGTCCTAGCAAATGCAAGATCAGTCCGCCAACCGTGTCGAAGTCTTCGTGGGGCAGTTCGACCGCCAACAAATCATTCAATTCTTCCAACTGCATCCGCCCGTCCACTTCGAAACGCTGGTCATCGATGGGACGTACGGATAATTCTTCGTCATCATACTCGTCTTGAATTTCTCCGACGA
The DNA here is from genome assembly GCA_023475835.1 of Bacillota bacterium. GTDB lineage: Bacteria > Bacillota > Sulfobacillia > Sulfobacillales > Sulfobacillaceae > JAMCVM01. Next base: position 8,083 of record JAMCVM010000098.1, on the reverse strand, counting down.
TCTCCTCTAACAAATCCTCAATGGTAACGATCCCTGCTGTCCCTCCATATTCATCCAAGACAATCGCAATGTGGGTGCGCTGACGGCGAAAATCCGCCAGCAGTTCATCGATTTTTTTGGTTTCAGGCACATAATGGACGGGCCGCATTAAGTCCTGCACCATCGTATCCGGCGCTCGCTCGTCTAAGTAGGCCAAAATATCTCGAGCGTAGATGACCCCCACAATATCATCGACCGTCTGCCGATAAATCGGCAGACGGGAATGGCCCCAATGCACCACCGCGTCGGCCGCTTGGCTCAAGGTGGCCGTCGCCTCCAAGGCATTGACGTCAATCCGAGGTACCATCACTTCCCGGGCTACCGTGTCCCCGAAGTCAAAAATTCCTTGGATCATTTCCCGTTCACTTTCTTCCAACAGGCCTTCCTCTTCGCCCACTTCGACGAGGTTGCGAATTTCATCTTCGGTCACCAGCCTACTGCCTTCTGCTTTGCCACCGAAGACCCGAATCACCCGAACCGCAAGCCACGTCATGACTTGAGCGATGGGATAAAACAACCGCGCCGACAATTCCAAAAATGGCGCCAACTTGGCCGCCACGCGATCCGGATTATGTGCGGCATACGTCTTCGGCAGGATCTCGGCAAACATCAAGATGGCCAAAGTCATCACGACCGTAGCCCAAGTCACGCCCATCGCACCAAAGTAGCCGATGAACAGCGCGGTGGCCAAGGTCGAAGCAATGACATTGCTAATATTATTACCGACCAACACCGTACTTAACAGGCGGTTCGGTTCCCGAACCAGGCGTTCCAGCCAAGGGGCGCGAGGGTTGCCTTCTTCTGCAAGATGGCGCACTTTTCCCCGAGACAACGACATCATCGCCGTTTCGGCCATCGAATAGATACTAGAAAAAACCAATAGCAACACCAAAACGCCAATCCGCAACCAATGTATGTTCACGACGGTCTCCGCCGAACCCTACACTTCAATTCGGGTCGAAACCCTAACACGAATCAGGTCTCCCCTTTCTTGACTCGCGTACCTACTTGCCACGGCTCTTGTGATAATGTCCCGGAACCCACAGCACCAAACCCAACATTGCGCCAACCATGACCAATAACAGCGTGGCGACCACCGGTTGATGGGTAAATCGTAACATAACCTGGTGGGGCAGTTCGAGCAGGGGATGGGCAAAGACCCACACCCCCAGCGCGGCCGCCCCTAGCGCCGCCAACAAGACGGCTCCAGCCGCCACGTCCTTCGCAATTCGCGCCAATTCATGAAACTCTGGACTGGCCAGGTCCACTACCGATTCCACGGCGGTATTGAGCATTTCTGCCACCATCACCACCATCACCGCGGTCAGCACACTGATGAACGAGCGCGTGGGCAAAGCTAAAAACCAACCCAGCACCAAGATACAAGAGGCCGCCAGGAAGTGAAGGCGCAGGTTCCTTTGGGTATTGAACGCGTACCACAGCCCCTGAAAGGCATAGCCAAACGACTCCCGCAAGGATTCAGCGCGTTTCACGGCTGAGCCCGATAGCCAACAAAATCTCTTCGGTTTTGTTCATCATCGCTTGTTCCTCAGCCGGGTCCTCATGGTCCCAGCCCAAAAGGTGAAGCGTGCCGTGGACGGCTAAAAAGCCCACCTCGCGATCCAGCGAATGTCCATAATCACCGGCCTGTAGGCGAGCACGCTCAATCGAAATCACCACATCCCCTAATACCCCTCGGTCTTCTGACGCATCCTCGCCTTCGCGTTGGGCAAAGGATAACACATCGGTTGGCCGGTCCACCCCCCGATAGGTTCGATTGAGATCATGAATGGTGCTGTCATCAGTGAGAAGAACGCTGACTTCAATTTCTTCAGGCTCGTCGACCGCCTTCAAGGTTTGCAAGATGGCTTGACGGACCGTCGCCTCCCACTCCCCACACCATTTTGGCTCACTGAGGATCTCTACTGCCACTGAACAAGACTCCCTTAAGCAAATATTGGCCCCCTGCGGCCTACCCCACTCATTTTGCCCACCTCACCGATTCCCACTGCGACGGCCACGGTGACGCCCGCAGTCCAGGATCCGTCGTCCCTGCGACTTCAGTCAGTGCCCGCGCGGAGCATGGTCGTCAGGTGGAGGGTTCTTTTCTATTTCCCGCAGCACACGCTCGGGATATTCAACCCGTTGATAAAATATTCCGGTAAGGACCCGAGTAAACGTTCGCGCCACCGTATCTAAGTCCTTCAGGGTTAAATCCGACTCATCCAACTGTCCATCTTGCAGGCGCTCATTAATCAATCGCCGCACCACCTGCTCAATGCCCTGTGGGGTCGGGTGTTTTAGCGTACGGCAGGTGGCCTCGCTGGCATCCGCCAACATGACAATCGCCGTCTCTTTACTTTGCGGTCGAGGTCCTTCATAGCGAAAGTCTTCCTCGACCACCCCGTCCCCGGTATCAATCGACACTGCCTTTTGATAAAAATAACTTATCAAGGTCGTGCCGTGGTGTTCGCGAATAAACTGCACAATCGCATCAGGCAAGTGATGCTGCCGAGCGAGTTCTATTCCTTCGCGCACGTGAGAAGAAATGATAATGGCGGATAAGGTCGGGGAAAGATTATCGTGGGGGTTGTCGCCGCCAAACTGATTGTCGACAAAGAAGTAGGGCCGATTGGTCTTGCCAATGTCGTGGTAATAAGCACCCACCCGGGCCAAAAGAGAGTTCCCTCCCACGGCCTCGGTCGCCGCTTCCGCCAAGTTCCCGACCATGATGCTGTGGTGATAAGTTCCAGGGGCCCCGACCAATAACTTGCGCAACAGCGGCTGATTGGGATTGGAAAGCTCAATCAACTTCATCGCCGTTACCAGCCCTAACGGCACCTCCACCAGTTGCAAAAGGCCGCCTGCCAACGCCGCCGCCAAGAGGCCGTCGACCAAGCCAAAGACCAAGCCCTGCCATACCAACGGTTCCACCAGCGAGGCCCCTTGCATCAGGTCCAACCCTAGTAAACTCAATAGGGTCACGACGCCTACCGCCACACCTGCCCATAAAATATCGAACCGCTGGGACAACCGCTTCACTCCCAGCACTCCGGCCACGGCACCGAGAAACGAAACCAAGCCCACGGTGGTTCCAGCACCGGTCAAAATGGTTGCGGCTAAGCTCAAGACTCCGGCCAAAACGATTCCCAGTCCCGAGTCGTACAGCACCGCGACCATAATTGCGGCGGTCGGCACGACGAGATAGGTCACGGCCGAAATCCCCGATAGCAGCAGGGAGGCAATCAGAGACAAAACCAAAATAGCGCCGGTAAAAGCAATTTGAGAATCTTCTTGCAACAAACGCCTGCGTTGGAACCAAAGATAGGCTGACAACAGCCCGATCAGCATGGCGCTTAGCAACACCGAGCCTACGTACGGAGCGGGGTTCACCCCATCTTCGAGAAGGCCGACTTCGCGCAGGACGCGAATGTCGTTTGGGGTCACCCGCTGCCCCTGCACCAACACCGTCTCTCCCTTCAAAATCTTAACCAGTTGCACCTCACTCGCCGCCAATTGTCGGCGCTCCTTGGTATCCGTCCGGTTAATGAAGGTGTTGGCAGAAATTAAGCTCTTCGAAAGATCGGTCAAAAACAGTCGAAGACCGGGATCCGGTTCTTCGACGGCGGCAACATCCGAAGCGTAAAGTTGAGCGGTTTTCAAACCGCGGCTGGTATTGTGGATACCGTTGGCCCCAGGGCCCATCACATAAGACAAGATGACGGAGGCATATTGTTCTAAGAGATCGAGTTGAGGGGCGGGCAGCGTCAAGACTTGGGCCCAATTAATCGGCGGCAAGCCGATGGGCACATCCTGCTCGGCCACCGCTTCTCGTTCCGCCATCGGTGCTGCAGTATCATGGGAAAGGGATGAGATTAAGGAAAATTGGTCCGTTAATTCCTTTTGAGCATGAACAAACACGTTCCCATCCACCGTATACACCGGAGAGACGTGAGCGGCCGCCGCTTCCCGGGCCCGCTCGGTGGCCCCCCAATCAATGACCCCATAGGGCGCATAAACGGTCCTCGGTGCCAAGTCCCCGACCCGCACATCGACCCTTTGGGAGAGCAGGCCGCCGGTAAAAATTGCGCTCACCGCCAACCAGGTCAGGATAGCGATGGACAATTGGCGAGCCGAACGACCTCTCAGCCAGGGTCGATGCTCTCCGGTCATGGCCGTCCACCATTCACGCCCTTTCAATATGGTGCTCATGTCCCTCCGCCTCTCCACCCTCCTCAAATCGCTCATATGCTGCGATAATCCTAGCAATCAAAGGGTGTCGGACTACGTCGCGCTCACTCAGTTCCACTACCGAAACATCGGAAACTTCGCCCAGGATCTTGGCCGCCAGGGAAAGTCCGGAACGTTCTCCTCGCGGCAAATCTACCTGAGTTGCATCACCGGTTACCACGATTTTGGAACCCAAGCCAAGCCGTGTCAAGAACATCTTCATTTGAGCGTAAGTCGCGTTCTGGGCTTCGTCGAGAATGATGAAACTGCTGTGTAGGGTTCTACCCCGCATGTACGCCAAGGGAGCAATCTCAATTTGACCGCGTTCCCGGGCTCGATCCACCGCCTCCACTCCCAGCATCTGGTGCAGGGCATCGTACAGTGGACTGAGGTAAGGATGCACCTTTTCCTCCAAATCACCCGGCAAAAATCCCAGCTTTTCGCCAGCCTCGACCGCCGGTCGAGTCAGAATGATTCGCTCCACGGCTTGGGATTTGAGTGCTTGCACCGCCATCGCGATCGCCAGGTAAGTCTTTCCCGTACCCGCTGGTCCCATCCCCAGGACCAGAGTATGATGCCGGATAGCTTCGATATATCGCTGCTGGCCGATGGTCTTCGGACGAACCACCTTGCCTTGCGGCGTGGTAAATACCGTTTCTGTCAGCAAGTGTAAGAATTCACGCTGCGAGCCCTCTTTGACCGCCTGCAGAGCGGTCACCACCGTCTCCCGCCGCACTGCCTCACCCGCATAGACCCACTCTGCCAAAAGATCCAGAACGTTGCGGGTCTCCGACTCCGCCGCCTCCGAGCCTTGAATGGCAATCACGTTGCCGCGAGCCGTCAGCTTGACGGCCAGAGCTTCTTCGATCACCTTTAGGTGTTCATCGCCTCGTCCTAGGAGCGTCGTCGCCGCCCGATTGTCTTGAATCACCCACTGGGTTTGTGGCAAGCCAAACCTCCTTAGAGAATTTTGTCGGATGGTGCCCGCCTGAAGATTTCAGGCGAGATCGCGATATTTTGTTCCGCCTGCCAACTGAGCGTAATCCACACTCCACCCTGTACCTGTTGTACCTGGCGCGCTTTGGTTAGCCAACGTCCTCCCGTCGGAAGTTGAGACGCTATCTCGCGTTCTGCTCTCCTGACTGCCAAGGCCATCGCCTGATTCGGCGTCAGCCGACGGAGATGCTCTTTTATTTTATTATATACTACCCGACGCCACTCGACGGGCAATTCGACTCCACGATAGCGGATGGGCACGGTCCGAGCGGTCACTCGATACTGTCGAAATGGGGGCTGGCCCCACGTCAGACTAAGCGTCGTTCCCTGCTCCAGCAACAGTTGGCGGCGGACAAAACGGCCTGGTTGCGCACGTTCGACACGTGCCTTGAGGGGTTGGTAGACGCGCACGCGATGGACCACCTTAGCCCACACTTGGCCGGCTGCAGGCGCCACCACCTGGTCCGAGCGACGTCCGTCCAGAGCGAGCATTGACCGGCTGCCTTGAATTAGGGTCTGGCCCGCGCGCACCCGCTCGCCTCTCGCGACTAAAGACTCGCCCATATAAACCTCCACCGTTAAAATCGTACCCGCGCACTCCGCCACCAGCCGACTCGGAGTGCGATATCCTGGGCGATCAATGACTGGAGCGGCCTGAATTTCTGCCACCACACCGTGCAAACTGAGGCGGACCCAAAAGTATCCCCCCAACTGTTTTTGCATGCGCTCTGCCACCTCTGTCAAATTGACCCTGGCCCTGCCCACTCCGGGACGGAGCCCGTCCTCGTAGGCGGCTTGTACTAATTCTTGATGGACCTTGGCCGGCTGCCCGGCTATCGGGGCATCCACAATCCAAATGCGTCCCAGAAACCACAACACTGCCAACAGGGCGCCTACGAATCCCACAGCGAGCATGGGACGAGCGCGGAGTTTTTTCAGGGACAATGCCACGCCGCCGCGCTTTTGGAAGTGCACTCGAACCGGCCGCTTCCTGGCGGCTCGGTGTAATGCCGCCACCCCCGGTCGGCCGATGACGAAATCGACGTCCCCCCCCGGGCGTCGACTAAGTCCCCACACTTTTTGCCCTTGAGCGATTAGGTCGGTGATTACCCCTTCGCACTCCGGGCCGTGCAGGCGGACTTTGACCCACCCTGTCCATTGGCGCCAGAGCCATTCACTCAGCATTGCCTGCCTCCTCAAACCGCAGCGCGGATATCTGGCCGTTCACCAACAAATCCTTGCCATCAATCCATCCCATCGATAGCGCTTGGCCATCGATGACCATGCGCCCCTCCGGCAAAGACAAAATAATCTGCGCCGAGTCAAATTGGATCAGCCCGCGATGGTTTTCCACTCGAATCTGTAGTCGGCCTACCACTTCCACCCGGCTCACGTTCAATAGTGCTTCGGGTGGCACCTCAATGAATTCGGCTAGACTGCCCAACCGACTGCGTCGCTTCATGGCGATAAGCGATGGCAGCATCTTCGCATCGCTACTCCCTCTCTCTGCCCTTATTGTGGCTCTCACGATCGTCAGCCGCCGATGCGCTCACTTCTCGTCCTTTCCATGCTATGCTGACCCCCTGGTCGGCATGAAGCCTTGACCGCCCCCAGGCGACTTCCCTATTTCCCCTATCTTTAAGCAGGAAACCTGAAGCCAGACGTCGAAGCTGAAATAATCATGGACAGTCAAAATCTTGAGCTCATTCGAAGCGAAGCCGAACATTGGTTGCGAGACTCGGAACCGCCGGTGCCGTGGTATCCGCGGCAATCGGGCCTGCCTCGACGTCGCGCCGTCAAGATCATTGCCACCCGAGGGTGCTGGGCAGGGTGCGATTTTTGCGGTTTTCACCGAGTCGCGCTGCTCAACAAAAATCGCCCTCCGGCACCCGTGCTGGAAATTGCCCAAGCCACCGCCGAGTTGGCTCACAGCCCGGCTGCTGATCTCGTTAAATTGGTCACAGGCCTTAGCTTTGGTGAGCCCAGTCTCTACTTCACACGCTTAATCGCGGCGGTCAAACGCCAATCGGGCCTCCCGGTCTACGCGTTCTCAGCGGTCGAAATCGACCATTTGTGCCGGCGGGAAAATCGCCCGGCCCGGCAGATCTTGACGGAGTGGCGCGACGCCGGGATGGACCACATCGGGCCGGGTGGCTCCGAATTATTGGTGGACTCTGTCCGTCAACAGGTGGCCCCATACCGTCTCAGTGTCGAGCGGTTTTTAGAAATTCACCGAGTGGCCCATCAGTCAGGCATTAAAACCGTGGCGGGTCTAATGATTGATGGCCATACCAATTACGAACACATTCTCGAACATTTGGATCATCTCCAAACTCTGAGCGCGGGCTTGGAGTACCTTGAATTGCAATGTTTCGATCCCGAGGGCAGTGGTTTGGCCATGGTGCCAGGACCTCGCCTGGATCAAATCTTGCGGACGCTGAAAGCGATTAAAGCCATGCTGCCCAAGGTCGCGGTGCATCTTAATCTCCGGGCGATTGCGTCGGATGACGCAGAGATTTTATTGGCTGAGGCCGGTCTGAACGGAGTCATCGAAACCCTAGGTGAGATCGAACCGTCCTCGGCCTGGTCATGACCGCAAGAAGGTGAATCGGCTCTGGCCTAAGCACAAAAGCCGGAGCGCCACAAATTCTCTTGGTTGGCTGCAGGCGATGACGAAAGACCCGTCGGCAAAGGACGCTAAGGTAAAAACCGTGCCAAGGCGGGACCAGCCGAGGCCAAAAACGGCTCGCCCCGATTTTGCTCAAGGGCATGCATGAAAAAAAGGCCGGCGCTTTGCGTTCTCGGTGTTCCGCCAGCC
>JAMCVM010000020.1 GCA_023475835.1 Bacillota bacterium | reverse complement strand
CAAACTCGAGGCGTTTTCTGGTGCGATGCGCCAGTGACCGGCGGCGACGTCGGTGCCCAAAACGCTACGTTAACGGTGATGGCCGGCGGCGAAGCGGTGGCCATCGAACGCATTGGTCCTTATGTGGCCCGTATGAGCCAGCGACTGGTCCACGTGGGCGCATTGGGACAAGGACAAACCATGAAGCTGGTGTCCAACTTGATTGGCGGTCTCAATTTAATGGCAGCGGCGGAAGGACTGTCGCTCGGACTGGCAGCCGGATTGTCGGTGGAAGCCTTAGAAGCCGTGCTGCCCAATGGCACGGCAGCATCGTTTGAATTGCAAAAGATCCTGGACCGGCACCGGAGTCAAGATTTCGCGCCAGGATTTAGTGTCGAGAATCGATATAAAGATCTGGATTTGGCGGTGGAGTTGGCGCGGCAATTGGGCCAAATGGTTCCGTTAGGAGAAACAGCGCTAGACGTCTTTGGCCGTCATCGGGCACGGGGCTACTCAAAGCTGGACGAATCGAGCTATCTCAAGGGATGGGAACGATGAGCAGACCATTTTCCGCTGTCCTATTTGATTTAGACGGGACGATTTTAGATACCACGGCCTTGATCTTGTCGAGCCTTCGTCATGCGACCCAAGCAGTGTTTGGCACGGTTCCCGAGGATGAAGTGCTCATCCAAAACTTTGGCCGGCCCTTAGAAGAGAGTCTCCGGGCGTTGGCACCAAATTTGGAGCCGGTCCAATTTAATCAGTTTTGTCAGCAGTACTTGGATCACAATCGCGAGGCGCATGACCGACTGGTGGCTTTAGTGCCCGGGGTGGAGGCGCAGTTGGCGCGATTAGCGGACCAGGGGACGCCGATGGCCATTGTGACCTCGAAACGCCGCGATATGGCGCGACGTGGCCTCGACTTTTTTAACTTGACCCGTTACTTTCCGGTGGTGGTGGCAGGCGAAGACACCGAGGGCCATAAACCCGGGCCGGAGCCGGTGGCCTTAGGCCTCAGCCGACTGGGGGTTTATGCCCACAGCGCGCTTTATATCGGCGATAGTCCGTATGACATGCAATCGGGCCGGGCTGCCGGCTGCAGGGTGTGGGGGATCTTGCACAACACTTTCAGCGAAGCGGCGCTAGAAGAGGCTGGTGCTGAGCGAGTGGCGCATGGCTGGGAAGAAATCGGACGCTGGCTTGATCCCGACTGACCCCGCGATGAGGGTTAAAATTGGCTAGAATGAAGAGAGACGATGGATACGATGAGGAGGAGATTCGTTTGAGTGAAGCCGTCAAGATGACTTGGTTAGGCCACGCGACCTTCTTGGTTGAAACTGCCCAAGGACGCAATATCGTGATCGATCCTTGGCTGGAAGGAAATCCCAAGTGTCCGACAGCGTATCAACAATGGTCGAAAGCGGATTTGATTCTGATTAGTCATGGCCACTTCGACCATATGGGCAGTGCGGCTGAGTTAGCCAAGAGGAGCGGAGGCCAGGTCGTCGCTAACTTCGAAATTGGCAGCTATCTTGAGAGCCAGGGCGTCACTAAGGTGGTGGGGATGAACAAAGGAGGAACTTTGGCCTTCGAAGGCATCCAAGTGACCATGGTCCACGCCGATCATTCTTCGGGCATTTCCACCGAAATCGGGACCGTCTACGGAGGCGAGGCGGCAGGCTTTGTCGTCACCTTGGAAAATGGACTGACCTTTTATCATGCCGGTGACACCAATGTCTTTGGCGACATGGGGATGATTCATGACTTGTATGGTCCCGAAGTCGCTATGCTACCGATTGGTGGCCACTTTACGATGGCGCCGAAAGAGGCGGCCTACGCCGCTCGCTTGTTGCAAGTGGGAACGGTGATTCCGATGCATTATGGAACGTTCCCAGCGTTAAGTGGATCGCCGGCGGCACTTTCGGATCTCCTGCAAGGAGGCGACATCCATGTCGTGTCGCTGGAGCCGGGACAAAGCTGGTCGGAATGAAGGCCAAATCCGCCTTTCGCGCATTTTCCCCCTCGCTCGCAGGGGCGTGTCTTCGCTACGCCGTGATGGATCTGTTGCGCTTTGGCCGAGTTCTTGACCCCGAGAGCTTGGCCGCCATGCAGGAAGGCTCTCGGCGTCATCGCCAGTTTCAACAGGAACTCCTGCACCTGGGGGAATTGGTGGCGGTCGAAGAACGAGTCAAAGACGACAGCCTTATGGTCTCAGGGCGGATGGATGCGGTGGTGCGTTGGCGGGAGACCCTGCAGGTGGTGGAATACAAAACCGTCAATGCCGAGCGGTTTGAGCAAATTCGCCGCGACGGACCCTTGATTGCACATTTCGCGCAGTTGGCGCTTTACATGGAATTAACCGGCTATCCTTCAGGGCACTTGGTGGTGGAGAGTCGGGACAACGCGGAGCGCATCGATTTTGTGTTCGCTCCAGATGTCGCGTGGGGCCTATGGCTTCGCCAAAGGATTGTAAGCGCGCTCTTTGCCGCGAAAAACCGCCAATTGCCGGAACGCGAAGTAAGCCTAGGTTGTCGCTCCTGTGATCGGTGGTCGCGCTGTTTTAAGACCGAAGACGACCGCGACCAGGCGGCTCAGGCGCATCCCTTGTGGGAGCCCGAGCCGCCCTATCCTCAGTTGCCAGCGGTCGTCGATTAATCGGGCTCGGAGGCTTTGATCAAAAGATTAACAAAGGAGGGGTAGAGGATCGAAACTCGGTTGGAATATCGTGGAGGCTTGCGTTTTGATGCGTTGACCCAAAGTGGGCATACCGTGGTGATCGATGGGGCGCCAGAGGTGGGAGGGCAGGATCAGGGGCCACGGCCGATGGAAATGGTCTTAGCCGCTCTAGGCAGTTGCAGCGGCATCGATGTCGCCCTCATCGTTCAGAAGATGCGCGTACAGTTAGATGCGTTCTCGATCGTTTTGGATGGATCCAGGCGAGACCGCGAACCGAAAGTCTATGAACACATCACCCTGCAATATCGGTTTGCCTCGCCGGATTTGAGTGCGAGCCAGGCGCAGCGGGCAGTGCATTTGAGTTTCGAAAAATATTGCAGCGTTTCCGAAATGTTGCGGGCCACGGTGGCATTTTCGGTGCAGGTGTTCTTGAATGATCGTCTGGTCGACGAATTCTAAGAGGATTGCCTCCTTTGTCAAGAACTGCGCAGTATCCCGCCGGAGTCAGAGGAGATGCTAGCTTCGTGGGACAGCCAAAGGGGGAGAAGTGATGGCGAAAACTTTGAGGCAAATCACTCGAGAACAGTTTCAAGAAGAAGTTGCACGCGAATTGGGTATCGATTTGAGTCAAGCCGACCACGTGAAACCGCCCAATCCGCGGCAAGATAACGGCATCGGCAAGTGTAGCGAATCGGCTCAGGAAGATGAGTAGGTGATTCAGACGGAAGCGGGCGGAGGGAACGCCCGCTTCCGACCTGATAGGCAGGAATGATACTATGAGAGAGAAATCTGACAAGGGATGAGAGATTGCGATGGACGTAGGATTAATCGGGTTGCCACGGTCAGGCAAGACGACCGTATTTAATTTGTTGACTGGAGCGGGAATTTCCACCAATCCTTATGGCGGGGAGAAACTTTCGCACAATGCCTTGATGCCGATTCCGGACGAAAGGCTGGACCTGCTAAGCGCGATGTATCACCCCAAAAAAACCACGCCGGCGCTCCTCAATGTGGTCGATGTGCCCGGACTAAGTCAGCGCGACACGGGCGGTGCCAATCGCTTTTTGAACGATGTGCGTTTGGTCGATGCGCTGGTGCACGTCGTTCGAGGCTTCTCGTCGGACGTCGACGGGCCTCCCCATCCCGCGCAAGACATCGAAGATATGGAGTTGGAACTGACCCTAGCGGATATGGATCTGTTAGAAAAACGCGCGCAACGGATTCGCACTGCCAAAAAACCGACTCGCGAGCTTCAAGAAGAATTGGCCTTGGTTGAACGCTTGTTGGCTGCGATGGAAGACGGCCAACGGCTGACCCAGGTGGATTTGAATCCCGAGGAGCAGCGAGAGTTGAGTGGCTATCAGTTTCTTACGCAAAAGCCCATGCTATGCGTGCTGAACTTGGATGATCAGACTTTTCAAAGCCGCGTCTATCCCGACCAGCAAGCGGTTTTCGATTGGGCTCTAGCCAAGTCCACGCTGGTGGTGCCCATGGCTGGGCAAATGGAAGCAGAGATCAAAGGCTTGTCCGAAGAAGACCGCTTGGCGTTTATGCAAGATTTGGGGATTGAAGAGGTGGGGTCGGCGCGGGTAGCGCAGGCGGTGTACGAGAAGTTGGGGCTCATCTCCTTCTTGACGGCGGGTGAAGATGAGGTGCGAGCCTGGACCATTGCTAAGGGGTGTCAAGCCAAGACCGCAGCGGGAAAAATCCATTCCGATATTGAACGTGGGTTTATTCGAGCGGAGGTGGTCGCTTACGCTGACCTTTGTCGCCAAGGTTCTATGGTCAAAGCCAGGGAGGCTGGGTTGGTGCGCCTCGAGGGCAAAGAATACGAAATGCAGGATGGCGACGTGGTAAACTTCCGTTTCAATGTCTGAATCGGAGAAAATGGGGGATTCTATGGACCAGTGGTGGCAACGTTCTGAACGAGTCATGCCCGGTGGCGTGTCCAGTCCCGTACGCTCCTTTCGTGGGGTCGGCGGGACTCCGTTCTTGGTGGAGCGCGGGCAAGGCGCCCGTTTGTTTGACCACGATGGCCGTTCGTACATTGACTATGTGATGAGTTATGGACCCCTGATTTTGGGCCATGCCCAGGGGCAAGTCGTGGCGGCGATTCAAGCGCAGGCCGTGAAGGGCACGAGTTATGGAGCTCCGACGACTCTAGAGGTAGAGATGGCAGAGACCTTAGTGGGAGCCTATCCCGGCTTGGAAATGGCGCGTTTGGTCAATTCCGGAACCGAAGCGACGATGTCAGCCTTGAGAGTAGCTCGTGCGGTTACTGGACGTTCCCTGGTGCTGAAGTTCATTGGCTGCTATCACGGCCATCACGACTCGTTGTTGGTGCGCGCGGGCTCGGGGGCAGCGACGCTCGGGGTCCCAGATTCTGCTGGCGTGCCCGTGCAGATGACCAACTTAACCTTGACTGCCACGTATAATGCGGTAGGGGAACTCGAGGACCTATTCCGGCGCCGGGGCGATGAGATCGCAGCGGTGATCGTAGAACCGGTGGCCGGCAACATGGGCACGATAGGGCCGGAACCCGAGTTTCTTCACGCTCTGCGCCGTCTTACCACCGACCGTGGCAGTCTCTTGATTTTCGATGAGGTGATGAGCGGATTTCGGGTGGGTTGGGGCGGAGCCGCTCAGCATTTTGGCATTACGCCGGATCTGGTGACGTTGGCCAAGGTCATCGGGGCAGGGCTGCCGGTAGGAGCTTACGGGGGGGCGCGCGCGTTTATGGAACAGGTGGCGCCTTTGGGGCCGGTCTACCAGGCCGGGACGCTTAGCGGCAATCCGCTAGCGATGGCGGCGGGGCTGGCGCAATTGGGGATCATAGCACAGCAACCGGATTTTTACCAACGGCTCAGCCTGAAGGTCAATCAACTCGCCCAAGGCCTGGTCGACCGAGCCCGGCATCATCGCATCCCGACTCAGGCGACGACGGTGGGCGGGATGATGAGCTTGTTTTTTAGTGAACGGGTGCCGCGTAATTTCTCCGAGGTCGAAGCCAGCAACGGCGCTCGCTATCGGGCCTACTTTCACGGCATGCTAGACCGGGGCGTGTTTATGCCACCGTCGTTATTTGAAACCGTGTTTTTGTCTGCGGCGCATACCGATGAAGAGATTGAGGCGACCCTTAGCGCAGCCGACGAGGTGTTCGCTAGACTCTAGCCAAAGACGGGGGAGGGGGTCAGCACGATGTTAATTTTCAAGCTTAACCCGTACGCGTTTCATATCGGCCCAATCGGGGTGCATTGGTACGGAATTTTCATGGTGATGGCCATATTGGGCGGAGCTTGGTATTTAGTGGAACGAGGCCGTGAAATGGGCCAAGATCCTGACCAATTGGCCAACATTACGTTTTGGACGGTCATCGCTGGGGTGGTGGGGGCGCGACTAGTTTTCGTCTTGGCCAACGATCCCAATTGGATTTGGACGGATCCGGTGCAAGCGTTGAAGATTTGGGATGGTGGTCTGGCGTACGATGGCGCTGTGGGCGCGGGTGTATTGGCGCTTTGGTACCAGCTCAGAAAAACCCCCTTGGTCTTCAATCGTTTAATTGACTGGATGGTGCCCGGGATTGGGCTCGGAATTTTCATGGTGCGGATTGGCAATATCTTTAACCACGAAGTCTTGGGGCGGATGACGGAACTGGGATTTGGTCGCTGGCCGGAACAACTGTGGGGTTCGGCAATCGGAGTCATTTTGATTGTGCGCTACTTCTGGATTGAACGCTACAAGGCGCCGCCGCCGGGCTATCAATTTTGGTCGGCCATGTTTTATTATGCCATCTTGCGTGGCGTCATCGGGGAAACCACTCGTGACAACCCCCTCTACTTGGTGCATTATATCAATCCCCATTGGGGCATCGGATTTCTGACCTTGATGCAGATTTTTACGCCACCGATTTTAGTGTTAACCGGATGGATGATGCGCCGGACCTGGCGACGGTCGGCCGAGATTTTAACCCCGGCCAGCGCCGAGGGGGGTCAGACCTCCAGTCCCGGCTTGTCCCCGCAATCGTAGGCGAAGGGTGGAGGTTCGGGGAATCATCGACCCATGGCGGCCTTGGGGGCTTTGCCTGAGATGCGAATGGACGGGTTCGACCGCCACGGGGATTCAGTAAGCCAACGTCTTTGGGAGGCCATAGCGGTGGGCCCGTCCCCAAAATGGGGGATGAGGGTTGGCACGGGCAGTCGGCTTCTAGCGCACCCACGGACCTAAGCCCGTGGCACTAAAGCGCCTGGGCCGAAGCTTGCCAGGTGGCCCCGGGCCCCATCGCCATGCTGAGATGGGGCCCGAGTGGGTTTTTAGCCCACGCTGACCGAGAGGTTGGCGGTGAACGCGAATGCAATCACAAACCTGCCCGATATCGTCAAAATCCAGTAGACTGACAGTAAAGACGATGGAACGCCCAAGACGGATGGGAGTGGATTCAGCGGGCTGAGCCCCGGGTTTGTCCACGTCTCTGAGGAGGAATTAAAAGCTGTCATGATCCCGATTACCGTGTTGTTTTTCTCCTTTGCTCGCGAACGGATGCACCGCGATCGTTGGTCGTTGCAGATAAAAGAAGGGATGGATATTGAGGCTCTCTATCAGGCCTATTTGCAGGCGCCCCTGAATGCGCCTTTGGAGCAGTGGATGTTTAGTGTGAACCAAGCTTGGGCGCCTTTGCACCAAGTTCTCAGGGCCGGTGACGAAGTGGGCGTGATTCCGCCGGTGAGTGGAGGATAGACAATGGATCGCTATCAAGTCGTGACCCGGCCCATTTCCGTAGAACAAGCCTTGAGCGATGTGTCTGACCCGGCTTGTGGGGGTGTGGTGGTGTTTTTAGGCGTGGTTCGCAACCAGTTCGAGGGGCGAGCCTCTGAGGGAATCGAGTATGAGGCGTATCAGGCCATGGCGGAGCGCGAACTTCAGCGTCTTGGAGATGATCTGAAGCGGGAGTTTAGGGTCAATCACGTAGTCATTGAACACCGCGTGGGCCGTCTCGCAGTAAGCGAGGCCAGCGTGCTGGTCGCGGTCTCTTCGCCCCATCGCGAGGCTGCGTTTGCGGCTTGTCAGGCCGGCATCGACCGTTTGAAACAAACGGTCCCGATCTGGAAAAAAGAATTGTGGGCAGACGGGACCGAAGGTTGGCACGACGATCCCCGTCCAAACTAGCGCGGATTGGCCTGTTTAGAACTTTGCCCAGATCGCCCCAAAATACGAGCACCTAAGTTAGGACGCTCTTCTTTAGGCCATTCAGGCCAAGTGTGACGAAGGGATTCGGCCGCTTCGCGAGTGTCGGGGCGATCCCCGTAGCGCACCTCATCATACAGGCGAAGACCCGCTTCCGGGGTCTTCTCTTGATGCGCCAGTTTGGCCCATTCCCGGAAGGTTTCCGTCTCAGCCCGGCTGTGGCCGTGTTTTCGCGCTTCTTGCAAAATATGGCGGACTTGCGTACGCACAGGCGGCAGCGGAGAAAAGGGGTTTCTGAACCAATTGGCCGGACGATCGATATGTTCGTGGATGATCGCCCGGTCGTCTTTTACTGCGGCCGGCGGGCGGTTCTGGCGGTTCAGATAGCGCCATAAGAGGTATAACAAAGCGAGCGCCAAGACGATGGCTAAGCTAATCAATACCGGGGCAATCCAGTGATTAGGCCCGGTGTATTTGGCCGGATGCGGAATTTTGGGTGCCGAAATCTTGCCCACGATGCCCTTGGCCTTATTGGGCTTAGCTTTGAGTTTGGCGAAGGGGATGAGGCTTAAGAGCCAGGTAATGGGGGTGGCGATCAAATAAAATGCGGAGCGCAGGATGGCCCCCCAGGGCGTCAACCAGATCAGAGCGGAAGCGGCCAGCCCGCTGATGACGCCTATGGCCAGCAATTGCAGGGCAAAGCTCCATCGTTCGAGGAGCGGTCGTTTACCGTAAGGGACCATGGCAATCAGGCTAAAACTGGCCACGAGTAGCAGGGGGATCCAGCCCCAGGCAGGCTTCACAATGAATTCCGCAATCGATCCGAGAATTCCCCAGACGAAAGGGAAGCGCATATCTAGAAAATCATTGCGAGAGAGGCTGAGCCCGCGCCAAAGTGCTACGGCCGTGACCGCCACCAATGGCAAATGAGAAAAAATGATGGGGCCAGCCAGACCGCCGGCCAAGAACAAAATCAGCACCGGAGGAGACCATCGGCGGTATCCCAGGGCGACGTAGAGGGCCAAGGGCCAGATCACGACCGTCCAGGGCAGACCGAAGACTAAGCCGAGACCGGCCAACCAGGCGCATTCGCTCAGAATCAGCCATTTTTTGGGATCATTCACGCGACCAACTTCCTTCCTGCCAGCGCCAGATGATGCTAGCTCCCGGCACCGGGATAGTGTGTTCGTTGCCAACGGTAATCCAAATAATCTCCACGCCTCGCGCTCGCAAGGCCGCCCAATCTTGTTGGACCTCTTCTGGCCAAATCGGCGCCACCACGACGATAATGCCGCCGCGAACCACACGCCGCTTTAACCCTAGCAGATGACGCAGCAAGTTATCCGTCATGTTGCCTGAAGGCTCGACCCAAGCCAAGGCGGTCAGCATCTGCGATCGGATATCGGATCCGTGCTTTGGCGGCAGACTTAGCCCATGCGGGTGGCCAGCCAAGATCCCACTGGTGGTCAAACCCACGTCGAGGCCTTGGGCCAACGAAGTTTCGACCACGGTGGCAGCTAGGCTGACAGATTCTTCCATCAACCCTCGATCCACTCCACTCCAGGGATGAAGCCCCGTCTGAGGATGCAAGAGCACCTCAACCGTGCGCGCCGTGAGATGCTCATCTTCTTTGACCATGAGTTGACCGGCTTGGGCGGAAGCGTGCGCATGAATGCGTCGAATCGGATCGCCAATGCGATATGGGCGGATGCCAGCCACTAACACCGGATCGGGGGGATCCCAAGGGCGTCCCCGGCGTTCGCCCAACTCGGGATGGGCTTGCCAAAAGCCTTGGGGCAGGGTGTAGCGGCGCGGCCAAATGGTCAGCCTATCATTCATATGGGTGCGGCGCACCCATTGCGACCAATTCAAGGGATCTTGGAAAATGAGGACATTGGGGCCCACTTGGAATCGACCGCGGCGCATGCCCACCAGTTGATAAGGGACCCGGAGGCGCTCTTGCCGAGTCACGGTCAGCGCTCCGCGGACGATGCGCAGATAGCCGGACGACGTATCCGATGACGATTCGACCTGGCTGTGAAATCGAAGGGATTCGGGAACGTCGAGTTCCCAAGAAATTTCGCCGACCGGCCACGGCAATGGGTTTTCCACGATCAGTTCGGCATCCAAGGGCTCATCGATTTCGGCGGTACTGCTAGCGAACTGGTGTTTGAGGCTCAGGTGACGGAAGGTGAGCCCGGCCATCTGTTCGGCCAAAATCATCAGCACCAAGATGAAAAAACCTGCCCAGATAATAATGAAATGTTGACTAATGACGCCTATCAACAGAACCGCGATGGCCAGCACCAGCGCTAACCGGGTATTGCCAATGCGCTGAACCTCTGAAATTGGCCGGTCATCTTTCGAAAGCGGTTTGCTGACATTCGGAGTTGCCATCGGCTACCTTCTTTATGTTTAAGATGGAGGAGCATCCTTGGTGACAAGAGCCCCGTGGCTGATCATGTCGGCTATTGCCCGGCTACTGTCGCCAGGGTTTGCTTCAACCCCGCGTATGCCATTTTCCAGAACGGTCACCGAGAAACCCGCACCAAGGCCATCCAATACGGTCGCACGAACACAATAGTCGGTGGCCAACCCGCCGACGATGAGGCTTTGGACCCCGCGTTGGTGAAGCCATTGGGCAAGGCCTAGGCCGTGTTCATCGACGCCCTCAAAGCCGCTGTAAGCATCGCGATCCGGGTGACTGCCTTTGCGAAAGATCGCAACCGAATCCAAACTTGCTAATGCCGGATAAAACGCCGCGCCAACACTTTGTTGTACGCAGTGCGGAGGCCACGGTCCACCTTGAGCGTGGAACGAACAATGATTGGCTGGATGAAAGTCTTGGGTCAAGGCAATGGGCAGACCTTGGTCCATAAAGTAGGCCAGCCAACGATTGAGCACGGGAATGATATCGTCTCCGTGGGGTACGGCGAGCGCGCCTCCAGGAAAAAAGTCGTTTTGCGCATCCACAATAACCAGGGCTTGCCGCATGAGACTTTGCCTCCTCACGGAATTTTTGATTTCTGTACTATATGTACTATATCTTAATCCTTTACCGCTATCTGACAAGGGGAACGGTTGATGGCCAGGAATTTATGCTCGAGATTGGGCAAAGACACCTGTGGCATCGTATCGGTTGAACGCCGGTGGGGTGTCCCGACGATAAGATGTGCGCTCAGTCCGAGGGATGCGACGAATACGTTCGGCTGTGGGCCTCAATGCGTGACACTCTGAGAAATCCTCGGGAACGATGAGGGTACAGATTCGGTTGTGCAGCTTGTAACCTAAGAAATCCAGTCGGAGGTAGTCCGACCGTGGCAACGTCCCATTCGGCCACGTAGCCAATCGCGCATCCAGAGGAGGCGAGGTCTGACCCGGGGGCTAGCAAAACACCAGGCCGTAGCCTGAAGCGAACTCTGCCGCGTCGAAAATGTCCCCCGTGAAATCGGACTATCGGGAATGACGAAGGAGTCGAGCCCCGGGCCGAAGGACGAAGACTGGCAGCATCCGGGAAGTGATGGGAAAGTGCACCGGGTGGTCCTTCCGGCGTCTGGGGGGCGGCATGGGGTCAAGGATCGCTTAGCCAACCAGGGAAGGACTTGGGGCCCGTCTGGAGCGCCCGCGAAGGGCAGGGCTATCCGTATAAGCGTACCCCGTGAAATCGGGGAGTGGCGCCAAGCCGGGCAGATCGGGTCGTCGTACGGAGGACCTGGGGGACAACAGAACCCTCGGCGAGGCAAGGACCGGTGGACGACTCATGGTCCTCGCGGTCGTGGCCAGAGCTTCAGCTCGAGGACTGCGACCTTGAAGGGAGACCCGTAGGTCGGAGCCAACTCGGAGCGGCGGGAGGTGGATAGGCGGGTGCCTTTGAACCTCGCCTAGCCGAGGCAGACTTCGGGTGGAGTCGTCGTTTGAAGCCGTATCCGGGAAAACCGGCCGTAAGGGACTAGACACAATGAATCCAGTGGGCCTGCCATTGGTGTTGGATGTCCAATGGTAACTATTAGTCAGAACGACGGCCATAGATCAACTGCGGGTCGCGTCAAAAGTGCTCCAATCAAACGCTTGTGCAATACTTGCTTTAAAGGCTGGATCCATATTTTTTCGCCAGGGAGTGTAGCTCGTAAGGCCACCACACTCCTTGCCTTTGGCGAGACCGATTCATTTACCTATTCCACTTATCCCAAAGGTTCTGGATGTTACGATATCTGGTCGAGATTTTATAGTCTGTTTCATATAATTCGATGGTCTCCTTGAGAGTCGTGTAATAGTCTGACTTATAATCGGAATCTGAAATCAGATTGTGCAACATGCTCGCGCATAGGCGGTCCAGGGAATTCAAGTAGCGTTCAACAGATTCATGGAATCGCGTGATATAGAATTTCTTGTCGCTTGCCGGATCGTTCAATTTCTCCTTAAGTTCGGCACTTGCATCCGTTACGGTTTGCCGATTGTTAGCGATAGACTGTTCAAGACTAATGATATTCGCCAAACTGGCGGACCTCAAAGACGATTTGATGTCGTACAGCTGCCATATCCCAAATATAGCCAGAGCCGCAGTCGACAAAGCTTCGACACCGGTAAAGATCAGTGTCCACAGCGCCATAGTCACGGTCTTCATTCTGAGTTCTTAAGATTCCGCAACGCTTCCTGAATATCAGCCACCAGTCTGTTAAACTCGGAAGCAGACTGGGACTTTCGCAAGGAGCCGGGCGGCATCAAGGCATTAACGTCGGTAACAACCTGCTCCCAAAATTCCTGCATCTCGACTCTGGAATACTTGGTTCGAAGGTGTCTATTCACCCTAAAAACAATGCGTTCAACTTGAGCAGACGAATCAGCATCCAGCAGTTGATTCAGGATCTCGTTTCGGTAACGTCTATAGGTTTCTGGATCCATTTCAGCCTCCAAATAATTAAATCGATTCTATCAACGTGTTCCTAATGGCTGCCCCCTACGGAGGTTTATACCAGAGCGCTGAAGTTACTCGTCCGCCACGCGGCCATCTCGACTGTAACGCCTTGTTCCGTCAACGATTCACTCATGGCATTGTACCGTCGTTCAGCCAGGAAAAGTTCCTCCTTCCGAGCATAGCACAGATACGGCTACAAAGGATTGGGAGCATGCGATTCTTCTTCGACCGTTCCTCGCAGTGCTGCCTGTGAATTGCACGTGTGGTCCATTTATTTCAGTTCACTCTCGGATTGGGTTGCGGCATGCCATAGAGTGCACCCTGGGCATTGGCCCCTTTCCAAAGCATCTGCGTTTAGTTCTTGTAACCCGGCGCGAAGGTTTTGGCGAGTCTGCTCCAACCTCTGATAGTCCTGCACTAAGCGGACCACTTGCGGCGACTTGGCGGCGTCTTGATACAGGTCTTCCAACACGGGTACGGCGCGTTCGAGTACTTCGCGTCGGCCTATGCCTACTACCTGCATGTGGTCGCTGCCGGGCCCAGCCAGCAGCGTCCAATCGGTGTCACCGGTCGACTGCAATGGACGCAGCGTGCTCTGCCACGCGGCCGGGGCCTCACCTTGCCACATTTCCACCGCCGTTTGATACGGCACTAGGAGGGCTCGAACCAGTAACTTCTGCTCCCCGGGTCCATAGGATTCGGAGTCCATATCGACGGACAATTCCGAGCGCGATTCGACCCAGGTGCGGGATTCCTCAAGCAAGGCCAGCGCGCGATGTTCATACGTTTGACAAGCGGTGGGCCACTGCTCCCAATCGGCCCACCAGGCCGCGCCATCGGTATGGGCACGAAATTGGGCCAGCGCCGGATCCGGTCCTTCGCGAACCGATGCCAGCCCTGGGGAACGGGGTTGATGGGCTTCCGTCCACACACGCCAGAAGAGTTGGAACGGGTCCGTGAGATGGAGTTGGTAGCACATCCGATCGCGTACCTTGAGCAGCGTGCCCCAGTGATCTTCGGGATAGGGAGCCGGGACCACGGTGGGACGGGCGTCATAACCCAAAGGTGTGGGCAACGCGCCTTCGTGTTCGAGAATCCCCTGATTATGGATGGCCAGATATCGCAGGAGCTTCGGTTCGCGCAAATCATATCCGT
>JAMCVM010000062.1 GCA_023475835.1 Bacillota bacterium | reverse complement strand
CCAAAGGCCATCATCTCGTCCGTAATTTTCCTGATAGAGGTTCACTATAACCGATCGATCGGAAAATGTCCACTCCCTTAAAAAATGGCGAAATTACAGGGGCTTGCAGGACTTTGACGGGACCTTGGGGTCGGCACCCCCAGATCTTTACAGATATTTACGACCGAGTATATAATATTCGATAGCGTGTTTTCGGGGATGGACAAAGGACTGGTACTTGGGCTCAGTGCCTTCTACAGGTGTTTCCAGGCACTGGGGACGGGCGTGGCTGAGCTATATTTTGATTTCGTGACAATCCTGCTAAGCTCAGCGCTAGTCGTTCTGCGGGAAAGCATTCCTGGAAATGAGGAATCGTCTATGGACCAGCCGTCTCCGCCATTGAATATCGAACAGCGTCTTGACAAAAGCAGTGCGACTCGGATGTATTGGTCACTCGCGGTAATGGCGACGCTAGGCGGATTTCTTTTTGGATATGATACCTCGAACATTGGCTCCGCTCTGACTTTTATTCCGTATCACCTGGGTTCTTTGGTGCTGGGATATCTAGTAGCAGGGGCATCGCTGGGTGCCGCCGTAGGAGCCATTGCGTCCGGTTCAGCCACTGATCGATGGGGGCGGAAATCACTGTTGGTAGTGGACGCCGCAATTTACGCCACAGGCGCTATCCTATCCGCTCTGACGGTGAATGTTGCCATGCTGCTTATCGCCCGTACCTTCATCGGCCTCGCGGTAGGAGCCGACTCGGCCATCGCCACGTCCTATATTGCCGAATTTGCCCCAAAAGATCGGCGTGGCCGACTGGCCATCTTGCAACAGTGGATGATTACCGTGGGCATTTTTGCGGCTTACCTAGTGGCCATCATTGTCTTTGAAACCTGGCCTCAGCTGGCTCGGACGATGGACTGGCGCCTGACACTGGGGTTAGGGGCTGTGCCCGCCCTCATCGGATTGGTTTACCGCACCACTATGCCGGAGTCGCCTCGCTGGCTGCTACAAAAAGGACACTACGATCGGCTGCATAAAACCTTGCAGGTGCTAGGTGTCAATGCATCCATGGACGAAATCGAGCAACTAGGCCACAAGCAGGAACATTTGGCTGGAATCAAAGTCAAACTGACTTCAGGCGTCAAACGAGCTTTAATCATCGTCAGTGTGTTTATGGTCTTTCAGCAGATTACAGGAATTAATGTGCCATTCTATTATGGCCCGAAAATCCTCTCGCACTTTTTCGGCGGCACGCATGGTGGCCTGGTCTCCTCCACTGTTGACGGCATCACGGCGACGTTGATTTTGGCCGCTGTGAATATTGCGGCAACGTATATTGGCTTTCGCTATGTTGACAGCGCTGGTCGCAAATACCTTGCGCGGTTCGGATACGGCGGAATGGCCGTCTTCATTACCGCGAGCGCTACCGCCATGTTGACCATGCGTGGCCAGCTTGAGGTAGTGGTCTTGCTCATCTGCCTTTCGGGGTTCATCGTTTTCTTTGCGTTCGGCGTGGGCGGCATTGGATGGATTATTCAAGGCGAGTATTTTCCCACCCAGGTGCGTGGCCGCATGGCAGCCACGGCTGCGTTTGTGGACTGGATCGCCAATTTCGCAATTATAGAACTGTTCCCTCTCATGGATGAACACATCGGGCTTCCGGCCGTGATGCTGATATTTGCGGTTCTATCTGTTTTGGCCGTGCTGTTCGTATCCCGGTGGATGCCGGAAACTAAGGGGCTGTCCCTAGAGGAAATTACCATGCTGTTCAACAAGGAGGCCGAAGCATCCGAGCACTGAGGAATTTGAGGAAACACGGTAGGAATCCCGGAACGGGCCGTGATTTTTGGATTCCGACTTTAGCTTCCTTCAGTCGTCGACATCCTGATCCAGAGATTTATTGATCGATTTTCTCCGTAAGGGGCTACAAGAACCTAACCTGAGTCCTAGGCGAGCGGCGACACAAGTCCCGGATGGTAGGGTGGCGCGAGCACCACAAACTCGCGAGACGAATGAACCCAGGTTTCGCACGCTTATCCCCAGATATCGTATTATGCAATGATCATCAGTCTGTATATTCATTGAAAATGTTTGATGGTCACAATATATTGACTTGAATGGAACCGATTAACCCCGATATATGGGAGTGCGAGACGTGGGATGGATAGAAAAACCGACGGTTTCGCCCGGAGAGTGACGTCGACTACACCGGAATGTTAACCTACGCCCATCATCGCTTGGCACCTCTGGCCTAGCGTGCCATCCAGCACGGTGGGGGTGCATGCGCCACCGTGCGAGTCCTCGTTCGCTTAGAATTTTGAGAAATGCCCCCCGGTAGAGGGTTCAAACTACGCCTTCATTCTTCAGAGCTGGGCGTGGAAAGAATCCCTTGGCATTTTTAGCGGATGCATGTATAATACAGACTACAAGCTCCTGGAGCTGAAAACTTGCGTTGTCTTATACGTCGATTTGTGACGGAAGTAACTATTTGAAGGTTTTGAAAGGTTTACCGCGATGAAGGGGAACGGTTGTGTGGATTGGGTCTTTAGCGATTCGGGGATTGGTGAAAGCCCGAACCCAAAGCATATCCTGCTCGCCCTGGAGTGGACTTTCTGAACGGGAGTTTGTCCCCTAGTAGGCGAAGTCGGGTGATTCCGTTAAGGATCAACGAGATTCCGGCAACGGAGACAAGGGTGGTACCGCGCTAAGGCGCCCCTTGCTACTGAGGACAGTAGTAGGGGCCATTTTATTTTTGCGGAAAGTGAAAGGAGGCCGGCACATGAGTTACACGATAGAAGTTACTATGCAGGACCGGGAGGGGGCGGTGACGCGTCTGGTCATGCTGCTTAGTCAGCGCCATATCGACATTGCCCAGTTTAGTGCAAAGCGCAGCGGTGTCGGCACAATCAACGCCGTGATTGAAGTGGAAGGTTCCCGGGAGCGTGCGCCTTGGGCACTGCGCCAGGTAGGGCGGAATCACAACGTACTGTCAGCGAAAATCCGCAATTCCGACCCTGCGTCGGCAGAATTAAGGGCAGAATCTTCGGGTTCCAGGCGTTGCTACCCAGTATATGGGCGCTCGCTTAATCGGCAAAGAACAGTGGTGGTTCGGCGGGACTCTCGGGTGGCGTCAGCCAAGTCTTAGCTTGGCTGACACTTCCCCGGTCTGAACTAGAGAGTGTGGAGGGGTGTTGCGAGCTTGGATTGATATTTGTGCTGCGACGCTTGTGCCGTAATCAGGACTCGTTGGCAATGTTGGTAAGTTTTTGATATCGACTGGTGGTGGCAAAGCGATCGGCGCGACTGCGAGTCGATTGGATGGGAAGCGAAGTTCTCAGCTCGCTTGCAGCGATTTTGGGACCGGTTCAGTGGCCTAAGACTCCCGTAAATAGGGCACCTAGTGGCGTTGACCTCGGCGGTGGTGACACCAAATTTTAGCGGAATCGGTAGGGATTCGGCCCCAAGGAAGGCAGGCGGCGGTGTGGATGAATGCATGGGCTCGGAAAATCTGATGCGCCCTCAGTCATCAGATTCGACTTTCGGAGATTTTCGTGCAAATCGGATTGAGCATGAATCGGACATTTTCCCCACGAAATTCGGGATAATCGATGCGCTATGTAGACTTCGCCCAGCAAGCCGAACGAATTTTAAAGCGGACTTTTACAGATCGGGGAAGATCTTGAAAACCGTGTCAGCGAGTGTCCCTGTTTAAGATCAAAGCGGCGTCTTTTCGGTAGGTTGGATGGAGTGCTGAAGAAAGTGACCCCAAGGTGCGCTTTTAGATGGGGTGTCCGAGAACCGAGAATGGGCAGTGGCGCCCCTGGGTTAAGGCGGACTCGACAGAACGCTGTCAAATAGCCGCTATGGGATGGAGCCTTGGTGCTAGCTAGAGGATGATCTTTTCTTGGGCCAAACGGCCAAATGAGCCTTTCGCGCGAGATGCCCTAGGGCAAGAGGCATTTGGCACGTCGGGATCGAAGTCTGCCTAGATGGACGGTAGCGGGCGAGACGCGGAGCCGGTAGGGATCAGGAACGTCATGGGTGAACGCGGCGCATGAGGCCTCGAAAGTTTAGTTCTTTTGTCAGAGCTTGAAGACCCAGGGCTAGCAGGGGTGTACCGAGAAGCGCGGCGCTGAAGTCTTCTCCTTTCGGACTGCGAGCCAAAATCTGGGCCGAAGACGGTAGGGACGGTAGATCCGGCATGTTTTTGGAGGTTGGGGTCTCGGAGGCAGTAAGCCTCGGCAGTAGTAATCTAGAAAGGGAGTGATTCGATGAACGGGTCACAGTGGGCCTGGAAAACGCTTGAATCGTTAAATGTCGACACCATCTTCGGAATTCCGGGAGGAGCGATCTTGCCGCTGGTAGACGCAATGGCGGAAGAAGGCAAGGCGCTGTCATTCATTGTGACTCGGCATGAAGCCGCGGCGGTGCACGCCGCCGACGGCTATGCCCGGGCTGGCGGAAAACCTGGAGTGGTGTTGGTCACCTCAGGTCCCGGAGGCACTAATGTGCTGACCGGACTGTCGACGGCCATGGCCGATTCAGTGCCCATGGTGGTGCTAATCGGTCAGGTGCCAATTTCGTTGATTGGGACCGATGCCTTTCAAGAAGCGGATCTGTTTACAATGACCATGTCCGTGGTGAAGCACAGTTGGCGAGTGACTGAGGCTAATGCGGTGGCTGAAATTTTGGAAGAGGCCATGTATTTTGCCAGCCATGGTCGCCCGGGGCCGGTGGTTGTCGAATTTCCTAAGGACGTCCAACTCGCGGAAGTGACGGCGATTCGGCACTGGCAACCGCCGGAGGACGTGCCCGCCAGCGTGCGGCCATTGGATTGGGCGCGAGCCCGAAGTTTGATGCGGTTTGCGAAGCGGCCGGTGATCTATCTCGGCGGGGGCGTGACCGCCAGTAATACCGCGGAATTAGCGCGGGGTTTGGCGGAAAAGGTGGATACTCCGGTGGTCTCCACTCTGATGGGGTTAGGCGTGATGCCTCATGAGCATCCCCTGTTTTTGGGCATGTTGGGCATGCACGGGACCTGGACGGCCAATCATGCAATTCAAGATGCCGACCTGATTCTGGCACTAGGCGCAAGATTTGATGATCGGGTGACAGGGCGCGTCGACCAATTTGCCCCAAAAGCGAAGATTATTCACGTCGAAGTCGATGCGGCTGAGATTGATAAAATTGTGCACTCAGACCTGCCGATTCAAGGCGACCTCCGAGAGGTGTTGCCAAAATTGTTGAAAATTGCGCCCAAGGTACGCCATCCCGCGTGGAAGAAAGTGCTGAGTGGATGGCGTCGAGAGCATCCCCTGCGTTATCCCCTGACGCCATCATGGCTGTCTGCGCCTCAAGCCTTAGAGATTATCGCGGATCACCTGAGCGCGGATGACGTGGTGGTGACTGAGGTCGGCCAACACCAAATGTGGGCCGCGCTCTATATTCCGCGAAGCCTGCCCCGTCGATTTGTCACTTCAGGAGGGCTAGGAACCATGGGGTATGGTTTTCCTGCGGCCATGGGAGCGAAATTAGCCCGTCCCCACAGCCGGGTCTGTTTGATTGCCGGAGACGGCAGCATTCAGATGAATCTGCAAGAGTTCGCCACATTGGCTCAATATCGGATGGCAGTTTGGGTTATTATCTTTAATAACTCTGGTCATGGCATGGTGCGGCAATGGCAAGACTTGTTCCATGGAGAACGGCGCCATGGGGAACTTTTGGAGAATCCCGACTTCGTCAAATTGGCCGCAGCATTTCAAATTCCTGGGTTCAGCGTCAATACCGCCGAGGCGCTCAACGAGGCACTGGCAACGATGAAGGCGATAGACGGTCCGGTCGTGCTCGAGGTGTTGGTTCCGCAAGACGACCACGTTTATCCGATGGTCCCTTCAGGTCAGCCGTTGTCCATGGTCATCGAAGAGTAGTCTCGTAGCGATTACCGGTTTGAGACCGTTGGAGAAAGAGGGACAATGATGGCTGACAGAGTCACCAAGGTTTATATCAACGGACGTTTGGTCGACCGGGCGGAAGCGACGGTCTCCGTGTTCGATCATGGATTTTTGTATGGCGACGGGATTTTCGAGGGAATTCGAGTCTACGGTGGTCGAGTATTTAAGTTGAAAGAGCATTTGGACCGGTTATATCAGTCGGCGAAAGCTATTTTGTTGTCCATCCCTTTAACTCCCACGGCCATGGAGCAGGCGGTCGTCGACACCGTTCGGGCGAATGGCCTCGACAATGCCTATATTCGCTTGGTGGTCTCTCGCGGCCCGGGAGATTTAGGGTTGGACCCGCTACGCTGCAGCCAGCCGACGGTTATCATTATCGTGGAAGAAATCAGCCTATATCCGCAGGATGTGTATCTGAACGGTCTCGAATTGGCGTCGGTGGTGGTTCGCCGACCGGCTCCGGATGCGCTCAACCCGGCGATGAAGACCTTGAACTATTTGAATAACATTTTGGCCAAGATCGAAGCTAATCAAAGAGGATTAGTAGAAGTCTTGATGCTGAACCACGAGGGTTGGGTAGTGGAAGCGACAGCAGATAATGTTTTTTTGGTCAAGGCCGGCGAACTGCTCACTCCGCCGACGTATGTCGGCATTTTGAACGGAATTACGCGCCAAGTGGTTATGGTGTTGGCTGAGGCCGCGGGATACCGGGTGCGCGAGGTCAATTTCACCTTGTTTGATGTCTACAATGCGGACGAGGTGTTCTTGACCGGAACCGCAGCCGAGATGGTGCCCGTGGCTCGGTGTGATGGACGAGTGATTGGATCAGGCCGTCCGGGGCGTATCACCAAGGACTTAATGGAACGATTTAGGGTCTATGCTAAGAGTGAAGGAGTTTCCGTGCATGGATCGGAGACGATTCAGGCATGATTGCGCCCAAGATATATTTTCAGGGCGAGCCCGGAGCGTTTAGCGAAGCGGCCGTGTTGAATCACTGGCCGGCCGCCGAACCGGTCGGGCTTCCAAGTTTTGCGGCAGTCTTTAAACGGCTAGTCGAGGATCCTGAGGTCGTAGGTCTTTTGCCGATCGAAAATGCCTACGCCGGAACGGTGCATGACGTTTTCGATTTGCTCATTGCCCACCCAGAACTTTCGGTTTGGGCGGAGGTTGTTCAGTCAGTGAATTTGGCCCTATTGGCCGTACCGGGCATGGCGATGAGTGAGGTCCGACGGGTTCGTTCTCATCCTCAGGCGCTGATGCAAAGTCGCGGGTACTGGCAGTCGCGGGGATGGCAGATGGAAGTGGGGTCGGATACGGCCGGCAGTGCTCGCGAATTGATTCAGCATCGTTGGCCTGGAGTCGCCGCCATCGCTGGTCCGCATGTGGCTGAAGAGTATGGTTTGGTGATTTTAGAAAACGGTATACAAGATCACCCCGACAACCGCACTAGGTTTTGGATGATCTCAGGCCGCCGTCCTTCTCGCCTGGCGGTTGGCTTGACCGCCACCCGGGCCAAGACCAGCATCGTATTTGATACCGCCAATACACCCGGAAGTCTGGTGCGCGCGCTCTTGCCATTTTCGGCAGCGGAGATTAACTTGACCAAGATTGAGTCGCGACCGCGACCCCATCATCCCTTTGCATTTCGATTTTGGATCGATTGTGAAGGCGAATTAGATTCTCCTGACGTGATTTCACGAGTGATTCCGCAAATTCGGACCACAACCGAATGGCACCGAATTTTGGGGCGCTATCCTTTGTTGCAAAGAAGAGTGTAGCCAGGGTGAAGCGGGTCTAGACCGGCATCCGGATCGGATTGCACAGCCGCGAGCAACGGGGGTCTGCTGGAAATATTTTTGAATCGACTTCTTGCAGGCGGGAGCGAGGCCTGCCTGCCAAGATCGGTTGGAACCGGAGCAGGGAGCAGGAGGCGGTCCATGGAAGAACTGATAAAGTTAGAAGACGTGAGCTTGATTCGCGGTCAACGGACGCTCTTAGACGCGATGAGTTGGACCGTTCGGGAAGGCGAGCAGTGGGCGTTGATGGGGCCCAACGGCGCTGGCAAAACCACGGTACTCAACATTATTAATGGCTATCTTTGGCCTTCTCAGGGCCAAGTTCAGGTTCTTGGGGCACGATTTGGCGAGACCGATTTACGCGATCTGCGCCGTCGGTTGGGCTGGGTGAGCGCTGATCTGATTGCGCAGATCGCAGGCTACCATGGCGAAATGCCTGCTCTCGACGTGGTCATGAGTGGCTCTGAAGCCTCGATTGGGCTTTATCGGCCGATCGGTGGCGAGGTTCGGGAGCGCGCTCGCCAGCTTTTGGCTTGGCTGGGGGCAGAGAGTTTGAGTGATCGCGCGTTTGCGATTTTGTCTCAAGGCGAAAAACAGAGGGTTGTGCTAGCCCGTGCATGGCTTGCCAATCCGGCGCTGTTAATTCTTGATGAGCCTGCTAGTGGGCTCGATTTGGTTGGACGAGAGACTTTACTCCGAGGGTTGAGTCGGTTGATAGCCGAATCGGAGAATACTCCGACTTTAATTTACGTGACTCACCATGCGGAGGAGATATTACCGTGGTTTACCCATGTCTTGCTCTTGGCAGGGGGGAAGACCATTGCCGCTGGCGAAAAGCGTCAGGTTCTAACGGATGCACTCATGGCCCGAGCCTTTGGGTTGCCCGTCGCCTTGGTGTGGCGCGAAGGCAGACCCTGGCTGACGCTTTCCTGAAAGACGGCTGACCTGGCCTGCCCGACTGACCCCTATCACCACGAGACCGCGATGGCGGATGCGAACGAGGTATCCATGAGGCTCCACGGTGACCTGAATGACTCGGCCTCCGCCGGCGGCTAGCTTAGCGATGGATGCGGCGGCGGATTGGCTTACCGGGTGGGGCCGGGGCAACGCAGGCGACATCAGTGCCGTGGTGGTGGTGAGAGCAAGCCAAGCGGCTAATCCGGTCATGAACGTTCACCTCGTCGCTAACATGCGCCCGTGACGACCGAGTTATGCGTCGGGAAGCACCCGGAGGCAGGCGTCGGTGTGTTCTAGGTGTTGAACCAAGGGGCGAAGCGTGGGATACAATTGCTCCCAGGTGTCGGTGGGGCAATAAAAGTCTAGGCAGACTTGCTCGAGAAAGGTCGCGGTGGGGTGAATCGCCTTGAGCTGCAATTGGTGCTGCACGATTTCATACTGAGCGTAGTCGAGCACAACATGGACCTGGTAGCTGGAAACCAACTCCCGCAACTCTGCCTGATCCAGAGATTTGCTGCAGATGTCTTGGTAAGTCTTCACTAGACCGCCCCGACCCAGTTTGGTCCCGCCGAAATAGCGTATGACCACCACCAAGGTCTGGACCAGTTCACGTTTTTGTATAATGTGAAGCATAGGCAATCCGGCACTGGCGTGAGGTTCACCGTCATCCGAAGCACGCTCGTTTCCCGGTTCGATGCGATAGGCAAAGGCGTAATGGGAAGCGCGAGGCCACTCGGAGCGCGCCTGGTCGAGCATCGGGGATAGTTCGGCTTCGTGATTGAGATGACAACTCCATCCGATAAAACGCGACGAGTGCACCGTTTCATCGCAAGTCGAAGAACGCAAGATGGTTTTCATGAGCATCAATCCTTGGATGATAGAGGTTAAGAGGATGGTATCATGATGGCAATCATTCGGCAATTTGGCGCAGGAACTTATGAGGATGAGGGCGGCGCTGTACACGAAGTGAATGAGGGAGGCGCATCATGGACCAGTCGCGGCGCTCATCGACGGCTGAAATCGCGGCCTTTATCGAAATGGTGGATAAGATGCCGGATCACCATCTGGAAACGCTGGCGATTCATCCCAAAGTTCTAATTTTAGCTGCGCGCTATGGTGATGGCCACCTGCGCGCGGCGAAGGCGGTCGCGCTAGAGTTGTTGCAAACGGATCCAGAGCCGTCTTTAGGAGTATTGGACTACTATCGATTTGTCAATCCGCGGTTGGATAACGGGATTCGCTGGGCTTACCTGTCGAGTGTTCGGTTTGCTCCTTCTTTGTGGCGTTGGTTTTATACCTCCACGCAAAAAATCGACCCTTCGTCCAAGGCGCAGAAAATATTGAACCACATTGGCCTGAATCGGTTTTATCAGGCCATTAAAGACAATCCGCCGGAGGTCATCGTCTCCACCTATCCCACCGCGGCTGGCGTAGTGTCGGCGTTAAAACGGCAAGGTCGTCTTAGCACCGCCAATTTTGTTGTGATGACGGATTACAGCGTCCATTCACAATGGATTCATCCAGGGATTGATCGTTACTTCGTAGGCAGCGACGATATGAAAATGGCGTTGATCGCACGGGGACTAGATGAGCAAAGCATTGTCGTTTCGGGTATTCCGGTGGACGAGCGCTTCCGTTGGCCTGTCGACGAATATCGAGTGCGGCAAGACCTATTGCTCGATGACGCTCCCGTGGTTTTGTTCATGGGAGGTGCCTATATGCCCCAGAACGAGTTTGAGACGGTATTGGAAGCCATCGACTGCGTCCCGGTGACGCATGCGACGATCGTGATTGCCGGGCGGGCAGGTCAGCGTCGTGCGATTGCCGAAGCCTATAAAAGCCGAGCCAAGAATCGCTTGGTGGTTTTGGACTACGTCGACAATGTCCACGAATTGATGGCAATTTCCTCCATGTTGGTTTCTAAGGCGGGAGGCTTGACGACCACGGAGTCCCTGTGTCGGGGGCTTCCGGTGGTGATTTACCGACCCATTCCCGGGCAAGAAGATGCTAACGCCGACTTTCTTCAACGCCATGGAGCGGGTATTCGCGCTCATCACGAAGCGGAGGTAGGGGAAATTGTGGGCCAACTGCTAGCAAATCCGTGGCAGTTAAAAGCAATGGCCCGTCAAGCTCGACAGTTAGGCCATCCAGACGCGGCCGAGACGGTGGCACGCCACGTTTTAGCTGCCCGTCTGGAACGCCGAGCCAACGCACCCGCCTAAGATGGCTGAAACAGCGTGACCAGCGACGAAGGAACGACGAAGGAACGACGAAGGAACGACGAAGGAAGGAGATGGGAGGGATGCTTTGGTGGATTGTCAGCGCATTGCTGGCGCTGTGGATTTTGACCTATCCGGTGGCCGATGTGATTTTTCACCACGCGCAATGGGGGGCCTTTCATGCCAACGAAGATCAGCGCCAGGTGGCTCTCACCTTCGACGATGGTCCGGCCGAGGACACGGTCGCGATCTTAACCGAACTTCACCGTTTGAACATCAAGGCGACGTTTTTTATGGTGGCGGAAAGGGCTTCGGAGCATCCCGAATGGGTCACCCTGGTGGTGTCTGGAGGGCACGAAATCGGACTCCACGGGTACCGGCATCGCTCGGCTTACCTCAATACTCCTTGGGGGACGATGGCGGATATCGCGCAAGGCGTGGCGAAACTCCGAGATCTGAGTGGCCAACCGATCCAATGGTACCGACCGCCGTGGGGCCACCACAATCTATGGACGTGGTGGGCGTGTCGACGGCTCAGATTGAAACGAGTCTTGTGGACGGTGGCCCCCGATGACTGGAGAGCAGCGCATTCTAAAGAAAAAATCAGCAATCATGTGGTCAAGGCCGCCTTGCCAGGAGGAGTGGTGGTATTACACGATGGCGGGGGAGATCGTACCCGGACGCGACTAGCGCTTCCTCTCATCGCGGCGGGATTGCGGCGAATTGGGATTGAGCCTGTACCGATGGAGGCACTGGCATTTGAGGCGTCCTGGTTAAAGACTGGCTGGAGATGGTGGGAGACGAGATTTCAGGTAGCGTGGGATCTCGATCCCGTTCCTTCCCAGGGATCGATGGTTCCCATCTTTCGGTTGGGGAAAATTCGGTTTCGCGGGTCTCGGCTCGCCTTGTCCTCGGTCGTCCTGGACCACGGGGATTGGTTTGGCGAGTTGCATTTTGATAACAGTGAACTTTCTCGATTTAGCGACGACACCCGACATGTTCTGAAAGCGTATCAGGCTATTCGTCAGTCATTGGTTGATTTGGCGAGCTTTGTCGGACAAAGTGAAAAATACCAAGACGTGCTAGCTTTTGGTGGAGTTACGGTGCTGAATGCGGGAAAAGCCATCGAGCGGTTGGGGTTTGTGAGAGTGCCCGTGGTCGGCTGGCGGCGATTGAGCATGCGGCTTTATTTAATCTGGTTGATGGCGATGTACCATCGGCAAGGGTGGAGGAGCATTAAGCGCTATCGTCACTTGAGCCCGGTGCTGTTAGTGATTGATCGCCAGACGTTAATCCAGCGTTATCCCTCCGACGGGACGTCGCCCACTCGGGTGCCGTCCTGACCGCGCACTTGGCCAAGGTAAACCAGTTGACAGGGAGGTTTAAACTGCTTAAAGAAATGATGCCATACCCTGTGATATAGTATCATTATGCTGGGTGATTGGTTAATGGACGAACAGTTCGTGAGTGTTGGTAAGGTAGCAAAGATGCTGGGAATGAGCGTGACTGGGTTACGGAAGTGGGACCGCGAGAGGCGGTGGGTTCCCGTGCGTACCTTGACGAGTCCTCGGACTGCGCCGAGGACCTTCAGCATCGCTATCGAGTCCGGGACTTGCAAGCCTTAATGCACGGTGAGACGGAGTCGCATTCCCCCGGTACAACCCGTTGCATCCTGTATGCCCGAGTTTCGACCAAAAAACAACAAGAGGCGGGAAGGAGCCCACGAATGAAGACCACGATTTTTGGCGTCTTGCTCGACGTCACGCCGGAACAGGACACGATTTTGCGCCGCCTCATGCGCAAATATGGGTTTATGCTCCGGTTTGCGTTCAATCGTTTACGCCAGGGTCTGTCCAATCTTGGGGCCTTGGAGCGCCATCTATCCAGTGACACGGAGTTGCCGCTGCGGTACGCCAAAGATGCGGTGCAAGAAGCGCAAGACCTCATTCGGGCCCGCCATCAATCCATGCAAGACGGTCTGAAGCTCTGGACGCAGCGCGTGAAGAAAACGCGAGAACGGTTGGCTGCTCTCCGGACATCTCCGCATCCGAATGCCCGCCGCATTGCAGCCCAAGAACGAAAGCTCACGCATCAAGAAGCCCAGCGCAAATTTTATCAACAGCATGTCGAGGCCGGCACCTTTCCTCCCGTGGTGTTTGGCACCAAAAAACGGTGGTTGGATCGGTTCAAGACGCTCAGTGACCCCCTCGCCGAACCGGCACACCAAAAGGCGTGGCGCGAAGAATGGGAGGAGAGCCGGGATGGTCGGCTGTCAGCGCGTGGAGATCGAACCAAAAGGGGCAATCCCCTCCTGCGCGTCCGCGCAGGGGCCGACCATTGGATCTTAGAAATCTCGCTCGATTGCCGCAAACCGGGCAAACCTGACGCCAAAGTCCCTCGGTATGAGAAATTGGAGATCCCTCTCTATATTGCGCGGAAGGTGTCCAAGAAAACCGGCCAAGTCAATGGCCGGGATTACGAAGGCTTACTCCGCCGTGTGTTGGCCCCGGGCGACCCCTATCAGGTGGAAATCCTGCGACGCCACGGACGGTATCAGGTGCGCATCACCGTCGAAGAAGTTCCCGCACCCCTTCAGACCCATCCGCATCATGGCTGGGTGGGAGTGGATACCAACAGCACCTTTTTGGCGCTCTGCCACGTGTTGCCAAACGGCAATCACCACGCCTTCGCGACGATCGGGGACCCCCGTCTCTTCGATGCCCGATCGACCCAACGCGACGCGTTGGTGGGAGGTCTCGCGGTCGAAACAGTTCAGTGGGCGAAGGCTCGTGGGGCCGGACTGGTGGTCGAAGATTTGCAGTTCATTCATGATCGGGATGTGAGTGCCAAGTTTAACCGCGTGACGCACCAGTTTAATTACCGGGCTTTGCTGACGGCGGTCGAACGACAGGCCGCGTGGGAAGGCGTCGCCTTGCGGAAAGTCAAACCGGCTTATACCTCGATTATCGGGCGGTTCAAGTATCAGCCGCAATACGGGATTAGTGTCCATCACGCCG
>JAMCVM010000240.1 GCA_023475835.1 Bacillota bacterium | reverse complement strand
TTTCTTGCACCAACTGAGTATCCAGATTCTCCGAGCGTATGACATCATCGGCATCGAAGATCTGAATGTGGCGGGGATGATGAAAAATCATCGCCTAGCTCGCGCGATCGCTCGATCTGCGTGGTCCAAGTTCAAGGAATTTCTCCGTTACAAAGCAGACTGGTATGGCAAAACCGTGCGGGAAGTGGATCGGTTCTTTCCTTCCTCGCAACTCTGTTCGACGCCGGGTTGTGCGTATCGGTATCACGATCTCACCTTGGATGAACGTACCTGGCGCTGTCCCGAGTGTGGAGTCGTGCATGATCGCGACATCAACGCTGCGATTAACGTCAGAAACGCCGTAAGTTCTACGGAGTCTGCCTGTGGAGCCTGAAGCTCTGGCGGATCTTGCGGGATCCGTGAAACTTCAGGTGATGAAGCAGGAAGATGGCGACAAATGTGGTCAGCAATGATCAAATTTGGATAAGTCCATCAGAACGGGAACAGCAACTAAGGATGATGAAACCGGGGGCGTATCTGATCAACACCTCGCGCGGGCCCATCGTCGATGAGCAGGCCCTGAAATCCGCCTTGGCTCAGCACACCATTGCCGGAGCAGGACTCGATGTCTTCGATAAAGAACCCTTGCCGGATGACGATGCCTTTCGCAGGCTGCCGAACGTCTTGGCTACGCCTCATCTCGGATACGTCAGCCAAGAGACCTACCGCCATTGGTATGCCCAAATCGTCGAGGACATTGAATCGTATCTCAATGGTGCACCAATTCGCTCCCTGCTCTAGCCAGCGCTGCGATAAGAGGCAACGGGACACGCCTAACCGCTGGGCCTTCGGCCTCCGAACCGCTACATCCACTCAGGGATAGACCCTCCACATCCCACTCAGTGCGCGGTCATCGTCCATTGGTAGGAAGAAGCGATCTACGCTCCCGGCCTCTCACCGCGTGGTCCTCGCGCACCTTTCTAACCCGCGCATCGACTTGCCGATGGCACCCATCCTTGCTATCATGTCACTAATGCGAGATTGTTGCATTTACGAAATCTATGCAAGGATGTGAATGGAACCGTGGCCCAGTCGGCGCACACTTTGGAACCGAATGTCGTCAGTTTCTGGGGACTGATCAGCCAGAGCCTAGCCGGGATGGCTCCCACCTGTGACGTCGTGGCCTTTATGACTGCAGGAGCCGCCTTTGCTTTGGTAGCGCTTCCCCTTTCTTATTTATTTGCCTTTGGCCTAATGTTCATCGAGGTCAACACCATCTACCATCTCACCAAAAATCGCAGTTCCGCCGGAGGCTATTACAGCTACGTCTCGTCAGGGTTGGGACCGGTCTCCGCTTTAGTCACTGCGGTCATGGTGATCTTCTACCAGACGATCAGTGTCGCCGGAATTCCCATCTATGTCGCTGGGGTCTTCTTACCCGGATTGGCGCGGATGGTGGGTGTCCATTTGCCGTCCTGGTTTTGGATCGTCATGGTGCTATGCTTCATCGGAATCCCTTGGTTGCTCTCGGTTTTGGGCATCCGTCCCACCATCCGAACGCTGGTGTTTACCAGTACCTTCGAAATTCTCTTCTTAATCGTCGCCTCGATTCTCATCATCGGGCATGCGCCCACCTCCCAGCCGCTACGTCCGTTTAGCGTGGCCGCTGTCGGCCTAAAGGGCGTGGCCATGGGCATGATCTTCGCCATTACCAGTTTCATCGGCGTCGGCAGTCATGCCCCCTTGGGCGAAGAGGTCAAGGGCATCCGAACGCAAAAAGGGCGACTCATCGGCAAAGCTGCCATTGTTTCACTCACGTTGGTGGGTGCGACCTTGACCTTATCCGCCTACGCCCTAACTGTCGGCTGGGGAGAAGCCGATATGGGCGCCTTCGCTCGCGCCAACGCGCCTGGAGTGACCGTCTTCTTACACTATTTGGGTCCGGTGGGTGCCGTAGCGCTGGTAGTCTTAGCGGTCAACAGCGCGCTCATGGATAGCTTAGCTCTTTTAACCAGTTCGGCCCGAGTCTTATTCGCGGTCTCCCGGGATCATTTGCTATCCACCCACTTTGCCCAAGTCAATGGTCGCCGGGCCCCCGCTTCAAGCGTCAGCCTGCTTTCGGCCTTTGCCGTCAGCGCCGCGCTTGGCTTCGGCCTATGGCTCGGCCCGCGCCAAGCCTTTAACGTCCTGACCACGGCAGTCCTCTTTGGATTGGTGACGGCGCACACCTTGATGAATATCTCCTTGATGCGTCAGTCGCACGACGAACGAAAGATCTGGTACATTTTGTTGCACTTGGTGTTGCCGCTGATTGCGATTGTTCTCTTTTGGTGGGTACTTTACGAATCGATTTTGCCGATCGCGTTCCCGATGGCCTGGTCGGGGGTACTCTGGGCCATCGCACTGCTGTTCGCTATAATCTATGCCTTTCGGGTCCGAACTCGGGTACCGGCCGACCGCCAACATCGGTTGGGGTTGGTGGGGTCCGAGTAATCCCCGACGAAACCCGCAGAAAATCTGGCTCTTACGCACTTTCTGTCATTACTATTTTTCAAGTATACAAGTATTGTATCTACTCTAGATACGTATGTATATTATTATTTCTACTCGTTCTACAA
>JAMCVM010000155.1 GCA_023475835.1 Bacillota bacterium | reverse complement strand
TGCGCGTTTTTCGAACCGGTGCCTAGACAAGCCGGCACACGGTGGGCAAGGAGCGTGAATAGCGTGGATGCAGGCGAACTACAACAGGCCCTGTATTTGGGAGAATGTTTGATGGTGGATCTTCGAAGGGACCAAGAATTTCAGGCTGAGCATATTCCAGGGAGTTCGTTGGCGACCTACCGCCCGGAGGAGGAGGAGTTGTGGCTCGAGACCGTGGCCTCTTGGCAACGCGGGCATCGTCTTCCTTTGGTTCTCACCGGCAGTGAGCGGTCCGTGCTGAACCGCCTCAGTCAACGCCTGGAAGCGCAAGGAGTCAAAATTCTGGAAGTCCTGGAAGATGCGCTATCCTTGTGGCAGGCTAACGGCTACGATGTGGCGCGTATCCATCGCTTGGAAGCGCAGCAGTTGGCCGAGAGTCTCGATGAGTGGCGGGTGGTCGATGTTCGCGAGCCTCATGAGTGGGAAAGCGGAGTCATCCCGGGTGCGATTTTGATGACCCTCGGGGCCGTGCCTGAACGCTCGGACGAATTAGACCGGTCATCAAGGTATGCGGTGGTTTGTGCTCATGGTCATCGCAGTCGGTTAGCCTCCAATTGGTTGGCGGATCATGGATTTAATGTCGCTAACGTCGAGGGCGGGATGGCCGCTTGGATGGGGTCCGTGGTCTATCCGGGTGGGCATGAGACGGAGTCGTGACTGCGCCGATCGATGGGTTAACGGCAGAGCAGCGCAGTGCTGATTGAATCGTGGAGTGAGTGCGATCCAACGGCTCAGCCGCGACGAGTAGGTATGGTCGAGAACCTGGGCGCTTTGGTATGGGGAGCGGCATTTCTCCCAGAATTTGGCGTATACTCAGAAGTATCTTTTGCACTCGATTCGTTAGGTCGGAAAGGCTCGCGAAATGAGGGGTTAGACACATGGAGTTCAAAGCAACCGATGTTCGCTTGGTGGAATTTCAGGAGCGTATTGATC
This sequence comes from Bacillota bacterium, assembly GCA_023475835.1. Classification (GTDB taxonomy): domain Bacteria; phylum Bacillota; class Sulfobacillia; order Sulfobacillales; family Sulfobacillaceae; genus JAMCVM01. The sequence goes on along the minus strand of JAMCVM010000155.1, from coordinate 1,647 downwards.
GCGGAGAAAAAATCGAAGCGGAAGACTGGATGCCCGATGATTATCGCAACCAACTGATTCGGCTGATCTCGATGCACGCGATTAGTGAAGTGATGGGGGCACTGCCGGAAAAGGAGTGGGTGCCTAAGGCCCCCACACTGTTTAGAAAGCTGGCGATCATGGCCAAAGTGCAGGATGAAGAAGGACATGGTCAATTATTGATGCGGGTAGCCGAGGATCTGATGGAACCCTTAGGAAAAAATCGGGAGGATATTTTTTCGGACTTATTTTCCGGTCGGCTAAAATACCACAACGTTTTTCATATGCCGGCCCCAACCTGGGCGGATGCTGGAGTGATTGGCTGGCTGGTGGATGGTGCGGCGATTGTCACCCAAGGGATGTCTCTTTCTTGTTCCTACGCTCCCTATGCGCGCACCCTGGTGCGGATTGTGGAGGAAGAAGGGTTCCATATTCACCACGGGGAAAGTATCTGCCTGAGCTTAGCTGAAGGCACCCCCAGTCAGCGGATGATGCTACAAGATGCGGTGACGCGTTGGTGGCCGGCGTTGATGATGTTCTTTGGACCGCCCGAAGGCAGTCAAATGTCCTCGCATCAATTGCAAAATATGCGCTGGAAGATTCGAACCAAGACCAACGAGGAACTGAGGCAAAGATTTTTGACCAAGTATGTGGCGCGCATCCGATCGCTGGGACTATCGATTCCCGATCCTACCTTGAGCTACGACCAGGAAGAGGGAATATGGCGTTACCAGCAACCGGATTGGGAACTTTTTCGGAGTATTGTCAACAATCATGGGCCGATGTCACAAGAGCGTCTAGGGTTACGTCGCATGACTTATGAAGAAGGGCGTTGGGTCCGAGAGGTCTTGGCAAAACATGACCGGGTAGGAGCGTAGGCAGGAGGCAGGTTCAGGTGTCAGAGCAAAAGTTGGAGTTTGACGTCTATGAGGTGTTTGCGCAGACCGAGGTGATGGGACATCATGTTCACGAATTTAGCTTGCTCGCCTCCAGTGCGGATATGGCTTTGGCCCTGGCTCAACAGAACTTTTTGCGTCGCGCGGAGATCGTGAGTATTTGGGTTGTCCGCCGGGACCAGATTGTGAAATCAACGCCTCAGCAGAGGCAACAATTCGACCGGCTTGAGAAGGCATATCGGATGAAGCAGAGTTACCGCGGATTGGCCGACAAATGGCGGCAGTATAAGGAAAATCCTTTGCCAACGGTAAGTCCTTCGCAATCGCCGGACGAAGTCAGTGGTTCATTGCCCCGGCCGTAAGGGCAGGTTTGGACCGTAAGAGCCAAATCAGGTCGGTCGGTGCCGTGGGGTTCGTGTCGAGTCGAGCGCAGGGTTCATAGCCGAAATCTGTCCGGTGATAGCTCGTAGGTTGGAAGAAGGAGGGCCGCACGGCGGGCGAAAGCATCGTCATGGTTCAGGGGCCAGATGTGCACCCGGGATTGGCCGGACTCGCGACCGCGGGAGGCTGGGGTAAATAACTGCTAAAACAAATCACATGATATCCATGTACATCGCATCATAAGGTGTATAATATGGGTATGCTAGTGAATATTGGCGAGGCTGCGAAAGCACTGGGTGTCCATCCGGAAACGCTCCGGAGATGGGAAAAAGAGGGGAAAATCCCGGCTCCT
>JAMCVM010000154.1 GCA_023475835.1 Bacillota bacterium | reverse complement strand
CATCGATCCCGAAGGGCCCCTTTCTTAAGGTCGGGTGGGCCGGAGGCGGTGTCGATGGCTTCGACCACCGTTTCCAAGTTGCCGTGGATGGTGGTGCCCATCACAAACACGTGGTATCCCTTGAGCGCCGCCGTTTGATTGGTACAACACTGCGCCTTATGGGAGGTGGCGTGGTCTTTGGGAATGACGCCTGAGCGTTCCAAAATACCCCAAATGAATGGCGCCCCGCTGATCCGTGCGGAGACTGCCCCCATCCATTAAGACGATCCAGGGAAGGCCAAGGGTCTCGGCTTCTTCGAGGGCATACCCGAGGTTCGATTTGCCTCCAACGCTGAACACCACGGCACCCGTGGCCTCGAACGGGGTTAAGAAGACGGTGGCGTACCATTCCGGTAAGGCTCCGAGTTCTGTTTCCCCATCCACGACGATGACCGCCGCGCTGAGCAGGGCCTGTCGCCATTCCGGAGATCGTATCCACCGTTCTTCGCGTTGGGCCTTGCGTCCGTCATGCTCCGTGGGCTGGACTTCCGGCAAGTTGTTGGTAGACGAATCAGCAGAGGGGATGGGGGTAGGAACCGGAGACCCTTGGTCTGCTGGAGGCGGGAGTCGGTACACTTGGGTCGTCGCGTGGTTCGCGCTCCACCACGTCACCCGTTCCAGCGACTGGGTGGGGACGAGATAGGCTGAATGCGCAATGAGAACCAGTTCAGGCGCTAGGTTGGTTCGTTCTTGATCCAGCCAGCGACCGAGGGCGATGTTGTGGCCAACTCGTTGTGTCGTTGGTTTAGCTAAGTCCGTCGTTATTACTGCCGACCTGTTTCTGAGCATCTACGGCTAGTTGAGGAATCTTCTCGACGTACTCGCAGCATTCGCTGATTGGCGTAGACAGTGGGTTTTCCGGTGAGCTGTACAGCGACGAGCTTTACGGCGAGTGCTGGCAGTACTGGTGGGACGTCAATCAGACCCAGACCGAGTCCAGGTCGAATCCCAGCCCTTTGGGCTGATCTCGACTTTACGTCTGGCTCTGATCAGTGGGATATCTGATGGCACGAGAGTTAGTGGAAGTGATGACAAAACCAGTTAGCGCCAACAGGCCGTCTATGGCTCGAGTGCTAGCGCTGGCGTGCCCATCGTATTGAGCAGTTCCGATCGTGTCGTTTCGCACTCGGATGTCTATATCGGGCCCTTGCACCAAACGTGCATGCCGTACCTCATGGGCACCAACCAGAGTTAAGATTGCCCACCGAGTGATGGCGTCATGAACCAAGGCTGCAAAACCATGTTGCCTCACGACCGAGGGGTATGACCGACCCCGATCCGTTAACCTCCCCAAAAGCCGCGGAGTCGGGTTTACATGGTTAAAACCCGCTCGTAGCAGCTGAAAGTGCATTGATCCAGGAATAGCCCCAGAGTTGGACAAGGTAGTTTTCGATGCTTAGCGTGGATGCCGCGGCTTTCTTTAACGCAGCCAGGCCTTCGCTGAAGGTGACGGAAGCATTGGTCCAGGTGGGAATGATCCCCAACGATTGGTAGGACGCAGCGAATTGTCCTTGTTGGATTGCGGATACGTAGTGTTGCAAGCCTACACCCACTCCGGAGAGAATAGCCGAAAGATAACTGGAGTCGGTGCCTTCCGCATGGAACGAAGCCCCGGCTAAAATGGCTGCGCGCTCCTCGACGAAGCCTACGCTGGTTCCGTAGGCAATGGCACGGGCAGGGTTAAACCCAAGATTGCCAATGACCGTAGTAGTGACTCCATCGACCGTCACCGACTCCGGAGACAGGGTGGGCAGAGGGCTGCCTGGGTCGGCAGGCAGATCCGCAGGGGTCAGAGTGATTGGCGTCCAGGCCTCGACTTGGTGCTCGGCATTGACTTCATAGAGATCGACGGTTTCGCCGACGGCAACGTCATCCAGCGGGGTCCCCGAATGGTAGGCTACGGCACCTGAGGGTAACGGCTCGCCCACGGCTGGGCCCGGTTGGGCGCTCAAATCAATTGCGAACGTATCGCCAGCGGTATTGGGCGCGGCTAGAAATTCTGTAGTGCCTGGCGTCGGTCCAGGGATGACACTCAGATCGGTGATGGGTGGGGCTTGGGCGGCGATGTCAGCGGCGGTCACGGGGATTTGATTCCAGGCAGTGATTTGACCTGTGCTGTTGATCGTGTAGAGCTCGATGTCGTCGCCGACGGCGACGTTGTTCAGGTTGCTGCCGGAGGTATAGGTGAAGGCCCCGGTAGGGAGCGGACCGCCCATGGTCGGCGCCGATTGGGCTTGGGTGGCGACGGCGGCGGCGAGGGTCTGCCCCGGAAGATTCGGAGTAGCCGTCACTTGAGTGGTTCCGACGACCGTGCCGGGACTAACACGTTCTACGGGCAGTCCTTGGTCGAGCCAGCCTTGGACCGATGACGTTGACGTGTCAGGGCAGACGAGATAGACCGGGCTTTGACTCAAGTTCAAAGCGACTGGGCTGCCCGCAGGCGCTAACGCGTTGCCCATCCAATCCTGAGCGTGACAAGCTAAATTGTTGGCCGGCAAAGTCATTTGAACCGAAGGAGCCGTCGTCCAAAGCGCGACCACGGTGTTCGGACCTTGGCTAAAAGTGTCGGCCAAAATCGTAGAGGCAAGTGGCATAGGACCCGAGGGTGCGGTCCCCGCTAAGGTATCGTTGAGCACGGCTAACGCGGCATACGCCGGTTTGGGGGTCAGATTGGGATGTTCGTCGCTGAAGCCCGAACCGGGATAGATTTGGGTAAAAAGCAGCACGTGAGAGGCTCCGGCGGTGAGCCCGTCGAGGACCGTATCGACCCAATTTTGAGCCTGGGCGACGGGGGAAACATTGAGCGTCGACCAGCCGGCTTCGGTCAGCCACAGAGAGCCGCCTACCGTCTGGGCCGAATAGACCGCTTGGGTAACGGCGGGGGTTAGCCCGAAGGAAGGATTGTCGGGCGGCAAGGTGCCGGGATAGTAGTGCAGGGAGAGGCCAGAATAAAGGCCCGTTCCTTGGGACGCCAGGGCTGACGCGTCATCGTCATAGGTTAAGATGGTGGCGCTGGGATCTATTGCGCGGATGGCCTCGGCCGTCGCTTGGGCCAATGCCGCATATTGGGCGGCGGTGCCCCCCCAGTAAGTGGCAGTCACCGGTTCGTTCCAGATCTCCCAGGTGTTAATCCCGTAAGTAGCCCAGTGATGGGTTTTAGCCACCGTGCCTCCGGGTTCGTAGTGGGTGACGAGTTGTTGCACGCTGGAAATATAAGCCGAAAGGGCGGTGGCAAAGGAGACGTTGGCAGTGGAGCCAAAAGGATTCATCCCATCGGGCCAACCGCTGATGACACCGATCAGTTGAATTCCGGTGGTCTGCGCGGTGGTGACCCCGGCGTTTACTGTGGCCCACTCAGGGGCCGTGGTGGCGTTGGGAAAAATTGTGCTCGAATTGAGATCCAGGCGATACCAACCATCGTCTTGGTCGGCCAGCACCTGAAAAACATTGGCTAAGGGTATCCCGGGATTGGCATCCGAGAGGTTGCCATTAATGCCCACGGGATTGGTGGCGGCCGACTCGAGGGCAGGCTCAGGAAGATTGGCGAGACTAGTCGCCGCCACAGTAGTGATCGGTGTTCCGCTAGCGGAGGTTAAGGCGAACGTCACGGTGTCGTAGCCATACGAGGTTAAGCTGAAGGAGACCGTGGCGACTTGGGTGCTGTTGGCGGAAACCTGGATCGGCACTTGCCCAGAGGCGATGGGGGCCCCATTCACGTTGTCGACGGTATAAGTAATGTCTTCAGGGCCCGAGATGACGCTGAGGTTGTCCACGGTGACCGTATAGGAAGGCGGAGTGGCGGGTAAAAAGATGGCCCCCGGTTGGTTGGGCTGGGTGCTCAGCGTTTGTTCGGCACTGTCCGAAGCGGCCTGGATGGGCGCGACCGGCGAGGTGGATGTCTCGGCCGGGTGGCGTGTAAACGCTCGGGTCCACTGCGGCGACGGAGTCTCATAGGCAAAGCCCAGGGCGAAAACGCCAGCCAAGAGCCACCCAAGAGCCGCCAATGCGGCCCCTAGTCGCATCCGCCCGGGTAAGAGCTGCAAAATAGCTGGGGGTTTAATCTCGCGTCGGTGATCCTTGCCTTTGGGATGCTTGCATTGTTTCAACACAATTACTGTTGTCCTCCCTATTATGCGCTGATGTCATGGTGCGTCGACAACTCGTTGGGTGAGTCATGAATATACCGGCGCATTGCCAGAATGTCACTCCTATAACGCCATCAGGTGCCTCGAGGTTACAACGCTTGGCTGATTAAATGAGGGCTTCCTGCGGGAACCGAGTGGAGGCCAAAAAACAAAAGGTGGTTCGGCTGCTTTCTTCCTTGCTCTAGCCATCTAACCCGTGTCGTGACCATCGCTGCTGGAATCCGTCCGAATTCACCCCGTGGATTAAGTTGATGCGGCCCATCGCCAATGCCAGGCTCTATGGGCGGTAGGGGATTAAAGTCTATGCCTGCCTGATGTCAGCAGCAGGTTTGTACATGGCAACTAAGTGAAGGGAGGAGTTTGGCCGTGCTATTTGGTGATGTTTTTGGTCCATCCTTTCTCATCGTAACCGAAAGGGCCTATCGAATCCAAGAACTGCTAGGGATATTGGTCGATAAAGGGTCAGGCCGATACAGCCGTGATTGTGCAATCATGCACCTCTTTCTTCGTCCGCTGCCCGCCGGCCGGGTTGGAAAGGAATGGGGGCAAACCGGGCTATCGATCGATAGCGGCGTCGTCGAACGGAGCCTCGTCGGGACCTTCGCAGCCTGGTCGCGAGAATCTATTGCCCTGAGTCAACCCAACTATCCAGCCGAAGCGGGGGGCGAGCCTCTTCCTTGGCGTCGGCAGAGACGGATCGGCGCCGGTATGGTCGAATGCCGGTCGCCGCGGGATAGCAGCCACTCGGCCTTCAACTTTACTTTGGCCACTTTGTGGGGCCACTCTAGCCACGAGTGAAACTCGCCGCCAATGGGACTCCAGGGACGGAATCTCCAACGCTATTTGGTCCCGTCGGTCCGCCTAATCGGCTGAAAAATGGGATGGGAGGCTAGGGCAGCATGGGAGTCTTCGCGGGGCGAGGGAAGATTTTATGAACGTGAGTGGTCGCGAGCCCACTCGCCGCGTCTAATTATTGTATCCGGGCCACAACCGAATTGCCGGGATTGGGAGTGCGGCAAGCTTAGGACGGGAGGCCAAAATCTGCATACGGCTAAAAGTGCCGTATGCCACCCGACTGGTCCTCTCTCCAACCGTCACGCCGTCGCCTCTCGAGTCGAGAATCCAGAGGCATTTGTTTGTTCTCCCGATTTTTCCACAGGCGGTCGTGAGGATTTTCCCGCGATCGCCTGTGCAGAGATTATCTAAATTGTTGGATTTTTTTGCCAGAGCCCAGTTGCCGTGCCATGAAACATGCCCCGACCGACCTATTGCTGTTCCTGGCGTGGCCATTATGCTGACGCTATGGATTTTCTTCGTTCGTAACCCAACGTCCCGGCTCTTGGTTACGTGGCTCTCATGGGCTCCGACCGGGGGGCAGGTGATGACGTTTCGACGTCGGATGGCTGTGAGATAGGATTCTTGATTGCACCAAGTTTAACGTTGGCGTTTTGGATGGGGCATATTGCCGATCCCATAGGGTGACTGGGAGTGGGCCGGGAAATCGTTTAAATGAAAAGGAATCGATTGCCAAACGCCTTATCTTAGGCAATGAAAAAAATGAGCGAGGGGATTGCCGTTGGCCGAAGGACTCGTAGCAGCGGCGGGACGATGTGGGGAAACTCAGGCACCTGGTCTCGCGGATGGAACCAGGAGCCAGCTTCCTTTGGCCCATCACTGGTACCACCAGTGATGGGTGAACAGCATCGCGCCGTAAAAGGCCAGTGCCGCAAAGAAAATCAGAGCGCCGATGGCAAACCCACGGCGGGCCCGGGCCAACCCGAGATAGAGCGGAAAATAAATGCTGACAATGCGAACCGTGCTGTATAAGGGCGAGTTGCCGTGATAAAAACTCAGCGAGACCAAGAGGCCGGCAATGGCGTACACCGAGCTCTGGACGCTTTCCAGGCTTGACCACGATTCTCCGGTCCGAGCCAGAATCAAAGCTCCTACCACGAATAGGGTCACGGCTATCCACAAAGCCAAAAGCGTCGCATCCAGCCTGTGCTGGAGCACGGCGGTGGCCAGGCCTTGATACCATTGTTGCCAGGGCCAGCGCCAAGTCCCCTTCCAATACGGGGTACTCTGCACCGTCGCAAATGATAAGGGCCGGTGAAAACGCAGTGCCAAATATGTCACGTAACTGCTCAATCCCAAAAACGGCCCTATTCCCCATAAGAAGGGACCTGCTGCTCGGCGGACGGATCCCGATCTAAGTGATTGCAAAAACGCAATCAGCGGGAACAACCCGACCAAGATGCCGGTGGCCTGAGTCGTAGCCGCTAACAACCCCGCGATCGCGGCCAAGATCCAGCGCCGGTGGTGGCCCAATTCTAACGACGCCAACGTGAACACGATGGTCCATGGTTCCGCGTAGAGCGTCGAGAAATAGACGGCCGCGGGGTTAACCGCGAACAAGAAGACCCCAAGGGCAGTTTGATTGGATGAACAGCGCAGGCGAACCGCGAGCCTAGCCAAGAGCCACAGCGAAAAAAGGACGCTCAGTTGCGTGAGGCCCCAGGCGGCAAAGACTCCGATAGCATGAATGAGCACGGGTAGCCAAGGGAAAAACGCGGTCCCGGCTAACGGTGGAACCAATGGCAAGTGAGCATAGCCATAGCGGCTGATGGCGATGTACCAGAGCGCATCCCATTGAAACCAAAAGTGGGCGGATGCACTAAAGGCACGGTGCAACACACCCGGTTGATCGGGATAGGGTACTAGATAAGCTCCGGTGACCAAGATTTCGTGTGCCAAAAAGGCCCACAGCCATATCGGCAGCCGTTGCCAGAGCGTCAGTTTGGGCTGATATGGAAACCGATGATCCCGATTTAGCACGCATACCATCCTCATCTTGTCTACACGATATCCTGATCTGTTCGCTATTGGCTCCCAGCCTTCCTGCCCGACTGGCCGCGAGGTCACCTGTGATAAGCCGGATCGTCCGTGGTCATCGACTCGCGCTCAAATCGAAGGTCGGCCAGGCGGTTGGCTGCGAACGGCTTGATAAGGCCACCAAAAAGACCGATTTCTCGCGCTTGACGAGCCTGACCGAACCGGCGTATGGGGGCATCGCGCCCGCCATTGCCGTCCCAAAACTGCCCCGGTGCGTTGGTTGCCGGCTTGATTAGAGAGCGGCCGGCCTGCCGGTTGCAGTACAGATGACGCCAGGCCTCTGCGTTGGATCCCAAAGTAGCGGCAACGGCAGCCATGATTGGCCGAACTTTATAGGGAAGGCATCTTTCGCTGCAGCCCACCGTCGTCTCCTTGGCCTAGATCCAGGCGGGCTCTCGGTTCGTTGAGGTGAAGTTTTTGGGTGGGCGTTTCAACAAACCCGAGAGAGCGGCCTGGGGCCTACGCCGCATCGCCCGCCTGGTGCGAGACCTATGGGGATCGTAGGAACCACCTAAATTCGAGTCTTCGCAATCCTGCCTAGCGTTGTGCTGAGGCTCAGGCACGATTAGGAATAGGGTTCCCGGGATTAGCGAACTTTTTCGACTTCGCTCCGGATCTCTTCGAGTTTCACGTAGCGATCGCAAGCGTTTTCCAATTCTGATGCAATCATCCCCCGCGTGCCCACACCCACAATTTCTTTGCCTTTCGACCGCAACAGCTCGACGGCACGTTCAAAGTCGCCGTCACCACTCATTAGTACCACCACATCATATCGGTCCGCTGTGTTGAAGATATCGATCACGATTTCAATTTCCAAACTGGCACTGCGGATTACGGTATGGGATTGGGGATCGGGCGTTTCTTTGATGGGCTTTTCGCGAATAGTAAATCCGAGATGCCGCAATGCACTGAGAAAGTCTCGCTGATGGTTGTCGCGGAGCGTTTGCACTCCGGTATAGTAAAAGGCATTGTAGAGCTCTCGCTCCCGAGTAAAATATTTTAGCACGCGGGCAAAGTCTAGGTGCCATCCGAGCAGTCGTTGGGCATAAAACATATTGGCTCCGTCGACAAATACCGCGACCCGTTCATTAGGATCTCTCATATCCCATCCTCCTCTAATTTATCCTTTCGGTATGACCTGTATTGAAACGCGGACATTTATTCTTCCCCGAACCGATACTGTCATCCAGCGACAGCGGCGGCTAAATTTTTAGAATCCGGTTAGAGTCTATCACGATGTCGGCTGAAATATCGAATCCTCCTAAAGAATCTTCGTGAAAACAGCTTACCTGCCGTCGCAGCAGACGGATGGACGGATGGAGGGTGTCATCTATCGTTCTCTCGATTTACGGCGCCCGGCCACCCTGGATGATTTGACAACGAAGCCGCCATGGCTCCTACAGCCCGCACGACAAGACTTTCATGTACCGGTCGCTCGTCTAAAAAACGAAAACTTTGACTCTCGCCCAGTATAGCTCTCTCGATCCGACATGACGGGAAAGTCGCCAGAACGGATGTTAGTAAAACGTTCTGGCCCAGATTTCGATCATCGGCTGGAATGGGCCAGATGGTAATCGAAAAGCCCATTCTGCGCATCCGGATCACAAATGGCTCAACCACACCCCATCGTGGGAAGAACTGCTGCATCACTTGGTGGCTCTTTGCTGGAAATTCGCGCGCCTACTCGGTACACTCCCGGATTGATAGGCGGCCGAAGCCGGCCAACGGACAGCCAGACACTTAATGATGCTGGCTGAGTTGTCCTGGTTGTCCTGGCTGCCGTTCGTTCTGAGACGAGACTCGCCTGGGTGTATCATTAGGTAACGGAAGCCCCCTGGGATCCGATCTGGTCGGCCGATGGATCGCTGACGGGATCGGATTTCACCGGTTCTTGGCGAGAGGAGACGATTTCTCTGTTTATCCTGGTTCAGTCCTTACTGCGGACTGTCCGCAAGCGCCCGGCGTGGCAGTATAGTGCCAGCGCTGGCGCTGGCGTCGTGATTGCCGCCAGTCTGTTTGCTCTCTTGCAACACGTGTCCTGGTTCGTCGGTCTTTATTGGGCCGTCGTGACCGTCACCACGGTCGGCTATGGGGATGTCGTTCCCCATGGTGTTGCCGCCCGCGTCCTGGCCATGGCCACCATGCTCGTCGTGATTCCGTTACTAGCAGCCACCTTTGCCGATTGGGCGGCCGCGATCACCACCCTACACTTAAGGAGGCTGTTCGGCATGGCATCGTTCACGACCACCAACCATTGGATCATCCTTGGCTATGCCCCGTTCATTCCGCACTTACTGCCGCAATTATTGGATCGCCACCCCGAGGTCGTCATGATAGCGGATATTGACGCCCAACATCTCCCCGACCATCCTGGCATGCATCTCGTGGCCGGGGATCCCACCAACCCACACATTCTCGCCAAAGCGCAGTTAACTCAGGCCGCGCAAATCCTTATTGTCGGGGCTACCGATGGCGACGTGCTGATGACTGCGATTGAAGCCCACCGTATTGCCCCATCCGTCCCGATGCTTGCAGTCGCCCAACGATCGAATGCGGTCCAAGCGCTCCACGATCTCGGCGTGGATGCCATCGATCAGCAGTCCTGGCTCAATCAAGTCATCCTCGATCGCCTGGAAGCCGATGCGACCGCGGGGGCTTTGGATCCGACAGATTCCCCTGCCTAACCATCTACTTCGGGGCTGGGAATTCTGGGGAGAGCTGTCGCCTAAGCACGGGCGGCGCTGCTTTTAGCGGTCTCCGCCAAAACCTGATGCGTGCGCGGGCACAATCTGGCCCAGGCTAGACGCCATTTCCTCGGTCAGCAGGAATGGGAACGGTACGGTCGCAGAAAACCGCAACAAAATCCTGTCCTCTAAACCGAAAAATATCACCAGTTCACTCGGCCGCATAATTGATCCGTCAGCAACCAAACGCTCTTGCGCCAGCACTAAATTATGCTGACGAGAGGCCTTGGCGAGTCCAGGAGTCTCTTGCAAGCAGGTGCCATACGGACGCGAAGCTTCTTTCTCCGCAATCAATGGGGTCGAGATGATGGTATGGTAAGCCCATGGTTCCGAGAACCAGAACGGGGATCACCAGGAGCTCGTATGCCAAGCCCAGGAGGATGCGGATTCGGGGGTTGGCGTAACCCATTAGCCTTGGCCTAATCTCAAGGGATCATCGGAGCCTTTAGGGTCTTTTCCCACTGTGAGCGGAGATCGGCGAGACGGCGGGAGCCGATGGACAAATGGAGGGACTGACGGATGCCAACTTGGGTGAGACAAACCGGGTGATTCCGGTCCTGGTCTGGTAGCTATTGGGTGCGCGCATCAAAGAATGGATCCGTGTTCCTCGCTGAGTGAGGCTAAGAGGCTCAAATACCATCACATCTGGTATCAAACCTTGACTTTCGAGCATATGGTTGATGGTTCGCCATCATCTTTTTAGATGCCCCCTCATCCTGAGCAGAGGAGTAGGCCCCTAAAGAGATGGCGGGGGCGAAATAGGATGGTTCAGTTAACTCGCCGTACAGCCACCATGCCTTCGATCCGAGGATTTGGCGGTTATGCCGGGTCTCTGCGATGGGTGATTGACGGTCAGTTTCCGTCAATCACCCATGTTGTCTTAGGGTATTGTCTGGTCCGGACCCAGCCTGCATCGGGTCGTCCGGCACCATCTGAGACGCCGTTTGGGACTGCGCCGCGATTGGCTCAGGGCCGATTGCCGCAGTATTGGTGAACAACCCTCGTGGTTATTTCCGACGCCGTTTACGGGGTTTCTTGTGAGACGACTTCTTTTTGGACCGTTGCTTGTTCGCCATCTTCGGCCGTGGTCTCGAAGTCGCCATAACGGGCTTCTGCGGGTCCTGAAATATGGACCCCAATAATTGCCGGATCCGTTCTACCTCATCAGGGTCCACGCCCCCTATTGGGGTAGAAGGATTCGCGTGGGCGGTTAAGTGGATGCTCTCAGCGAAGCGTCGGGCTTCTTCAGCAAAGTGGTCGGGGGATTCAGTTGCCGGTGGCGTCCAACGGTGCACAAAATCATGGCGCCATAGGCCTGCGGGCTCGCTTTCAATGAAAGCGGCCTTGAGTTCTTTTGCCCGTTCGATCCACTGCTGGTGCAATTGGTCTTCGATCCAGCCAACGGTCCGCAAGAAATCTGCCAGATACGGAAGACTCCAAATGGTCGCGCTAATCATTTCCTCAGCTTGTACCAGAAACATCTGGAACCGGTCCAGGAATCGGATGACTTCATCCACACTCAGGACGAAAAAGCTTTCATCTGTGGGTGCGTCCTCTCGCGATTCGAGGCACTCGGCAAAGTTCGTCCAGAGTAATGCCGCCAAGGGGAATGACATTTGGTAGCGCTGGTGAGCGTAGACAAGGAATCTCCACAGCCCATCCCGGAGCTTGTCGTCTGCGTCAGGTTCAATCCCATCGGGGGTGGCGGTGTCGGGAAATAGGACTCGAGTAATAGCGTCGGAGTCCAAAGTGAATCCGTGCCCCTGGTAAAATTCTTCGATGGCACCCAAGTCGGGAGGCTCCCCGTTTTGCACCTGATCGTAGACAGCCTGCCACCGGTCGAACACGAGAATGTCCTTCAACGGCTGCAAAAAATCGGGCAACTCATCCAAAGGCCACGACAATTTCTTGAAGCCGGTTTCAGCCAGCTCTTTGGCTAGGTCGATCCTTTGATATAACACACACCAGCGACAAGCTTGCAGATATCGATCCAGATCGCCGCCGGGATCGGCCAGATAGTAGGCTAACGATTTTTGCACCGCGTTTGTGTCGTCATGGAACAGCGCGAACCCGAGCACGTGTGGTTCCTCATAAAATGCATCTTTACGGTGAAATGTTGGGCCCACTTCCCGGATTTTTTCTACCAACGCGGCAAACCGTGCCGGTACCACGTATGATCGCAGTGTCGATAGCAGATCGTCCATGTCACACTCGCTGACAAACGCGTCGGTGACCGGCAACTCAAGCGTTTCTTCGATAAACTGAAACTGCTCCTCGTTCGGCAACGCTAGAAGCGCCTCATACCAAGCATCGGGGTCATTCAGCAGCTCCGGATTAACCATGTTCCTCCTTCTTTCTTTTGCGACTGTCTCTGCGGGTTGTCATTCATTATCGCCCCTCGGGTCTAAGCGTGCTCAGCCACCTTTTTGCTTCAGGGCACAATCCAATGTTTTCAAAGCCCGTCCAAAAAGCCATCAACATTGAGCCCCGAGAGGGAAGCCTTCGTCATTGGATCCGATTGCGCTTAGTCGTCTGACCGCCATCCGGGCCATAAAAGCAATCCGTCGATCCGGCATACCAAGGGCGATGATGGTTCTATCTCCCATCTCAGGGCCAAGCGCCGGTCTCTGAACGATTCAGCTAAGCCTATGGACGTTGGCTGACTTCGAACCTCCGGCCTTTTCTCTGCACCCGAGGGGCACCGGTGCATGCATGGTAAAGGTTCAGATCGACTAAATGTCCGTTTCTGAACTTAATCTAAAAGGCCCTCCGGCGTGGAAGGCAACACCAGCACCCAGTGAACGGGATGGTCATCGATCGCGGAGAACTGGGAGACAAATCCAACCACAAATCGCGAATAACCGCGCGGACCACGCTTTTGATGTCGACGCACCGAATCCATCAAACGGCGGATGACCCCTCCCCATTTATAAAAATGCGCTCGCGCACATTCTGCATAGGCGTCACCCCAAGACAGTAGAGCCGCCTGTAGAATTTCCGGGTTAGTCTCTGGATCAAAACAACGAGTGAGATCTCCTGCTAACTGCTGAACGACATCTGGCAACCGCTCCCAAGAGTGGGGCGCTTGTTCTGACCAGCGGTCATACGCCAGCAATCCCGAAGCCGCCAAGGCTTGTAAAATCTCATCATCGGAATGCACTCGTTCGTTCTTAACATACCATGCCAACTGCTCTTCGAGACAACGAAAGGCAGTGGTCATCGCTTGTTCGTTTCCACGAAGGTTAGAGAAATGATCCTGAATCCGTACAAAATTGCGAACGACATTGCTCGGAGTTAGTTCGCCCATCGGGCCACCTCCTGATTTGTATACACCTATCGTTAGCGTGCGCCGTCTGGGTCCACAGCTGGCCGTGGCCTCGACTTCATTTCGACAAATCGAGTGGGCCAGGTCCAAAAAATTGCTGGTCATCACCGTAACCCTATCAGGATTTTATTCGTCTTAGCATCGCTCGTCTACCCCGGATCCGATTTTGGATATCGTTAAAAGGGCTGAAACCTGGGACCGGACGTCGATAGGCCATACGCTGTGAGGCTATACTGCCCGCGGGTCAAATTTTCGGTTTTTGAAACATGCATCCCCAGATGAGTCAGGTGGGACCCTGCCAATGGAGGACATAGAGTGAAATTGGCGACTACAGCTCCCTAAAAAGCCCTTAATGCGCCCGAAATTGGCGAGAAGTACGGCCCGTTTCCTGCTACCTGACTTATCTGGGGATGCATGTTTTGAAAAGCCCTCTGCCGGATAAACATGCGTTTCCTGTGGACAAAACAAGATTTCTTGGCTCTTGCCCATCGACTGATATTGGTGCCGACTGGTCGGTTACTTTGGTAGCGCATGAAGGCCTCCGTTCGGTGTGGTGCTGGAACGAATTGGTTCGGCCGTGGATACACACCCTCCCAATGCTGCTGTAAACCAAGACTCCTTAAACAAACAACAACCCGGGGTGGGCGTCCATCAGTCGATGCGCAAGAGCCGATTTCTTCGTTAGGCTGATGCGAGAACGATGCCGTTCTCACTCTAACCTATTGAGGAGGGAAAACTGTGATTCGTTTGCCGTGCACCGAAGAAGAAATTGAAGCATTACGCTACGAACACTTTCATTATCCGCATCCGCGG
This sequence comes from Bacillota bacterium, assembly GCA_023475835.1. Classification (GTDB taxonomy): domain Bacteria; phylum Bacillota; class Sulfobacillia; order Sulfobacillales; family Sulfobacillaceae; genus JAMCVM01. The sequence goes on along the minus strand of JAMCVM010000154.1, from coordinate 134 downwards.
GTTCAAATGAACTCCCTTTTCGCACCCTCGAACCTAGTGATGTATCTAACATTTTTCTACCCAGATGGAAGCCAAGCCAAGGTGTGAATTTTCACTTCCAGGAGTAAACAAGCGACACGCTCGACCCAGGTCAC
>JAMCVM010000057.1 GCA_023475835.1 Bacillota bacterium | reverse complement strand
CTTAGCCGGTCACGCAGTCCGGTAGCTGGCTTGCTCCGGCGGGGAACATCCCCGCCACCATATTATACACCTTATGATGCGATGTACATAGATATCATGTGATTTGTTTTAGCAGTTATTTACCCCTCTTGTTGCTCCATCTTACCTCGTCTAATCTGCCTTCTAGGTCCCTACCTTTTTGGGCAAGATGACAGATACGGCTCGTGCCGCTTCCCTCAGGTGATCTTTGCGAAACCCTTCAATATCTTCTAGGCGAATCGACTGAATGACCTCAGGAACTTCAAATAAGTTGGTCCCTCGAAAGGTTAAGTGATTGTAAACATAGGCTAGTTCTTCTAGGTTCTGAAAAAGACTTACGTACTCTCCTAGTTCCCGACGCTTTAAGCGCTCTAAGTCGCTGGAGGTGAGAGGAATCTTATCCAGCCCCTCGACCAACTCCGCTTCGAGGCGTTTTGGATCGGGCGTCTCACCGCCGATCGCGGAAAACCCAAAGGTTAGCCCACAGGAATAATGGGCCTGAAAGCGATCATTAATCAATCCCTTTTCGTATAGACGAGAAAAGAATTCCGAGCTATGTCCGACCAAGGCATTCCACATCAGGTTAGCCATCATTTCACGCCGAAGCAACGCCGAACCACTGAACCCAGTTCTCTCCTCCTTATACCCCATCATAAACAGCGGAGCAGCTACCGCCATCTCTTGCTCAATGCGAGTTTGAGCAATTCCTCTCGGTTCTTCCGGATAGATCCGTTCGATCGGTGCCTGAAATGCTCGCGGCCTTTGGGCTTGATTCGCTACGATCTGATCCAAGATTCGCTCCGCCTCAACTCCGCCGGTTACAAAAACTTGCATATTGCTCGGATGGTAGAAGGTCCGATGGCACAAATATAAGTCGTCGGGAGAAATCGTCCGAATCGACTCTACGGAACCGGCCACATCAATCCTTACCGGATTCTTTTGATATAGGGCACGCATCAGGTTGGAATGCAGACGATCCCCAGGCATATCCAGATACATGCGGATCTCTTGTTCGATGATCCCTTTTTCCTTGTTCACATTGTCCTCAGTAAAGTAGGGACGTTGCACGAAGTCAAGCAGGATCTCGAGGTTTTCCTCCACATTCTCAGTAGTAGAAAACAAAAAGGTCGTCGATGTGTAGTCGGTGTATGCATTAGAGGAGGCTCCGTAACGGCCAAAGTCGTCGAAGACATCCCCGCCGTCGGCTTTTTCAAACATTTTATGTTCCAAAAAATGGGCGATGCCATCGGGAACTGCTACCTGACGAGTCTCGTCAGGGACTTTAAATGCATTGTCAATCGATCCGTAATGGGTAGCGAAAGTGGCATAGGTTTTAGTAAACCCAGGGCGCGGCAATACGGAAATCTTCAGTCCCGACGGCAGCACTAGCTGATGAATACGCTCATCAAGCCGTTCTTGACGCAAGATCTCACCGGTCATTTCGCATGTCCTCCTTCGCCAGGTTGGGAGTCGCTGTGGTCGTTGGTCAGAAAATAGGTCGTGTCAAGACTTACCCTCGTCGCCACTCTTTGAATGTCTTCTCGCGTGACCCGGCCCAGCGCGTCAATCAAATCCCGTCCACTCAGGCCCCCGCCCACTAATAAGTGCTCGAGTTGGCGTCCGATGATCTGACTTGGGCTATCGCTTTCCGCCATGATTTCATTGCTCAAAGCACTCAAGGTAAACGCCATTTCCTCATCTGAAATTTCTCCTTGGCGCATTAAATCTACTTGTTGGTGAATGATAGCTGTCGCGGCATCGTAATCGTCGAACTCGATTCCTGCGCCAATCACCATCAGACCCAACGCTCCGTCCAATCGAGCATAGCAGTAATAAGCCAATGAAGCCTCTTCACGAACATGGATAAAGAGCTTGGAATGCGGAAATCCGCCCAGAATGCCAGCGTACATGACTAACGCCGGGTAGTCTTGGTCTTGGGCGGTAATGCCGGTGAAGTAGCCAAGGTTGACTTTGCCTTGCTGCACTGCCTGCCTTTCCACGACCACCTTCCCTTGATTTTTGGCCACAAACCGTGGAATCGAAGGCAACGCCTCGCGAGTCCTGCCCATCGCTGGGTCATGATCAAACACCCGTTTGACTGCTTCCGGATCGACGTCGCCTACTACAAACCAGACCATCGGTCGGCTGTTTCGAATCTCTTCGTAGTACTCGTACAACCCATCTAGACTCAGGCTTCTGGTCGCCTCGAGCGTTCCCAAGCGGTTGATGCCAAATCCCTGGCCTTGTGCCATCGTCGCCACTAAACAGTTTAAAGCATATTGTCCTTTGTCATTGATGAGAGCCTGAATCTGTCGACTCAGGATTTCTTTTTCTTGATCAAAAATGTCGCGATCGAAGTTCTGATCGGCAATCAAGGGACGATATAATACTTCCCGCAGAAAGTCGATGCCTTGTTGTAACATATCCGGATGTTCGGGCAAAAACTTGCCGTTCACCGCCTCAAATTGAAAAGAGAGCATCTGCTGATCCCCGACTTTGCCTATCTCAGCACGGAAACTTGCACCGTATAAGTCTTCCAATCTTCGTTCCATCGCGACCGTCGTGGGCCACTGGTGACACGCCCGCCGCAAGATATGGGGAATGATGGCTGCCCGACTGGCGGTTTCGGCTTTAAGCGGATTGACCCAAAAGGCCTGAATCAAAATCGTTTTAAACTGTTGCGTCGGGTAACAGTACCACCCTTCGCCGTTGTTGAACTGGCCTACGAATCCTTGCCCAGTCTTGTCCAATCGTCCGCCTCCTTATCGTTGTTTGCTATAACCTGCCCAAAACGGGCGAAGGTTTCCCCCCGCCCGTTTTGGCTGTTTAAGGAATACTAGGTCAACATCCCCGGCGGCTTCACAATCGCCAGGAGCTCTTCAGCTAACAGCGTCTCTTTTTCCAGCAACAACACTGCCATACGGTTTAAGACCGCCCGGTGACTGGATAAGATGTGTTTCGCCCGCTCGTACTGCTCAACCACAATGTCGCGGACCTCGCGGTCAATGGCCGAGGCCACATCTTCCCCATAATCTCGTTCACGGGTAAGATCGCGCCCCAAGAATACGGCAGCATTCCGCTGCCCAAAGGTCATGGGCCCAAGCGCATCAGACATGCCGTATTCCGTGATCATCTGACGCACCATCTTCGTCGACTTCTCAAGATCGTCTTGGGCCCCGGTGGAGATTTGGCCAAAAACCAAATCTTCCGCCGCTCGACCACCCAAGGCCATCGCGACTTTGTCCAACAACTGCGACCGAGTCACCAAATACCGATCTTCCACCGGCAACGGCAAGGTGTACCCCATAGCCATACCCCGTGGCACAATGGTCACCTTATGCACCGGGTCGCCGTGCGGGACTAGCATCCCCACCAGCGTATGTCCCGACTCATGAAAGGCCACGGTCCGCCGTTCCCGGTCTGAAACTACTCGGGTCTTCTTTTGCGGACCCGCCATGACTCGTTCTGCTGCCTCTTCGAAATCCTCCATCTGGATCTTGCGATGATGACTGCGAGCGGCTAACAATGCCGCTTCGTTGGCCAAGTTGGCTAAATCGGCCCCGGTAAATCCGGCCGTACGTTTGGCGATCACGTCAAGATCAATGTTGGCATCGAGCGGCTTATCCCGTGTATGCACCTCGACGATCGCCTTGCGCCCTTTGGCGTCTGGTGCATGGACCACGATCTGACGGTCAAACCTGCCGGGTCTAAGCAAGGCGGCATCTAAGACATCCGGCCGGTTGGTGGCGGCAATGATAATGATGCCTTCGTTAATCCCGAATCCGTCCATCTCTACCAGCAATTGGTTCAAGGTTTGTTCGCGCTCGTCGTGACCTCCACCGTAGCCAGCACCACGCATTCGTCCGACCGCATCAATCTCGTCAATAAACACAATACAGGGTGCGCTCTTCTTGGCCTGATCAAACAGGTCTCGAACTCGCGACGCGCCTACACCGACAAACATCTCGACAAAATCTGAGCCACTCTCAGAAAAAAATGGCACACCCGCTTCTCCCGCAACCGCCCGTGCCAATAGCGTTTTCCCGGTTCCCGGTGGGCCTGACAGCAAAACTCCTTTTGGTATGCGCGCTCCGAGTTCCAGATATTTCTTGGGATAGCGAAGAAAATCTACCACTTCCGAGAGCTCTTGTTTTTCTTCTTCCACCCCGGCCACGTCGGCAAAGCTTACCCGACGATGGTCATCAATATTCAAGCGGGCCCGGGAACGACCGAATTGCATCACTCGGTTGCCTCCACCCTGGGTCTGGCTAAAGAAGAGATAGAGCATCACCAAAATAAGCAAGAACGGTAGGAAGCTCAACAAACTGAGCCAAATCGAAGTCTGTTGGGGCGGGGCATAAGTCACCACCACATGATCAGCGGTCAGAGTGTTGCCCAAACTTTCGCTTCCACCCACCGCATAGACACTCTGAAATTTCTTACCGTTGGTAGTTACCGCCTGCACGACGTGAGTAGACGGATCTAACGTCGCCGAACGAACCTGGCCGGTGCGAACCATAGTTAACATCGTGCTATAGTTCTCTGTCACCACGGGAGTGGTTTGGTTATTCATCAGTTCGACTAAAAATAAAACAAAAATTACTCCGAGAACGACGGTGAGTATTCCCCGAAACCAACGTCTGCTCACTGAGTGGGGGCCCCCTCTCAATCGCTTGAACTTTTTTGATCAAGCCACAGTGCTTTCATTATATCATAGCAGTCATCGAATCATTTTCTGGGTGAAGCCCAATTGGGATCGGGACGATGTTCTTTGTCGGCAACAAAACGCGCCTCAGTGACGGGTTGAACGCAATCAAAACCAACCCAGTTAAGCCCAAAAGCCCCATAGTATTAGAGGTTAGTGTGCCTTAAAGCATCTACGCTACGATCGGAATCAGCCAAATTCCGGTCTGCTGACGACTTGAGAAGATCTGCCGACGGGCCGGCCCCTTGGGACTCGCCACTCGCCTTCACTTGACCTCTTGCCAGTGTTAAAGAGACGGCTGCTCCTTATTGTCATAGCTACTCCTCGACTAATAGTAATCTCTGGCGCGCCTAGAATCGAGTCAACCCGCCTCTTCGAGACAACGAATACGATTCATTTCTAGTTTCGTAGTAAGCTTAGGAGTAAATCCAGAAACCTTTGGAGGTGTTTTGGCGTTTTACTTATTGCAGGGTTCGACGAGATGGCCATGGTATGGCCCGAATTGAGGATTGGAAAGAAGGGGTAGAGTGGCACCAAGTCGAAAAGAAGCGCACCTCAAGAATCGGACGATGAAGCCCAGCCACGCGTCTTTATGGGTCGTTGGAGCGGCGGTCGTTCTGGCTCTATCCGGGGTGGCCTTATCAATGCCTCGAGCGGCAGTCGCGCCGAGTTCCGATGGTTTAGTCAGGATTTCTTGGAAAAGTGTGTTCGGGCGCGTCAACCGTGCGTCCTTTCACACGGCCGGAGCGGAAGTCCCCTTGGTCGATAATCATGGTGTGCTATCGCCAGCTAGTCGAGCCGCTTCGGGTGTTAGCGGTGTCGTTCGCGTCACCATTGCCGGACCTTCGCTGTTGTCGTGGGTCCCTTGGGACCACCGCCAAATCTCCGTGCCAGCGACCACACCGCTTTCGCCTAAAGTCACGACGACTCAAGTCACGCGACTATTGGCGGGCCCCGTCGAGGTTCAATTTGCCCACCCGGTAGCGAAGGTCTCTTACGCGTATGCCGGTCAGATGCATACGCTCACCCTAGACAGGCCCAAAAAGACCGTGGTGTTGGCATTGCCGAAAGCCTCTCCGGGCACTCATGGGACGCTCTCAGTCGCGGCCAGTGCCCGCCTGTGGGAGAACCCGGGCCGAAGTGAATCCTTAAATTGGGCGACCATTCCCGCGCTCACTTTGGATCCTTCCACTACATTGCCCATTCAGCCGAACGCTTCACTGACCGTAGATTTTTCCCAGCCTTTAGTACACACCGACCTCTCGCAGTGGAAGGTCTTGCCAAGGACACCGGGTCACTGGACCGAGGAGAATGCCAGCACATACAGCTTTACTCCATCGAACACCTCGGGCTTTGGTCCCGGAGCGCTGGTTGCCGTCGAGATCCCCGGAGGATCTTCGGGTCCGTTCGCCACGAACGGGTCGTATTTGAATCACCCAGCGAAATTGGAGTGGACCACTCCCGACGGATCGATCTTGCGCCTTCAACAACTCTTGGCCCAAGAAGGCTACCTTCCCGTCAGTTGGACACCGGCCAAAAAAGATGGGCCGCGGACTGTATCCACTGAAGATCAAACCATTTATCAGCCCCGGGCCGGTCACTTTACCTGGAAGTACCCCAATTTGCCTAAAGTATTACACACATTATGGACGCCAGGGCAAATGTCGGTCATGACCAAAGGAGCAATTATGCAATTCGAACGCGTCAATGGGCTCGCGGTGGACGGCATTGCCGGTCCTGAAGTCTGGTCAGCACTCATTCGCGACCGCGTGCAAGGTCGCGTCAGTCCCGATCAATACACCTATATTTCCGTGACCGAAACCCAGCCGGAAACCTTAGAGCTCTGGGTCGACAACCACATTAAGCTGACGACCGTAGTCAACACTGGGATTTCGGCAACTCCCACGTATCTTGGCACGTACGCCGTGTACGAAAGGCTTCCCTTTCAAATCATGCGCGGAAGCAATCCCAACGGAGTGCCTTATGCCGACCCGGTGCATTGGATTAACTATTTTGCTGGAAGTGACGCCGTGCACGGCTTTTATCGCGCAGCCTACGGGTTTCCTCAAAGTCTAGGATGTGTGGAAATGCCCTTAAACATCGCCTCCACCGTGTATCACACCGTACACTATGGCACGTTGGTGACTATCAATCCGGTGGGCGTCGCCCGCGCACCCGCCCATCCAATCGCCGCGGCGACGGCGGCCGACCAAAAAGCGTCCTGAGTAGGGAGGCTAGCCTCCCAGGTCCGACGGGGGAGACACGGTGGAATCATTCTATAACGGCTCGCTGCTTATGGAATGATTCACCGCCCGCCGCTGGCGGTGGTTCAAACCGGGTCATGTCATAGGAATTCAAAGGCAGATTCCTCGCGTAGGGAAGACTTAGCGGTGCAGTCCGTCATGGTCTCTGGCCGACCGACCGTGGTCTGAGTTTTTAGGCTGACATGAAACGCCGGGGCTGGGATCCGGGGTATAGATCACCACCCAATCGCTTCCTGACAGACGACTCGTGACATCGTCGGCCAGTCCAATTACCGAAATCACCTCTCCGCCACCCGCCACCAAAATGGGCCACTGATGACGAAGAACGACCGGGATCTTCCGGTCCATAAAGATATCTTGGACCTTTTTAGAGCCTCCAAGACCCACTGGGCGCAAGCGATCTCCCGGCTGCCAGGTTCGAAACTGCCAGATCGCGTCATCGGGTTTGTTTACTCGACTGCTGTAACTTACCTGCCCGCTATGGGCGATACCTTCACCGGGGGCAGCCGATTCGACCAAGAGCCTTCCTCTCCCTGGCCAGGCGACATCTCCAGATTCAAACCGCACCGCGTTCACAGATTGCCCTTCGGATAAAGAGGCCCTCCGGGTCGGTTTGGCCAAGCAGAGCTCCCCGGACTGGGTCCAAGTGAGCTGCCAACCTTTGGGCCACGAGGCCCCCTTGTGCCGAAGCACGCTGCGAATGTGATAATCCTGCACGCGCAGGTCGTGATGCATGGCAAATCGCGCCAACAATTCACCTTGGACTGCACCAGGCCAATCTGAAAAAACGGATGGCCAATGAATATGGTCGCCTTCAAAGCGGAGCCGGTGTTGGCCTATCAACGCGGTAGTGTAGTCCTCGGTTAGGTGGGTCGAATCCTTAGCTTGTTCGGCTAGCGCCAATAGCGCTCGGTCGACCTTTGGATTAATGCGGGATCGGAGATAGGGCAAAACCTCTAAGCGAATCTGATTGCGAAGATAGCGGCGGTCTTGATTGGACGGATCCTCCAGCCAGTGAATGTGCTTTCGCTCCAAGTATTGCCGAAGGTCCTGGCGACGATACCCGAGCAACGGGTGCACAATGTGGTCACGACGGACGGCAATGGCAGCCAGACCCGCGATACTCGTGCCGGTCAAAATACGCATCAGCACCGTCTCAACTTGGTCATCGGCTTGATGCGCCAAGGCAATCAGCCCAGCTCCGTGAACCTGACGCGCCGTTTCCAATGCTCGATGGCGGACCTCTCGCGCGGCCATCTCAATACCTAAGCCTTGCGATGAGTCTAAAGACACCGTGACCGTTTCTAACTTGAGGCCAAACCTCGTCAGAATATAGTCGCGCAATTGCTCTGCTTCCCGATCCGAATCCGGTCGAAGGCGGTGATTGATATGGACGGGAATCAGGTCGAGGTTCAATTCTCCCATCGCGCGCACAGCGTGGGTCAATGCAAGCAGGGCCATCGAATCGCCCCCACCAGATACGCCTAAAATGACCGCCCCCTGATTAGCCATCAATTCGCGCCATATGGGATAAAACGCGCGTTCCATGGGGTCCAATGTCACGGCTTCACGCACCTTTGTCCTTTCTGACTATAATCCTTTGAGGAGGCTCGTCATCTATTGGATGTGTCTGACTCTCGGTCCACGATGTACACGATGTAGATGAGGACCGTTCGATCCGACTCCAAACCTGCCGGTCTCTAGGTGGCGCGGATGACGTCGGAATTCAAATGAATGCCCGAGGTCTTTGGTCGTTGCAAGGTAAAGAGACGTTGTGGTCGATCTATCCATTTCTGATCCTAACTCACCAAATCTGGCGCCACCTTCCTGGTTCATCGCGTCACGGCTTCTTCTTGGTAAAATGCCGAGTGCCTTCCGAACCCGCCAGGGTTCTCGGAAGGAGGCATCGGGGCCATGTACCCAGCTGCCAGCTAAGCCGCTGAGCCCTGCTACACTCATACGCCACCCGACGCCAAGACGACTTTTTGAGCCAAAATCTTAACCGCTTAGCCTTAGGGACGTAGTGCATAAGTCCTAAACGGCCGGATCGAGGCCCCTGCAACCTCTGTGCTTGCGATCTTCGAAAGACGATTTGTCGGCTTTCGCACCAGTCCCCTTGAGGCTCTCGCGGCCCGGCTACCAGCCCCGGACGCTACCTCTTCGGCGTCGCTCAAGAGCGACAGTGCACTTGCCTGGGTCAATAGGGACTCCCTAGCTTGAAGCAGAGGATAGGGCTGAGTCCAGTCAGAGGTCGCCAAGCCCCGCCCGTCCACCGAAGAGGCCGCCAAAAACGCCTCCGCCATAATCGCCCGCCGATACCTTGGGTTGGGCCTGATCGCGTTGACCTGGGTCAGCGCATGAATAAAGATCGCAGCAAAGGCATCCTGCTCGGATGCGTCTTGCGTGTTCCATGACAAGAGGCCTTGAGTGAGCGGGTCTTGCCACTGAGCGAGCACCACATCGGAAAGGTATTGTGCTTGTTTCAAAAACCTTGGTTGCGGCCGGATATGGTACTCCGCCAAATCCGCCGCGATGACTACCGCCGTATCATAGGGGAAATCAATCCCAGCCGCGGTGGCAGAGTTGCCCACGAGCGCATCCCCATAGAGACCGTCATCTTGGACCATATGCTGTTGATTCCACTGTCGCACGCTCTGGCTAATCTTATCATAGCCAGGAGTATTCGTTGCACGATAAAGATTCTCACTCCCGATTAAGAAGGTTCCAGTAGCCGTCTCCGTCCGAACCTTTCGCTCGGTATTAAACCATTCCCCTCCTCTCTTGACATCCCATCCTGACATCATGAATTTAAACACCTGCTCAGCCCGCATCAGCCATACCCGATCCCCGCTCAATTCATACGCCCGTAGTTCGTCTTCCAAAACCCAACCGTTGTCATCAAAAAACTTCACCCCCCAGGGATCGTCAATCGCCGCGCTGCCGGCACCCGGTTGCGACTCCGACTCAAAATAGGGCCGCATGAAATTCATTAGACCGGGCAGTCGCCGCAAGGAGAGATGCCCCGCTGCCATCAAGGACTCTTGGGCCCCCACCCACTGACTCAGCGGCCAGAGATATGCTATCTGACGCCCTGCTTGCGGCGTCGCGGTAGCCGATTCAGCCCAAGCGTTTAACCCTCCAAGTTTGGTCCGGTACTGGTCATCGACCGCGTGCAGCAAGCGCTGGCTCGCAGATTGCCAAACGCCAGGAGATTTTGCTTCTCTGGAACTCACCAGTTTGTACACATGTTTACCTAAAGTTGGGTTTTCCAACTGCCCCCCGTGCGCACACCAATGAGCCCATCGTGGGGAGAGGTGGTCCCAACCGCCACCGATGGCAATGACTTGATGAATGCCCCCAAGCCGGGGTTCCAAAGCGCTCGTCGGGCTAGCCGGCAATCCCGGCCAAGGCCGATTCCAAAACAATCGGGGAGCAATGCCACGTTCGATGAGGGTTATAAGGCTGTCAAACACTTGCTTTGAGGAGGCGTGGCGCGCCACCACAGGTACCCAGCCCGCACGAAATTGTACCGAAGCATCTAACCAGTCGGTGCCTTGGAGCCACTGCGTTTCCCCGCTAACCCTCGAGGCGAGTTCCACCCGGCGCCAGCCTAGGCCAAAGTCACGTTGATCAATCAGTGCTTGGCTGGCCAACACGTACTCTGCGGTGGCACCTAGGCTAATCGGGCCGATACCAATACCGGTTTCTGCTCCCACCACCGGCATCATCAGCGAATGGACACCCCCATCTGCCGCCAACAGCGGCAGGCTATCGTCGTACACCGCCGTAGCCAAGGCGCCTAGACCACTTTGGCTTGCCGCCTGAACATAATCAAAGGTGGATACCGCATCTGTTGCCCAGTCTGACCGCTCGGGATCAGGGTCTGAACGAACCCCCAACCCAGGTTCGACCACGCCAAGATGAAAGAGGCCAACCACGAGGCGTCGGCTTCGTCCCCGCGAGTATGCCCCGCTCTGCACTCCGGCTAACATATTTTGAGTGCGAGCGAGGGCGGGGGTTGTCCAAGATATGGTCTGCATGCGGTATCGGATCTTCGCCATTCGCCGCGACCAGATCCAGCTAAACCACCAATATCCTTGCGAACGAGCGTCCTCTAAAGACGCGTTAACGGCAGCATAAGCCATGGCCAAGGTACTCGGACTCATATGCGTATCCACCCCGGACTCGCTGTCTAGGTCCGCCTGAAGTTTCCTCAAGGAAGCGGTGGTCCAAGTCCATGAGGCATCATCTTCTCCGCCTTCGATGGACAACGTCCGAGACACTGCCCAAATCGCACTAGCGAGCGCCTGAGGCTGATCAATCGGGTGACGCATCAATCGCTGCACCAACGCCGTAGCTTGGTTCCTCATTCCGCCTCCCGCCAATGCCACGGCCGCTTCAGCTTCGGTCTCCACCAAAATATGATGCGCCGATCCATGGATGGCTCCGTTCCCACGACTCATATGCGCCGCTAAATAGTGAAGCGCTCTCCGATAGGAGATAGCGTAAATGCTAGGTGAAGAGGCCACCATAAACCAAGAACCAGCCTGATTCACGCCCCCGGAAGAATACGATGCCAGTGGCGCAGTGGTCGCGACCAGAGTGAGTAGGATATTAGCACTGAGAATAACCCCTTGGAGACGATGGAACTGCCGTCGTGCGCACATAAAGCTCACCCCTTAGCTGAGGCATAGTCTGACACGAGCTTCGGGGCCCCAATCTGACTCTACGTCACCGGATTTTGGATCCAACGACAGGTTTCTCCAAACCATCGGCCCTATCCGTGGAACGCTAGGTGAAGCCTAAAATCGCCCGGTTATACCGACACTTCGTTCAATCTGTGTGGAGTTTCACGCTTTTGGACCCGATAGATGTTGACTGCGGGGCAATGGGGTCAAGTTAAAAATGACACAATAGTCGTCGAAGGCGATTCATTCAGTGTATTCCAGAATGCTGTCCCCGCATCATCGGTAATCCCTCTGTTCGATACGATAGAATGAACGTATTCCTCCCAGCATTCAACGATTGATCAAACCCCTAGTTTCCTCGGGAAAATCGGTTCTCGATCATAGCCGCCGAGAATTCTTCCCGATCATTTTGTGAGTCGCCGGTCCTGGGGTAGCCCGGCCTCGCTCACGGCTTGTGGGGGACCTGTAGCTGATACCGGGCTACAACGACCGTCGCCATTTATGCGAATAGCGGTGGCCTGCGGCGCTTTTGTTCGCAGGGAGGAACGCCCCGGACGAATCGGCGTCACTTTTCGACGAATGGTGTCGACCCGTTCCCAAAACGCCTGTGCTTGGATGACGGGATCGTCGGCCAACACGATGGGGAACCACTGATCCATCCAGAGGCCAAAGGCCACGCTGATATTGTTTTTATACCCATCATAGCGATAGCGGTCCGGATGTTCTGCTTTGTGGGTCTCCCAGAGTGCCTGGGTCTCGGCTTCCCTGAGGGCAACCATATTAGCCACGAGCACCGTGGCCTGATGCTCCGGGACAATGGCGGGCGATAAAATCGCACAAAAGTTAGCCAGTTCTCAGCGGTTTTTACGGACATTAAAATGCGTCTCGACGCCCCAGCGCGGGTGGCACGTCGCTTCCACCGCGGCGCAAGTCTGATACGCGCGATATTTGGCGCAGATCGGGGAAATATTGTAGTCCGTGGGGGTGTACTTCCAAATATTCGCTCCAGAACAGTGGTAAGGTCACGCTCTTGATGCTCCTCAGACCAGATCGCTGACCGTCGCATGACCCATGCCGTGCGCCCGAGCAATCGCGCGATTAGCCAAGCCGAGTTCCTAATGTAAACGCAAGATTTCTCGAATTTAGGACATGGGAAGCCCCCGCTTCATCATCCCGTCATCTTCTTAGAGCGGGGTCAAGCCCCGTCAGTGGATTCGACCCCCCCACTAAAAATCCTGGTATCCCGAACCTAAGGGTGGTCAATGTCATCAGAAATGCCGGTCAGTAGTTTTCAGAATCCGTGGACAGCACTTTCTGGAATCGGTAGTCAAGCTCGAGCAAAATGCCCAACCACGCTGCGTAATGTCAGCATCGGCTTGGGCCAAAGGACGAATCTGCCCAATACTCAACGAACGTTCCAACCCCTCGGACGCCGACCTGAAAAGTGTGCGCGATAGTGTTGACAAAGTGATGACTGATACAGCAAGAACTCCCGACCTTCGACCCAAAGAACCGAACGCCACAAATGAAAGACAGATACTTTGACGGAGTCTCAGAGATTACGCGATCTCTGATGCCAAATTTCGGCGTAATATGGGAGTGCGAACCTCAAATTAGTATCTACGCGACCAATCATTAGTCGAACGCCGCCTACGGACGTAGCCTTGTCCCACCCACCAACACCAGGGGAGCGAATACCAAGGTTATCTATGAGCCGGGCGCTATCATCCGCTCCACGCGCGTGTCTGTACGAAGGCCTAGAGACCTGGTGCATAAGTCCCAAAACACCGGATCGAGGTCCCTGAAACCCGCGTGGTTGTGATCCCTAAAAGATGATTTTTCGGGTTTCGCACCAGGCTCCTAGACCGTGATTAGATCCAAGCTTTCTTAAGTCCGAGTGCTTAACTCTCGTCCAATAAAATCGTTGGCTGAGGTTTGGCATCTGGTCTGAGGAACCTTATGCGGTCACAGCAATCGTTATGTCGCTCTGGAGTCGCATAGGAAGCCATTGCCGAGCCTGAAAAAACACTTCGATAAACCACCATTACCAGGACCTAGCTCAAACCCCGAGACACCCTAAGCGCCTTCCTGTAAAAAATTAGATCGTCATGCAGGAGTTTCTACTTCTTTCGACAAATAAGAACAAGCATCACTCTCTCAGCTTCGCTTGCCACCCCTGTAAGGAGGACGTTTGTGCATTTCTCTATCCTGGTTCGACGTCGAAGTCATGCGAGATCTGCAATGGTTATGGCATTAAGTCTCTTACCGTTGATGAGCATGCCGCCTCAAGCCGTAGCTTTGGCAGCACCGTTGCCCGCGCCCATACAAACCGTCTCGCTCCACGTCGTCGGGACGACTTTGACAGCCCACGCAGTCCATCGAGCCGGCATCAAAATCGACTACCAATTTCGCCTCCGACCTCCGGGCGGCCAGTGGACCGTGCTCCGGCGCTACACTCCCTCGGCCACCTTTCACTGGACCCCGCCCGCAGGTGCCACCGGCACCTATCATGTCCAAGTGGCTGCGCTCACTTTGTATCAAGTACGCCATAATGCCTGGTCCCAGGCCGTGCTCTCTTCCGCTCGGCCCTGGGTGCCGCCGGCCCCTAAAATCTCTAGCGTCACCCTCACCCTATCCGGTACGACCTTTACGGCCCATGCCGTGCATCCAGCCGGAGTCCCTGTCGACTACCAATTTCGCCTCCAACCTCCGGGCGGCCAGTGGACCGTGCTCCAACGCTACACTCCCTCGGCCACCTTTCACTGGACCCCGCCCGCAGGTGCCACCGGCACCTATCATGTCCAAGT
>JAMCVM010000243.1 GCA_023475835.1 Bacillota bacterium | reverse complement strand
TATCCACGGGTTGCGCAATCAGGAGCTCGACCGCTGGTGCAGGGACGGAGAATTGGGATGGCAATGGGTGGCCTGATACCGGGGCGAGGGGTCGATAGGCTGCCAATCTGAGCAACCGTACAGGTCGCAAATTTTCCACCGTTGGATCTTGCGCATCGACTGATATTGGTGCCGACTGATAGGTTACTTTGGCAGAGTATGAAGGTTTCCGGTCGGTGTGGTGCCGTTTACCCTTGGACATATACCCTTCCAATGCTTCTGTAAGGCAAGACATCTGAAACAAACAACAATCGGTTGTGGGCGTCCATCAGTCGATGGCAAGAACCCTATCAATCTTTAATGCCAACCATATAGCCTAAACTGTGCCAGTTGCCTAAACCGCTTGCCCTAGTGGACGACCCCCTCCCGATGTTAACCAAACCTACATCAAACATTAATCTCGATCACCTATCTTTGATAACATCGCAGTGGTGTGATTAGGCTATGGTGACCCGATGGTTAAAAAGGGGGCAGTAGAAATGCGGAAAGCTTTAGCTGGTGGAGTATTAGCCTGCTTAGTGGTTCTTTCGACGGGCGGATCGTTTGTCGCAGCCGCGATTTCTGGGCTGATCGTCGTGGCCGCAACTCCCGTCTTAGTTCGGATCTTACCCGACCCCACCTCCAACCGATTCTAACCAGGAGGAATTACGTAATGTCTCTATGAATCGCTGCATTCTAGCCTGTCGTTCAGGGTATCACCGAACCCTTTTCTTTCTTTAGTTTGGATGTGTTGGTCATTTTGCTCAGTCTTAGATATCTCGCGGTCAATACGAGCGGATCACGAGATCTTTCATTTCTCTTCGCCTTTTTTGCAGGAATGGCGTCATTACAATGGTCGTGGCGGACACACTTCGGGCGAAACCGCACTCATCCTGCTTGTCGATGGGCTGCTGATGCTTACCAACAAATGGGCAAGACAACGTCGGCGACAGAACACGCTCACCGATTTGACGATTGTCCCGGCACTGGCTATTGGAGCCGTTCAGATGTGGGCGCTCATTCCTGGACTTTCCCGGTCGGGATCTACTATCAGCGCTGGGAGGCTCCCGGATTCTGATTTTGAACACGCTGCCCACGGCAGTTTTTTATTAGCCACTCCGATTTTGGCAGGGGCCTTAGGCGAGTTGCTTAGACTCCATCTCGGATTGGGGGGATTGCTGGTACCGTCGCTGATTGGCGGCATCGTGGCTGGGCCGGTAGCTTAGCTTTTCGGACGATTTCTTTTGCGCTAATTTGCCGCTAGGCGCTTGACGTCGTTCTCTATTCTCTCCATGGCCATGGGAGTATTGGCTTTAGTTTTTCTCAAACGAAGAACGCAGTCCACGGAGATGCCCCACACCTATAACTTTGCGAGTAAAGCTCACATGAGGGGGCCCCCGAAATCCCTCGACTTTAGCCGTGGGGAGTGTCAACGATGCCTATAGCAACATTTTTGATAAGGTCAGCAGAGAAAAACCGCGAGGACCTACCAGTAGACCGCATCCTCTTTTTACGTTGCACAAGGCCTTGGTGTCCTATGATAAACTAAGGTTAGGGCTCGCTCGTAACCCCTTGCTTTAGCCTCACCAGACAAGCGCCAATTTCTTGGAGTGGGGTGCCACGGCGAAGCTCTATAAAAATTCTGCGTGTCCTTCAGATGATTATATTCGTTTGTCCTTATCAAATTCTCCTCGGTTTTGACTATGTTGCTACGCCATGTGTTGCTATTCTAGGCACAAGATAAGCTTATCGAAGTTTCCCAGTCTAATGGATTGACCGACGTTTACTATGAGGGTCATTGCGCCTTTTGGGAATATTGGGTGAGCTTATTCATGGAGGTGTTGACCATTGGTTGACGAAGGGGATCACGTCCGATCGGCACCACCAGCAACTTTTGACAATGAACAAATCTATCGATTGATTATCGAAAATTCGAGAGACTCGATCCGAGTGGTCGACACAAACTTTAAATTCGTCTACGTTTCGCCTTCTCACGAAACCCTATTGGGGTATACGGTGGACGAAATGATGCATACCTCGGGTCTAAATATCTTGCACCCCGATGATAAAGAAGTCGCGTTATCTATGCATCGGCAAATGGTATCCAAAATCACATCGATGGACGGATTATTTCGCTTTCAGTGCAAAAATGGGCAATGGATCACACTGGAAACCCGCGGCAAGACCTTAGTCAAGGAAGGGCAAATCGTCGGGGTGGTCACCGTTGGTCGCGATGTTACTCGGCGATTGCATATGGAGCAAGAAGTCCAGAAGTACCAAGAACAGTTGCGCTTTCTAGCATTTCACGAACCGTTAACCAAGCTTCCAAACCGATTGCTGTTCTTTGAAGAGACCGATCTGGCCATTCAAGATGCCGTTCATAGCGGTCAAGATCTCGCCCTGTTATTCATTGATTGTGTTGACACTCCCCACGCCTAAAGGCGGGGGATTCTTGCGAGGAACCCACTCACGTGAGCTTTACTCGCAAAGGGTTCGCCAAAAGCCCCCTAGCCACCACCAGTACTCGCTGTATAGCTCGTCGCTCAACACCGAGTCTGTGGTTACTTTTGCGCAAGATATTTGCCGCGCCGTTGGTGTCGGCATTCACGGGGTGTCCGTCTGCCGTGCGGTATAGACCCCGTTTCACCCGCTTGCCTGAGAATGCTACGGTTTGATGCGACCCATTCCATATCGGCATGGGGTCGCTATCCAGAAAACTCGCTT
>JAMCVM010000079.1 GCA_023475835.1 Bacillota bacterium | reverse complement strand
CGAGGTCCATTTTGATGTCCTCAAAAATCGGTTTGAGATCGCTAATTTTGCGGGCATTTTGCCCGCGGCGATTGATCAGGAGCCTCAGGCTACCGTCCTTCTCGGCAATTTGTGTGCCTTGGCCGAGGCCGAAGCCCAGACCTTGTGGGACCCCCAGCAAGCGGAGACACCCGAGGACGATAAGTACGCACGGTATAAAATCAACACGAGGGTTGCAGTGGGACAAGGGAAGGATACGTGGGTCACGATCCTGCTCGCCGAGAATGCCGACGTTCGCAATCGGGCGTTTTGGGACTTGATTCATGAGATTCGGAAACACGCGACGCCGATTCGGCCGAATCGGCAGTTTCCGCGCCGGCCCGCACCGCGGGCCAACCGTGATTCCCCTAAACGTCGCCGTTCCCTTTAGAGCGATCTCCGAAAGGGAACAGCCCCCAATCCCTATACGACACAATCTTCGGACGAATAATGCCTTTCGTCGGTGGAATACCCCATGCCCTCGCGATGCTCGGCCAGTTCCTCTCGTTCTCGAAGCCTCCGCAGGAATCCACCCATGCCACGCCTTTCGACCGCGTCGGGCTCAAAACGGCGCGTAGGCAATCCCGAAAACGCCAGCACTCTTCTCAACACGCCGCATTAGAACCTCTATTCGGGGTATTCAGATATCGCTAAGTTGACACCATTGGGCACCAATCACCCCCCGTAAGCTTTGGAAGGCGCGCATCAATGGAGCCAACGGACGATCCGGCCCGGCCCGTTTCAGGGTTTCAGTGCCCCGCTTCATCCGCGCATCGACTTCTTGAAGTTGACTGAGCCCCCTCCGACCGGGGCTCGGATGTTAGCCGACCCCGTCCATCAATCCCAACCTCTCACCAGCCACGAAATGGACTCCACTCCATCAAAGAACCAGCTTACGACTAGCGAAGTCGCAAGCTGGTTCAGGAAACCCGAGGGCACCCGCAAGAACACGCGAAACGGGTTAAACGACTCTGAAACGACTGCCGACTACGATCATTTCATGCTCACGGATGCAAACTGCCAGAACCCTGGTCCAAATCCGTATGGATTAGTCTGTAAGCCGCTCAGCGAAGGATTTTCTAGATAGAAGGTTTCCCCACTGTAAAGTGGAATGGCGTATCCCTGATCCATCATGTAATTGTCAACATTTTCGGTGTATCGTACCACCTGTTTTTGTGAACTGGTGGTCAGTGCCTCCGTGTCCCATTGGTTGGCGTGAAGGAGTGAAGCCGGCATATATTTATACTCATAGACTTGGCCGTTCAAGCCGAGGTTGGCCAAGTCATTGCCGGTTTCCCAGTTGCCCACAAATTTCCACGCGGCTACCCAGACGGCATGTTTGGCCGAAGCCGTCGTAGCCTTATGCCAATCCGCAATGTACCCATTCCAGATTTGTTGGTTGGTCGGTGTCCCCGGGGGTTCCAGGGCAATGCGAAATCCTGCCGGCTGCTTGGCATCAAACGCAGCCAGCCATTTGATATCCGCTTCAGCGGACTTGGTTAGTGGAGCCCATTGAGAAAGCTTGACGCCCATAGAGGCATCGTTCGGGTTTCCCCACATCTGAATGTCATGGAGATCATAAGGCTGCGTATAATAATTGGCAATGTGATCCCGGTAGGCCAGAGGCCCAAGGTTTCCTGGTTGGAAAAGGTCCTGTTGACCTTTTAAGTTAAGTGTACTGGCACCCACCCAGTTAGCGCTGCCTTGGGCGATTACGTATCCGGGAAGGATACCCGCAGTCACACCTTGCCAAGCCACGTCCCCGTAGGTGGTACTCGGCAATTGTACAATCTTGAATCGCACTCCCAACTCCTGCTTCAATTCCTGCTGGACAGCTTCCGCCACATTCACGTCAATGGCGTTACTGGCCACCGGAGGAGTATCCAAGGCCATCACGGGCAGCCCCTTCCCCCCGGGGTAGCCGGCATTAGCCAAGAGTTTGCGGGCCTTAGCGACATCGTACTTCAATGGGGTCTGTCCCGAATCGGTCGGCCATCCCGGAAAGCCAAAGATATCGGACACGCGAGCCATCCCGCTTTGTACCGGGTTGACTAGTGGGGCACGATTGATCGCCATCGAAATGGCTTGGCGCACCGCCAGATTATCCAATGGTGAAGCTTCTGGTGACTTGTTCCATTCCAAGAAACCTAGCTGCGTATTCGGAGCCGAGTGCAGATCGGCTTTCAATTTCGCATCATTAAGGACATAACGATAGTCTGAAGGATTGATTATGACCGCCGCGTTCAAGCGATTGGCTTCATAGTCCTCAACCGGTACACTGGGGGTTGGATCCATGATCACCGTGCTCACGTTACCCAGTGGCTGCTGTCCTGGAACGGGCTTGTAGTAGGGGTTGCGACCTAACGTAACTTGTCCGTTGATGACAAACGATTTAATCACAAAGGGGCCATTACCCACAAAATACTGCGGTAAAAACCAATTGGTTTGATGCGCTTCCAGATCCGGGGGATAAAGCGGCATGGATCCGGCAATGGCCAAATCATCTAAGATGTCGTGAGGATATTGAAGCGTGATGGTGAGTTCATAAGGGTTGACCACCTTGACCCCAACCGCGCTCGCTGGCACTTGTCCGCTATGGTATTCGGGCTCATTTAGAAAATATTGTACGACACTCGCCCAGATGGCTGAGGTCGTATTTTGAGGAGACATGGTACGCATCCAGGAATAGTAAAAGTCTTCTGCGGTAACCGGTTGTCCATTCGACCACTTAAGCCCGTGGCGAAGATAAAACGTCCACACTCGGCCCTGATCGCTGGTTGTCCAACGTTGGGCGACCACCGGAATAATTTGATTTTTAGCGTTATATCCCGTCAATCCTTCCAGTACCGTCCCCTGGTCGACAACATCCTGAGAGCCCCAAAGCGCGGGATCTAAGCTGGAAAATGCGGGCATCGGCAAGACTATACTAGCCCCATTTGCGGTTCCAGCAGGCGCCATACCCACCAGCAATAAGGCGGCAGCACCGACACCGGCGCTCAACGCAGCCGAAGCCCGTTTCAACCCATTCATCTTCATAATCGCTACTCCCCTCATCTTTCGCACTCTATTGATAGCAGTTGATTCTTAATGCTCAATTCGCGTGAATGCACCAAGCAAGAAAAGCGATTCGCATTATTTATACCACCAGTACCATATAGAGGTCAAGTGATTCTGATAGTTCTGAACCAATAAAACAACTTTAGCTACAATAGCCCGGGCAATATTGCCTGGTGTCAGCCCAACCTCCTGGAATCAAGGCTCACAATTCGCCTCCTGGGACTCTTCGGTCAGCGGTGATAGCCGATCATTAAATCACCTGGCAGGGACAAAGCGGCCTCTGCCTGCAGTCGGCTTTCAATCATAGCCTGGCCCACCAGTGCTTCCAGTGATCCGGATATTTTCGCTGCGACCAAAGCGCGCTGAACTCCTTCAGGCCCAAGACGAGTGTCCTCGATATCGATGCAACGCTCCCGGTTTTCACCTCAGGCGAGCCGAGGGAAGAGACCGCCATGAAACGTATCCCCACTTTGTAGCCCTGCGCCGTCGCTGACGACATGCGGGCGTCCCGTGTAACGAGCACCCTCAGGGATATAGATAATTGCCAAGACTCTTCGCGCTCGCGCCGTCTGATTGGCGTGGGCATAGTGAAAGGTGAGGCCGGAATGTACGGTGCAACTGCCCGCGCGCAAGCGCGCGATGAGTGGTTTTTCGGGGGTGACCCCGGCACGGTTGGCATAGCTAAAGAGGTCTTCAGGTTCGACGAGGCTAATCGCCTTCAGCTTGCCCGCTCGTTGTGATTTGGGTACGAACATCATGCAGCCGTTGGTTTCATCGACATCATCGACCGTAATCCAGAAGGACAAGGCCTGAGGCTCTTCCATGGGCCAAAAGGGTAGATCCTGATGCCACGGGGTCGGTTTCGAATCTCCCGGCATTTTCCATAGAATATGGTCATGAAATAAGCGGATACCGTTCACCCCGGCCAATTTCCTGGCCATTTCTGCCAAGTCAGACGAACACGTAAACTGCGCAATGCCCCCATGATCGCGCCATGCGTTAACCTTTTGATTTAGCACGCGGTAATATGGCCCTTGAGTTGCGCTGTGCACTGATCGCTGGCTGATGCCCTCCGCATCCATCGATTCCTCCATCGACTGAGCTAGGCGAGCGACCTCGTCGGCCGTCAACAGATTGTCGATGGCCAAAAAACCGTTAGTTTGGTAAAAGTCGATTTGGGCTTGAGTCAACTGGGCACGCATCATAACCCTCTCTTCTCAGGTTTTGGTTCCGTTGGCCGCTTTCGACGAGGTGGCCACATCCCGGTAGGCTAGGCGCACGCGAACGCATCGGCATTCTCCGTATGGTATCGCCTCATTCCGAAGAGCCATGCTCGAATCGAAAACTAAGCTTCGGGGCGGGCGTTGCCCAAACCCGTTTGTCTCCGCGTTTCGAGATCGACCCTAACCCACTTCGGCGTGATACACCACAGGAAATGCTTCACCCGTCAAGATCGATCCGGGCGCCACGTCAATAAACGCTCCCATCACATGCTCGCCTTTGGGGACATACCGAATATGCCCGGGCATATAGTGGACCGCTATCGCTCGCCGCTTGCGATCGCTACGATTGGGATACGCGCCGTGCCACATCAGGCAGTGATGGTATCCCACTTGTCCTTTCTTAATTTCAAACGGGACCGCAACCACTTCAGCCCCTTGGGGCAACACTGCCGGATCGGTGAGATATGGCTGATAGGTTTCGAGGTCAGTCTGAAGAAACTGGCCAACATCTCCCCATCGGTGACTGCCCGGCACCATCCACATGCAGCCATTATCGATAGTGGCATCATCCAGCGCGACCCAGGCACTCACCAGATCTGCCGGTTGAAGAACAGGCCAGGCAGGGTGGTCTTGGTGCCAAAAGGTTGGACCGCCAATGATCGGCGGCTTATATTGCACCTGATCATGCCACACCCGGAGCGTAGCGCTGGCCGTCAGTTGAGCCACCTCTTGACAAATTTGCGGGTGGGCGGCATGTGCTAAAAACCGCTCGCTAGCCATCCAGATATTCACGACCTGAATGACTGTCTCGTCTTGCGAAATCTCCATAGCTACCTGATCGCCCATTGGCGCAGATCTTTGCAGCAGATTACGAGAGAGAACGGGTTTATTTTCCGACTGATCCGTCAGAACGCGGTCGAGTTCTTCTCTTAACCCGTCAACTGCATCCTCGCTGAGAATCACATCACCTTTCAAAAACCCACGGGACTTAAACTCCTGAACTTGCTCCCAGCTCAACACCTCTGACCACCCCCTCTTTGTCGTCTTGCATGATGTAGCCTCTCAGTTGGCCCAGGTCGCCATTCGAAATCCCATCCGTTTGGAGAAGGTTAGCGAGTGCTTACGCAAGCGACAACCCAATTCGAGCCCAACTAAGTCGGACCACCGATCGCACTTCTCCTACCGCGACCCCTTGTTGATTTCGCACGATAGGTTCAATTAAGTCCTGCACCGCTTCCAAAGCCGAAGAATCCATGAGCCCTAACTGCTTCAAGATATCGATCAGGGCGGGACCGAGAGCCCGCGGACTTCCGTCAGCGATTTTCATGGCCAGACCCCAGCCGCGTTCGGGAATGCCTAAACAAAAGACCGCCTCAGCCCCTCCTTTGGCGGCCACTCGATATTTCGTGGCAACTGCCAAACGTTGTTCTAATCGCCCTTCTCCAGAGATGATCTCAGGATAGCGACGAACCGCTTCGGCGACGCGGTGTGCCGCCGACTGCATACTGGGATCCAGCCGGCGGGGATCGACGAGTTGAGCAAAAGCAAAAGCCATACGGCTGAGGGGCAAATAAAACGTGGGTACTCCACAACCGTCGACGCCGGTCGCCAATTCTTCCTGGGCAGACAGTCCGGTCATAGTTCGGACACTCTCCACGATAGCCTTTTGCACCGGATGATCGCTGTGGTGATAATCCGTCCACGGAGCCCCTAACTGCGTCGCCAGCATTAACATCCCGGAGTGCTTGCCAGAGCAGTTATTATGCAAGACCGTGGGCGACTTCCCGTTGGCAATCAAGTCATCGCGGGCCGCGGCAGTAATCGGCCAGTCCTTTCCGCAAATTAGGTCAGAGGGTTGAGCACGGATTTTCGCCAGGATCGACTGGACTAGAGCCAAATGCCGAGGTTCCCCGCCATGCGATGCCGACACGATGGCTAGTTCTTGCTCGCTGAGATCAAAGTCATCAGCGGCACCACTCAACACCATTGGCAAGGCTTGAAAGGGTTTAGCGCTCGATCGCCAATAGGCCGGGTGTTGTGGATCGCCAACCCATGCTACGAAGCAACCTCGGCTGTCAACGACGGCCAAGTCCAGTGCTGCCGTGCTTTCGACTCGGTGTGATCGAGTGATTTCGATCGCTGTTGCAGGCATACAAAACCTCCTGGTTCACCTATGGATTGGGAAACATGCCGTGACCTGGTGCTTGCGGTTGAGTCCGACAATCTAACCATCTCATCGTTGGACTGCCTCTTCATCCGACGGTACTCGAGCGTCGCCCTCCATCGCGCACATTCAAGACGTTGGTTCCCAATTCCCAGAGAGACTACCTAGAAGCCCTCTCCAAGCGCGACGGACTGGATGGGACGGATGGCATGCCTCGCTTTGCCCAAAAGGACTTCAGACTGCAATCAAACCTTGAGCGATTTGGCCTTTGCCTTATTTGTACTGCGAGTATAAACCAATGTCAATCCACAATCGATCTCGACGACTGTCTAATTGTGCGATTTTTTTCATCATATTGCCTTCTTTGCTCCTCTCGGTGACAGTGATGAGTCCTTTGCCATGTCGCCTGCAATCTAAGAATGGTCAAGCCCGGAGGGCACAGACGCGATCGGCTCCTTGCTTGACGAAATCAAATCCTAAATTCTACCCTCGACCCTACACCTCTGTCATCCGATCTTCTAGGAAGTTTACCTCCCAGGGCTCCAACGCGTGGTTAGTCGGAATATAGACCGTCTTGACTTCAAACGGTCGAAATTTGACATCGAACGTACGCTGCCACCTGGGGAATTGCACGGTAGTGTCCGTCTCCACACCGTGACTTTCGTGCAGTCTGACCACGTATCCTTTGTCATCTTCGGCCATTTTCAGAGCCGTCATGACTAGGTTTGGCGGAGTGAGCACGATGTGTTCTGCACGAAGCGGTAAGGTTCCTGGATGAAAGGTTTCCTTCACCACCACCGGTGGCTGATTCAATTCCATGGCTTTCTGAATAATGCCGGCGCTTTGCCAAGGCCCACTATGAGCCACGATCGCATATCGAAAACGTTGTAGGCCTTGATCGGTTACGTTGGGTGGATGAGCAGGGTCTATGCGGTTGGGATCGTGATGGGCGTAATAGGGGCTACGCAGGGCGGTGAGTTCCAACGTCGACTCGAGAGCATTAAAACTGTATTTCCCATCGTTTAACAGTGCCACGCCATAGATCTGGCCCGAGGCCAGGCGGCCGCTCAGATCGAGCCAGGACTGGGCTGGCTGCTCATCCCCATTGGCCTCGCGTACGATGGTGCCATACGGAATTTCGTAGGTCACGGTCGGTTCGCTCACATTGACCGGGAACTTTAGCCTGACAATCTTCTGCGCTTCATGCCAGTCGATGGCCACATCGACGTCAATCTGATCACAGTCCGAATAGACCGTAAAGTCTTGAATCAAAGATGAGGTCTGATAGCGACTCCGCACCCGCAGTACGGTCTTCACCGAGCCAGATTCCACGATCTCCAAGGATTCCAAGATAAACCGTTCGCCATCGTGGGGAAAAGACACCACTTTATGGCTCCACGTGTCACTGGGATCGTCTGCCACGACGGCAACGGCTGCGGGGCCTGAAAACACCTCGCTACCGGTCACACGGTCAACGAGGCTCTCAATCGCCCCAGAGGTCGGGTCCACCTGGAGTCGCCATCGTTTCGTTTCTAAGCGCCCCAAGGCTAACCCGGCATGTTCTACTGGAGGAGCGGCGTCGGTTTCAAGGCTCCGATATCGGTAGAACTGCCAGCCTAAAGCAGGCAAGTCTGCGATGAAAAC
This sequence comes from Bacillota bacterium, assembly GCA_023475835.1. GTDB lineage: Bacteria > Bacillota > Sulfobacillia > Sulfobacillales > Sulfobacillaceae > JAMCVM01. Next base: position 6,602 of record JAMCVM010000079.1, on the reverse strand, counting down.
AAACCTTCGGCGACCCGCGGCGACGGCTTGTGCGGTGATCCACTGCACCGGCATCGACCGTCCCGCGTCGTCTTCTAGAACCACATCGTGTGACTCACCGCCTACTTCAACCTCGACCGGAACAGAAGCCCGGAAGCTCTGCGGGTGAAAGACTACCAACGGGTTCCATTCCGGCTCTTGAGCAATGTCCATATTCCAGGACAGTCTTTGGATCGCTGCGTTCAAAGCCCGCGCCGCAATTGACTGGCTTTCCCCATAGGCATCGCGTGCATCCTCGTACGCACTTTCAATGCTGGTTCCAGCCAGAATATCGTGAAACTGGTTGAAGAGGACGTTCTTCCACCCATCCCCAAAGTGCTCAGGATAAGGCGCGTCAATGTCAAGATGAGCCAGTACCGCCAACTTTTCCGCCCGCAACAAGCGTTGTTCGGCCTGGCGATTGAATCGCTTGACCCCGGAGTGAGCGGCGTAGCAGCCGCTCGCATGGTGCTGCAACTCATCATGAAGTGTCGGCCACGAATCCGGCGATCTAGCCGCCAGCATCTCCGTAAAATATTGATTCGGGGAACTGAACCGAACCGTGGTCTCAGGATGAGCTTGAGCAAAACGACGAATGCTGGCTAGGTTCTCTCGAGTCGGTCCACCGCCATGATTGCCCACTCCAAAAAAACACATAACGCCCGCATCAGGATAGCCTTGAGCCCCGAGGCAACGTTCCAAGTGCGGCGTCAAATCCGCACCCGAACTTCCGTAAGAAAACGGAATGCGAAAGGCCATGATCCGGGACCCGTCGTCCGACTCCCACCAAAACACGGGACTAGGCAACTCTTTTTCATGCGGACCCGGGCGCATAAACACATATCCGTCAAGACCACTTAACCGCAGGAGTTGGGGCAACATCCCATGATGCCCGAAACTATCCGGGTTATAGCCAATTTGGGCCGTGACTCCAAATTTCTCTCGGAAATAGCGTTGACTCAAGAGTCCGTGACGAGCAAAAGATTCTCCTCCGGGAAGGTTACAATCCGGCTCGACCCATAACCCACCAACAATACACCATCGTCCTTCGGCCACCCGTTGCTGAATTTCGCGAAACATGGCCGGCTCGTTGGTTTCGATCCATTCGTAAAAAGCTGCAGAAGATGCACTGAACTGGAACTCCGTGTCTTCTTGCATGCGATCTAAGGCCGAACGAAACGTGGCTTTGATTTCCTGAAATCCTTCTTCCCAAGACCATAACCACACCGGATCGATGTGCGCATTGCCAATCAGATATAATGGTTTCGTTTGTTGCACAGGATTTCCTCCTCATGATTTGGGCATCGTAGTCTATGCGATTTCGTCATCACGGCGATCCTCAGCGACCGCCGTCGGCTTGTAGTGCGGCCAATGCCACCGCCACGCTAGCCATATCGCCAATCCTTTCTCCTAATCCACACGGCTCGACTCGACATCGCGCCAACGCGCCTTCCAGCGCCTCCAGGCGAAGAGCCTGCCAGAGAGGAGCTTCCAGCAAATGCCGCTGCCGTCCAAAAATACTACCCAAGACGATAAGTTCGGGGTTTAACAGGTCGACCAATAAGGCCAAAGCCTGACCCAGTCTTCGGCCCGACTCTCGAAAGACTTCTAAGGCCAATGCATCGCCTTGATTGGCCCACTTGGCCACGAGTTCTGCCGTCATTGGCGATCGGGCAACTCCATCAGGGGCCAAATTGGTCGCTCGCCCTGCCCCAATCCACAGCGGAAGGGATTGTTCCGCTAGGCGAGCAATCCCTCCTCCGCTGCAATAACCTTCAAACGATCCCTCCTTACCAAATCCCCAGGGACCCGAAGGGCTCAGACGCCAGTGGCCGATTTCTCCTGCCAAACCAGAGGTGCCTGCATACAGCGCCCCGTTTAAAATCAGGCCCGCACCCATCCCAGTGCCAAAGGTTAGAAAGACCAGATGGTGTAGCCCTCGCCCGGCGCCCCAATACCACTCGGCCAATGCGCCTGCATTGGCATCGTTCTCCAGTCCCGTAGGCACCCCAAATTGGGCAGCAAACGGAGACACCACGTCCACCTGATCCCACCCAGGTAGATTTGGGGGCGATAGAACGACTCCGGCCTGCGCATCCAGTGGACCGCCACAACTGATTCCAATGGCTTCAGGATTCATTCCGGTCTCATTCACCAGGACATCTAGACTCTGAAGCAGCGCGGACAACGTAGAGGTCGAATCCCCCGGGGTGGGAAATCTCCGTTCCGCAAGAATCTCGATGGCATCGCGGGTTCCCCGGCTGAGACTGACCGCACACTTTGTCCCTCCAATGTCGATTCCGGCTAGAATACTCATGAGCTGAAAAACTCCTGTTCGACCATCCTGCACAGCGTGTGATAGATGGGCAGATGCCGTTCTTGCACTTCGTGGGTCAGCTCGTACGGCACCTGGATGAGCACATCAGACCAAGCCTTTAGCGCTCCTCCCCGCTTGCCGGTCATACCAATGGTGATCACGCCGAGCGTCTTGGCCACCTCTAATGCATAAACGACATCCACGGACATCCCGGATGTGCTAATTCCCCAAAGCACATCCCCTGTCTTACCGTAGCCGAGAACCTGTTGAGCATAAATCAAGTCGCCTCCTTGATCATTTAAAATCGCGGTCATAAGCCCGGTCTGAGCAGACAAGGAAATTGCTGGCAGCCCCTGTTGCAAACGATTCGCCCGGGGAATATTTGTCAATTGTGCGAGTCGCTCGCCCTTAAGTGGGCGAGTCATACACATCCCTTTCATCAATTCACCTACGATATGATCGCTATCGGCTGCGCTTCCTCCGTTTCCACAGACCAACAACTTCCCTCCCCTGGCATACATCGCCACCAGAACATCAAATGCTGATTCAACATCCGAAGCAACCGGGGCTAAATCGGGATAGCGGCCGATTAATTCTTGCAACATCCCATGCATACTCCACTCTGCCTTTCTCATCCAAGTCCGCCCGAATTCCGAAGGTCGTCTCATTGAATTTCAACCAACCAAATCTCCTTGCGGGCGATTGGCTGCGAGTTGCCAAGCCAGTTCACTTTAAGCTTCCAACGTTAGACTATAGTATATCGTATCTATGGGCAGGCGCACCATCTAGATATTCGGCACTAAAGAATTGAAACGGACTCCTTGATCAAGAGGGCTACGGCACTCAAATCTGATCGGTGCCAGTATCAGATCTTCAATGCCGAGTAGATAGTTTGGCGAGGATTTCCGAATCCACCTAAACGCATGACCATGGACCACCCATTTTCCTCATGGAAATGCTAAACGGCGCGCTTCTCTGTCCCATGCGCTGAGCACGCGGCGTTGAGGAAAACCTGCGCCGGCAACCTCCAAGGCGTCCTTGGAGAATGGTGAAAAACAAGGCCCACTACCTTTCCACCATCGCTGCCATACGGGCTTCAGTGTCTGTGAATAGAATTTTTGCCACTTACATACCAGCCTTCTAGTAAGGCTTGAACTTTTGGTAGAAAAGCCCGCCATGCAGCCAAGAGGCCGCCTCCCGTTTGACCTCCTCTTGGCCATCGCCTAATAAGGGGATGCGCGGGCATGGCGTTCAAGACATGGCGACTTTGGGATCATTTAAGAACTGCCCGACCGCAATCATGGCTGCACCCAACACGGCCGTGTTCTTGCCCAGTACCCCTGCCCGCACATCCATTTTCGCAAACGGTGCATACCGGGAGACTTCTTCGGCTACGATGGACACCACTAGCTCTAATCGTGGTGCATCTCCACCGATAATGACCAACTCGGGGTCGATAAACAGGCCCACTGCAATGATGGCCTGCGATAGCAATTCAGCAATCCGTCGATGATCAGGCGTCGGACTGCGGAGTAACGGCACAACCACAACCTCCAAGCAGCCTACGTTCCCGCAGGAACACCGCGCACCCTCCGGGTCCACGGTGACATGGCCGACTTGACCAGCTAGTCCGTGTACCCCATAGTAGATTTGGTCATGAATAATGATGCCGGACCCTATTCCCGCTCCCACAGAAACATAGACTAAATCGTGATGACCTCGTCCGCTACCAAGCATCCACTCCGCTACGGCACGCGTCCTTGCGTCATCATCCAGGACGACCGGCAATCCAAACCAATTCGCCATCGTCGTTCTCAACTCGACTCCGTGCATACTAACGAAATTCGGGGGATTTAAGACCATTCCCGTCCTTAAGTCAATCGGGCCAGGCACTCCCACCCCGATCCCCACCACCGGCTCCGGGTCCATCGCTACCATCGTCGCGATAGTCTCTTTCAGTGCATCAAGATCAAGGTCCGACGGTGCGACCGGATACTCGGAGAACTTCAAAATATTGCCCATAAGGTCCGTGACCGCGACTTGAACGCCTCCACGATACAGATTGACGCCAACGGCACGAAACGCTGCCGTCGCCAGCCCAAAAGTCCTCGCGTGTCGTCCTCCCGTGTCTTGACTAACCCCGTTCTCTTGAGCAACCTTACCCGCAACCAACTCGCCAAGTAACACGGCCACCGTCGCCCGTTTCAAGCCGACTAGCGAACTCACCTCAGCTAGCGTCAACTGACGATGCGTGTACAACGCGTGCATAATCTTGGCGACATTTCGCTGTTTCAGTCGAGACAATGAACTTTTTATTCGAGGCTCCGATGCCTCCCCCCCGATCGTCATCTTAGCCCCTCCAACCCCGGTTCCCTTAATCAACCAACTTCGGTGTCGGCTAAAACTACCACCGACTCTGCGCTTTCTGCCATGGTAATCACCTGGGGTCAGGGCGTCAAGTCAAGCACCAAAGTCTGCCCTTGCAACGCACACGGCACAGTCCTGACCGTGCGTTCAACGACTGCTCGAGTAGCCGACGACGTCAGTCCTTAATCACTCCGGACAAATCCGAACACAGAGACTCATGGCTATTGTCCGATAAGAGGAACTATTCCTCTTTGGCGCATGCAGACTTCACAATACCGCTCATGGACAAATCTTCCAAGGTTTGGCTCTTACGCACTTTCTGTTATTACTAAAGGCTATGTACCATCTGAGGTTGGAATACCCCGTTTGTTAGTCTAAACCACCCTCTTTGGCAATTTCTATCAAGGTTGGAATGTGCGGTCCGTACTCGACGATTTGCTGTCCCCGGCTGGTTGGAATTTTTGAAGACAGAAGGACCAATCGCACTCCACTGTCTGCCTTGAGCGCATGTTTGCGCATTGAGCCTCTTGACCCGAATGATCCATCGCTTACCATGGATTGATCGGAGGCAAGCCCTGCTGTACTAAGGACCCCGTTAACGCGGCAACTACCTTTAAATCCGTGGTAACCTTCCCCCGGTTGGTTACGTTGTACTCATGGTGATAGGGATCAGACGGTATGGGGGGATTGGATTTTGTCTACGGTGAAACAAATGCGCGTTGACCAGCATCGTACCCATGAAGGTAGAGTGATGAATTGGATTCGGAAGAGCCACTGCGCACCTGGATAGTTGCTTACGCCGATCGTTTGGTTCGTTTGGCCTACACCTACGTTCAGGACCAATCGACGGCGGAAACGTTTGCGAGACCGTTCATGGAGCGGTTGTTCCCAGGCCTGGTCCTGTGTCCAATCATTGAGAGAGACTCGGCCGTGAACGATCACTCGAAGATCGCTCCCAATCATTGGAGTACGGTGCCAAACGGCGCTGAACGTCGGTGTGCACAACAGGATATCCGTCGGGGGAAAAAGCCGGACCTTTGGGTTGCCATGCTTTCCAGGAAAAGCACCGCCGTGGTGGTATCATGGCCATACGAGCTCGCTCCTTCGAAATGGGTTGGACCGTGACCGCCTTACCCCGGACTATCCGGCAAGTCATCGGCCTTTGGCAGAACGGACTTAGAAACGCCAAGATAAAGTAGTATAGGCTATGGTTTGTTGTATGCCGGTTTCGATGATCTTCGGCACCATTGCAAAGGTAGGGGCTGCCGCTCGCGCTCCTAACACGCCGGCTAAGATCGTAGCGGTGATCAAAGCATTACCGACGACGTCGAACCCGCGGGCGATGGTAAATTCGACCGCCGCTGGAATGTCCTCCGGGGAGGCCCATAGGGCTCCGATGACAATGCACAGGTTGGGCACGACATGATCGTAGGGACAACCGCCGTAACGGGTACAGAAGCTGTTCCAATATCGGTCAGCATCCTGTGCCAGTCCTGCTTCCAATGGCTCCAGCGCCTCGCCAATCACCGTGGGGCCAGGCATCCGTTCGAGTTGTCGGCGCCATTCCCTCTGTACGGTGTCGTAAGCGGGTGATGGCGATGGTCCCTGCTCTACGGCCGTCGCGATTTTAGGCCACACCATCAACGGCCAATGGGCGATGAGTGGTAACATCGCTGCGCTCGAATTTGAGGCAGCGGCTTGTTGAGCCTGCCGGACAGCCCACTCGGCCCAGAGCCACGTATGACGGACCTGAAGTTGCCAGGCTGCGGAGTGGTTGTAGACCCCTTCATGAGTGGATCCCCGTTGCAGCGGAGGATCTACAAAATTCCATCCTCGGCGTGACGGAGCAGCTCCAACCCGGTTGCACAACGTACGAAACCCGATCGTCCCCGTCAGAAAT